>JBQGBW010000065.1:0-24551 GCA_052043475.1 Magnetococcales bacterium HHB-1
AAAAACCTATCCGTTTTCTCCAGGTCAGCATATTCTTGATTGGGGCTCAGGCTCTGGAATCATTGGCGCCACGTTAGCGAAACGCTTTCCAGAGCAGAAAATTACACTTGCTGATGATCTTCTGCGTGCAGTGATGTGCTCTCAGGAAACCCTGCGCCTTAATCATCTGGAGCACTGTTCTGTGATTGCTGAAGATGGCTTGGGAGAGCAACTCCAGCAGCAATCGTTCCAGACCATGATCAGTAATCCTCCGTTCCATCAGGGCCATAAAACCCATTATGCACCAACCCGCCATTTTATTAAGAAGGCCTCTGAAATTCTGCCCAGGAACGGTGAGTTATGGCTTGTTGCTTCCCGTTTTTTAGACTATGGTCGCCAGATGAAGCCGCTTTTTTATCAGGTTGAGAAGGTCACGGAAAATCGTTCTTTTATTATCTGGAAGGCACGACGATAAAATCATCTAACAGGAGGTCGATATGAAATATTCAGGTATTATTGGTTTTGTTCTCGCCATCGCCATAATCAGCATAGGTATCCTTCTGGGTAGTGATCTTCATGTTTTTTTTAATCCGCCATCGCTGATTTTTGTCTTGGGTTTAACGATCGGTTTAGGCTTGCTCTCTTTTGGGGCACAGAAACTCTTTTTCGCGATAAAAACAGTTTTTTCACTGACTCTTTTGGGTAGGACACCGAATCCAGAGCAGGTCAATCTTATTTCTGTGATCCGTGGTCTGCGCAAACATCTTTATTATTCAGCAATGATTGGTGCATTTATCGGTTGGGTACAAATTTTATCGACGCTGGATGATCCCGCCGCACTGGGGCCTGCTGTTGCTGTAAGTATATTTACAATTTTTTATGCACTGATTTTTGATCAGATCTTCTGCCAACCGGCGCTGCATCGTATTGCGTTGGCTGATAAATAACTCTTTTGTGTGGCTGGATGTTCTTTTAATATGGGTGCAGTTTTTGTATCGAGAAGAAAAGGCATATTAATCAAAAGGAAGGTGTTTAGGCATTTCAGACTGGCGGGCTTCTTGAATATTTTTGATCCATTGTTCGGTATCTTCTTCGCCTCCGATGGCCGCTATTTTTTTGAAAGCGCTTTTTCTTTTTTTAAGAAGCGCTTTGATCTCTTGATTGTTTTGGCGCTTTTGTGTAAGGGAAATAAGCTCAATATCTTGCTTTGAAAATTGAGCAAGAACTTCTTGCAGCTTATCTAGTAGGGATTCATTGTGAACACGCAACTCAAATGTCTTCATGGGATTCCTTGAAAGTAAGATAGATAAGTGAGTGAGGTCTTCTAAAGTGTAGCAGATATGCTTTTTTTTCAATTCAGCCAGTATCGTATCCTCTCAAGTGGTCATCCACACTCCTGACGTTCCTGCTTTCCCATAATGTATGCTCCTTAAACACGCTCTAAGAGAAATTCCCGTGCAATCAGGAAAGGTAGATCATTTACAGAAGTGGGTTTCACCAGATCTGTATGTCCCGATCGTTCCACATAGACCACATTCTCTTGGCCACAAATTTTAACCACATCCTCAAAACGCACCAGAAAATCCTTTCCTCCAACCACTGAGAGCGTTGCGATGAGATCATTAACTTTCATCTTTTTCCAACGCTTATTCTGCTCCCTTAAAAAAGAAGAAAGCTGCTTTAATTGATTTTTGGTGATATCACTGGCATTGAAGAGTTTATGCACCCCTTTTTTGATATGGGTCACTGAGAAGAATGGATTATAAGAGAGAAACCCTACCACAGGGATGTTCTGTTGCATCTGAAGACGATCTAGAAGATACTGCCTGGCAATCACACCACCCCAACTATGGCAGATTAAAACCACTTTTTGATAATGATTGAACCGATAACTCAATTCGGTATGCAGTGCAGCGGATTTTTTTAGGCAGAAGGAGGCATTATGGCCGGCGAAGTCGATCTGTTTTTTAAAGAGCAGGCCACCCACCACACTGGTGAGTAAAAAATCCTGCATATTCTCCTGAGCATAATCCCACACCTTAACATCAAACTTTTCTTGTAGAAGAACATCGGACTCAATAAGCCGTGGAAAATTCCCCCAGGTTCCTTCCGCTGAACCGATTAAACCATGGATAAAAAGAATGAGTGTACGTCCTGAACCGTTCACTTAAAAACTTCCTCTAAAACATCGATAAAGAGTCGCTGGCGTTTTGATGATCTCCTCGATAAACTAACAGCACGCCAATTCACTTTTTAAGAGTCGATAGATAAACCATGTCTGCTACACACACCGGTTGGATCGCCATCACCATGGGGGATCCTTCAGGCATTGGCCCTGAAATTTTACTCAAAGCCTTTTACGAACAACCAAAGAGCGCTTATCAGTGGCTCTATCTGGGGGATCCGTGGATTCTCGAACATACAGCCACCCAGCTTAACCTTCCTCTACCCAAACTCAAAGAGATTGATCCAACCCAAGAGAAGCCCCAATCTCAAGCCACATCAACACTACACTATCACACGATTCCTACCGCCATCGATTGGAAGAATTATCACGTTGGCAAACCCAATGCCGCCTATGGTGAGGCTACTGCTAAGAGTATTGAGATCGCAACACACTATGCTTTGCAGGGCGATGTTTCTGCTATCACCACACTGCCGCTGCATAAGGCATCTCTGCATGAAGCGGGCATCCATTTTCCAGGACATACTGAACTTATCGCCCATATCTGTCAGGTGGAGCGTCCGGTTATGATGCTCACAGGTGCGGGTTTAAGGGTGATTCCTGTCACCATTCATCAATCGATCCGTACTGTTGCGGAGAGTCTCACCAAAGAGCATCTGCAAAAGACGCTGGAGATTGTCTATCAGGCGCTAAAAGTTGATTTTGCGATTCCTGACCCCCGTATCGCTGTGGCGGGTCTCAATCCCCATGCGGGGGAGGCTGGCTCATTTGGACAAGCTGAGATTGATAAAATTATCCCGGTCTGCACTCAACTGCAAGAACAGCATGGTTGGGCGATCCGTGGTCCTCTGCCCGCCGATACCATGTTTCATAAAGCCGCCCGCAAAACCTACGATTGTGCGGTTTGCATGTACCATGATCAAGCTCTGATTCCCTTAAAGATGCTCGCTTTTGGAGAGGCGGTGAATATTACACTGGGCCTCCCCATTGTGCGCACCAGTGTTGATCATGGTACAGCGCATGATATCGCCGGTCAGGGGATTGCGCATCCCGGTTCACTGCTTACTGCAATTGAGTTGGCTAAGGTGGTGGCAAAAAACCGTCGATCTATGTCCGATAATCCGCATTGATCGACACATATTCACGGCTTAAATCGCTGGTCCATACGGTGATCTCCTGCTCTCCTTGAGCAAGATCAATGGTGATGGGGATATCCCACTGCTGCATGATCGCAGCCCCCATCGCCTCGGTATAATCAGCGGCCCTCATACCACCATCGACAATACAGACATCCGCCAGATAGATTTTTAAACGTCTTAGATCCAATGGAATCTCCGCATAACCCACGGCGGCTAAAATTCTGCCCCAGTTGGGGTCACAACCAAAACAGGCGGTTTTCACCAGAGAACTGTTTGCCACCGCAAAGGCGATTTTTTTTGCATCATTTTTGGTCAAGGCGCCTTTTACATGCACTGTGATAAATTTACTCGCCCCCTCACCATCTTTGACCAATGCTTTAGCTAGTTTCTGACACACTTCAAGGAGCGCTTCAGAGAACTTTTTATAAGCGGTTCTGTTCTCTTCCTGAATTGGTGCATGACCCGCTTTAGCCGAAGCGAAGGCCATTAAAGTATCATTGGTGGACATATCTCCATCCACGGTAATACAGTTAAAGCTCTCCTTAACTGCCTGGTTTAAAATTTTCTGTAACAGTGTTGAGTCGATCACCGCATCGGTAAAGATGTAGGAGAGCATTGTGGCCATATTGGGATGGATCATGCCCGATCCTTTGGCGATGCCAACCAGGGTGACGGTTTGATTATCCAGCGTAATCTGCTTACTCACCGCTTTGGGTACGGTATCGGTGGTCATCATCGCCTGAGCTACCTGATACCAATGATTTTTACTATCCAGAGAATCCACCAGTGTTGGCATCGCTGCCACCATTCTTTCTACCGGCAGATTTTCACCGATCACACCGGTTGAGGCGGCAAATACCTCTTCAACGCGAAGATCTAAGAGTTGGGCTACTTTTTTAGTAATTTTACGGTTATCCCGCTCCCCTTGGGGGCCATTCGCCGCATTGGCATTACCCGAATTGACCCACAAAGCGCGCGCCACACCATGACGCAGATGGTCTCGACAGAGCGTAACAGGCGCTGCAACAACCTGATTCTTTGTAAAAACGCCGGCCACTGCACAGGGAGCGGTCATTTTAACTAAAAACATATCGCGCTGCTGCGATGTGGGCTTAATCCCACAGGCCATGGTTGCACTCTCAAACCCTGCCACATCAGGCAGATCGTTTTGCACCTGTTCTTCCATGTCTTTTTATCCCTCTTACAGCCTATGACAGCCAAAGTTGATAACTATTTTGTTACGTTCATCTCATAGATTGTATCGCGTTTTAAGATAGGTTCGCTCGTCTGCCATCCCTCTTCACGCAGTGTACGCGGAAGGTTCTCCACCGCTGGCCCCTCTTTTAACAATACAGAGAGGGTTTCACCCACAGCCATGCCCTCCATTTTTAATTTTACCCGAACAAATGTCATCGGGCACTGCTCTTCAGTGATATCAATTGTCTGTTTTTTCATGATGGTCCCGAACCACAACGTGTGCAATGAGGATCTCTCTCTATGGACACCCTTCTGAAGGTCTCCGAATTTGGATCGTAACGCAAACAGGATTGTGCATCGATTGATATCAATCCCAACAAGAGACGGATCGCTTCGCTTGCCATTAAGCACCCCAACCGTGAAGCTATGATGGCCTGTTCTTCATCCACAAAAGCAGAATCTATAAAATCCCCACTGGATGCGCAAAGATAACAGCCTTGATCTCCCTGGGTCGAGTAGATTGATGCCCCCCCAAAGCCATCCCAGAAAGAGAACAGAAGTGTCCCCTCATATGCCTGCAACCATGGATGGGATCGCGTAGGCTGCAACCAGGTTGAAAAAAAGCAAGAGATTGTCATATCCAACCCATCCAGTGAAGGAAGGTCAGTCAAGCATTGGATCTTAACATCGGTGTTTAGCTGCTCCAGATGATCAAACAGCATCTGATCATGGCATCCAGAGGCGGGTTCATGGCGTGGTTCCTTAAGGATTAATAATTTGCCCACGCCTGAAGCCACAAGATAGAACGCCGCAGAGGCGATGGCTTCATGTTCACCGAACAGAAAAACCGTTTTTTCTTTTAACGTCGCCTGTTTTATGCCGCCAATCTCCTTGAGCATAATATGGCGGGAGTAGCGCTCCATCTCTTGTGCTGTAAACATGTTAAACGTTCCTGATTAAACCATAGAGCCTTTAGTCTGTATTATCATAGACACCTCTTTAAGGGAATACCATAAAAAAATTTCAGATCAAAAAGATCTGAAATTTCTAAAAAGCAGCGCGTTATCAACTGACAAGAGAAAATTCCCTTCAGAAGACCGTTTCAGAAAATGGCTTTTTTAAATGACTGCTTCTTAAGATTTTAGTGTGGCTTGCTGGGATCTTTTTATCGTGTGTTTTTAAACAGATGGATTTTAAGATGTTGATCGCTGTTTTATCTGAAATAATGGTTTTCTCTATTCTTTCATCAGCGGGAGTCTGCTACACTTTATTTTTATCTCTAAAGGTGATGATGGCAAAATTCAGGGTGTGATGATTTTTATCCATCGGCAATATTTTTTTATTATTTATCCTAAGGATGATCCAAATGAGTGATGTCATAATCCAGGTTGAAGGATTTGTTGTGGAGTATCCGGGGAAGCGTGTTTTTGATCATATCTCTCTATCCATCCCTTCAGGTAGCGTGATCGCTCTGGTGGGGCCTAATGGTATCGGTAAAACCACGCTGATGCGTGCGATTGCCGGTCTGATTACACCGCTGGCCGGTTCGGTTCTGGTGGATGGTGTGGATGTTTTTGATGATCCGCGTGCGTGTCATCAGAAGATTGGTTATTTATCTGATTTTTTTGGACTCTATGATGATCTGACGGTTGAACAGTGTCTCTCTTATGCCGCGTGGAGTCATCACCTCTCGACAAGAACGGCTGAAGAGCGGATCGAAGAGGTGATCAGCCAGGTGGGATTGCAGGATTATGTTGGCGTCAAGGCGGGTACGCTCTCCCGCGGATGGCGGCAGCGGTTGGGGATTGCGCAGAGTATTATTCATGCCCCCCCGGTGCTGTTTCTTGATGAACCTGCATCCGGCCTTGATCCGCAGGCGCGCAATGATCTCGCCATTCTGTTGCGGCATCTGAATCGGGCGGGGATGACCATTGTGGTCTCTTCGCACATCTTAGCTGAATTAGAGCAGTATGCGAGCCATATGCTCTCAATCTATGATGCCCATACGCTAAAATTTCAGTCGATTCAGGAGGAGACCTCGCAAGGGCAGCAGGTAAGGCTCTGTCTGGAGTTTTTAGCAGAGGCTAAACATTGGCTTGAACCGCTCTCTGCATTGGAGACGGTTGCGAATGTTGACGCTCAGGAGGATCGTATTCTGTTTGATTTTTCAGGCACACTTGAGGCGCGGGTGGCCGTGTTAAAGCATCTGATATCAGAGCAGGCCCCGGTATCTGCTTTTTATGCGGTGCAGAGTGATATGCAAGAGACCTATCTTGCGCAGGTTCGGCAACATCAGCAGGCAGGGGTGTGAGTTATGATCTGGGATAATCCTGAGTTTAAGCGCTATCTCTGGTTAGAACTCTCTCCTGTAAGATTAGTGATCATGCCGATCACTTTAAGTCTACTGTTTGCACTCTATCTTCTGATCGCCTCCGATAGTAACGGTTTGGAGATGGACTTCTCATGGCAGTTGCAAGAGCAGTTTGGCGTAAGAGTTTTTTATGTTCTGGTGTTTTTGTGGGGGGCGAGGCAGGCGGCGGATGCGGTCTGGCGTGAGGTGGCGGATCATACCTGGGATTGGCAGCGTCTTTCCTCGCTTTCACCATGGACTTTAACCTGGGGAAAACTGTTAGGCAGTTCCATCTTCTCCTGGTATGGTGCGTTGCTCTGCCTTCTGTTGGCGGCCCATGCCATGGTGAATAATGATCTGCTCTCCTGGGACCGCACGTTGATTCTGCTTATCTGGTTGCTGCTCTGTGGCATCATGGCGCAGGCACTCTCGCTTTTAACCAGTACCCAGAGTGCCATGAAGGTGGGAAGTGTTTCAAAGCGGCATGTTTCGGTCCATTTTTTTATTGGTCTCGCGGTACTGCCGATTGCCATCATCGGTTTTGAGATGTTGCGTGCCTCCCCAGAGGAGCGTGAGATTATCCAGTGGTATACCTACACCATCGATTTAGGATTGTTTTTCTTCTTCTCTGGATTGTTTTACTGTTTTTGGGCTGTTGTTGGCGCGGCGCGTACCATTGGCCAAGCGCTTAAAACACGAGAAACTTTTTCGGTATGGGCGATTTTTGTGATCTTAACGCTGCTCTATGTGGGGGGATTTTTCTATCAAGGCATCGATGCGATGGATATGCCGCTCCATGGGGTGAGCCGTATCGGATTGGTACTTTTTGGCATGACACTGTTCTCAATCAGTCTAACGCAGATTGTTGCCCTCATTGAGGCGAAAGATATCATGGTATTTCGAGCCATGCATCAGGGGATAGAGCAAAAGAACTGGCTTTTGGTGTGGCAGGTCTTTCCCTGTTGGGGGCAAACGCTGTTGGTGAGTGCAGTGGTGTTGATCATTGCGCTTATCTTTCCCTCCTTAGAGCAGATTACTCTGGAGGGTCGGCTTTATGAGGTGGGGATGCTGCAATGGAGTATTGTGGGGGTGTTTTTTCTTCTGTTGCGGGATATGGGCGTGCTGGTTCTTCTCCATCTGCTCCCGAAGATTAAACGTCCCGATTCTGCAATGCTCTTCTATCTGGTGATGGTCTATATCGTACTTCCCTCTTTTGTGGATGTGGCGGGGCTTACCTATCTTACAGTCGCTTTTTTTCCTTATAAACAGGGGTTTGCACCAACTTATATGGGGGGCTCACTCTCCTCTTCAGCCATCGCAGTTGGCGTGCCGCTCTTTGAGGCGCTTGTGGTCTGGCAGTTCTCCTGGCAACATTGGCAACAGCGGTTTGCGCTGCAAAAATAGTTTTTTTTAAAATGGATGTTCAATGGTGTGGGAGCGCTCTCTTTTTTGGAGCATGAGGAGATAACTTTTTTTTGCGCTTTTCCATGGTGGCTGGAGCACGTACAATAAGTGCTATCTCTTTTTTTTGATTATTTTTAAAGTTGAACATCGATATCTTTTAAGGAAACACGCAATGGGAAAAGTGGCCTGGATCTTTCCCGGACAAGGCGCCCAGAAAGTGGGTATGGGAAAAGCGTTCTTCGATATGGGGGGCGAAATTGCAAAAACATTCCAAGAGGCGGATGATACTTTAGGTGAAAACTTAAGCCGTCTGATGTTTGAGGGGCCTGCTGAGACGTTGAGCCTCACGGAGAATACACAGCCCGCTTTGGTGACAACCGCTGTGGCCGCGTTACGTTTTCTGCAACAAGAGAGCGATCTTAAGGCGGATTTTGTTGCGGGTCACTCGTTGGGAGAGTACGCCGCAATTTGTGCCGCGAACGGTTTTTCCTTCGCAGATGCGATAAAGTTGGTTAAAATACGTGGCCGTGCAATGCAGTCGGCTGTGGCTGTGGGGGAGGGGGCGATGGCCGCCATGCTGGGGATGGAGGATGCCGATGTCGAAGCGGTCTGTAAGGAGGCCAGTGAACAGACATCAGGGGTTTGTGTTCCCGCAAACTTTAATACGCCAGGCCAGATTGTGATCTCTGGAAATAAAAATAGTGTCGATGGCGCGATTGCTCTGGCTAAGGAGCGCGGTGCAAAGCGGTGTATGCTTCTGGATGTCTCTGCGCCCTTTCATTGCCCTTTAATGCAGCCGGCTGCCGATACCATGGCCGAAGCTTTAAGTAAGACAGAGATCGTGGACTTAGATATCCCTCTGATTGCCAATGTTTCGGCTGCACCTTCACAATCCGCCAGTGAAATTCAGTCGCAACTGATCAAACAGGTGACCGGTGCGGTACGGTGGTATCCTTCAGTAACCTGGATGATTGAGCAGGGCGTTGATCACTTTATCGAGCTGGGAACAGGCCGTGTTTTAAGTGGCATGATGCGACGGATTAACCGGCGGATGAAAGCCACACCGATCAATCAACCCGATGATATTAAAAAACTGGCATGATCATCAATTGTTGCCCATAATCATTTTAGTGCTTGCTGTACCCTAAAACAGCCTCTATAACAATACTTGGTTAAATTGGTTAAAAGGGGATGGTGGTTAACCTTAAAATAAAGCATCGTGTGCACACGGCTTTGAGTGATTATAAGGATATTTAAGAATGCTGTTTAAAGATCGGGTGGTTCTGGTGACAGGCTCTACCAGTGGAATTGGCCGCGTGACCGCACGCCACTTCGCGGCGGCTGGCGCCAAAGTGATCGTCACCTCCAATGAGACCGATAAATTGCCTGAAGCCCTCGAAGAGATGCAGGCGTTGAGTCCTGAGTCGGTGAGTTTCGATGCCGATGTCACCGATAGTGCGGCACTGGATGAACTGGTCAAATTTTCCATAGCACAATTTGGCAAAATCGATATCCTGGTCAATAATGCTGGAATTACGCGGGATGGCCTTTTTCTCAGAATGAAAGATGACGATTGGGATCTGGTGCTCTCAATTAATCTGACCAGTATTTTTCGTCTCTCCCGCCGCGTTGTCCGCCATATGATGAAAGCCCGCTATGGACGGATTATCAATATCGCTTCGGTCTCCGGTTTCATTGGTAACGGTGGCCAGGCAAACTATGTGGCTGCAAAATCGGGGCTGGTGGGGCTCAGTAAAACCATCGCCCGCGAAGTCGCACCCAGGGGGATCACAGTCAACTGTGTTGCTCCTGGATTTATTAAAACCGCCATGACCGATAAATTGAGTGATAAAGCCCGTGAAGCCATTCTGGCACAGATTCCTATGAAAGAGATGGGAACATCAGAAGATGTGGCTGAGACCATCGCTTTTCTGGCTTCTGAGCAGGCAAAATATATCACAGGCGAAACCATTCATGTGAACGGGGGCATGTATATGGGATAGATCGGTTATCCCCCCTGTTTTAATCACAAGAAAAATTATTTATGAGGATCTATAAATGAGTGACATCGCAACGCGTGTAAGCAAAATTGTTGTGGAACAGCTTGGTGTCGATAGTGACCAGGTTTCTTTGGAATCCCACTTTGTCGATGATCTAGGCGCAGACTCCCTCGATAACGTCGAGTTGGTGATGGCCTTCGAAGAGGAGTTTGGTTGCGAAATTCCCGACGAAGAAGCTGAAAAAATCACCACAGTGCAACAGGCTGTGAGCTATATCGAAGCCAACCTTGATGCATGATTTTATGCTTAAAAGGGATGGATATCTGTTTTTAGTTCATGTGTAAATGCATGAATTGAGGCAGAATGGATATCCTGTTCGACTTTTAGGAAAGCACGACTCTTAAATCAAAGCGTCTTGCTTTCCTGAATGCTTTTTTTTATATTTTTATATCTCGATTTTTAAAGTTAATGTTTTAAAAAAGCGTTTTTTTATCTCTTTCTTTTGATCAAACTGGACTATTTCCGAATGCATTAAATTCGGTTTTTATATTGCGGAGTAACGCTCGTGAATCGGAGAGTGGCGATCACAGGTATTGGCCTGGTAACCCCTTTGGGAGTTGGTACAGAGAAAACATGGACCAGACTACTGGCCGGAGAGTCAGGGATTGGTCCGATTACAGCATTCGATACCACCGGTTATGCCAGTCGTATTGGGGGCGAGTGTAGCGACTTCAATGTGAAAGATTGGCTTCTTCCCAAAGAAGTACGTAAAATGGATCCGTTTATCCATTACGGTCTTGCAGCGGCCCAGATGGCCTGGGAAGATTGTGGCATGACGGTCACTGAGGAGAACGCGCACCGTATCGGTGTGATTATCGGCTCAGGAATCGGTGGCCTGCAATCCATTACAAGCTATGCGCGTATCATTAAAGAGCGCGGGCCCCGTAGGGTCTCCCCCTTCTTTATTCCCATGTCGCTGATTAACCTGATTTCAGGTCATGTGGCGATTAAATATGGTTTAAGAGGGCCTAACCATGCGGTGGTCACGGCTTGTGCAACCGGTACCCATGCCATTGGTGATGGATTTAGAATGATCCAGCGCGGTGAGGCAGATGCCATGTTGGCTGGGGGGGCAGAGGCCGCACTCTGTGAGTTGGGTGTGGCGGGTTTTGCTGCGGCAAGAGCGCTTTCAACACGCAATGATGAACCTGAAAAAGCTTCCCGTCCCTGGGATAAGGATCGTGATGGATTTGTGCAGGCCGATGGCTCTGGTGTGGTGATGCTCGAAGAACTGGAGTCTGCAAAAGCACGTGGGGCAACGATCTATGCTGAGGTGATCGGCTTTGGTATGTCGGGTGATGCACACCATATTACCGCGCCTGAACCCAGTGGACGCGGGGCGGCGCAGTGTATGAATGCCGCTTTGAGTGATGCAAAAATTCCTCTGGAGGATATCGGCTATATCAATGCGCATGGCACATCCACGCCACTAGGCGATGTGATCGAAACCAACGCCATTAAAGAGGTTCTGGGGTTGGATTTGGCTAAAAAAGTGATGGTCTCCTCAACCAAATCGATGACAGGCCACCTGTTGGGGGCCGCAGGCGTGATTGAGGCGATCTTCTCTGCCTTATCACTCCATCATGGGGTGGTGTCGCCAACGATCAATCTGGATAACCCAGACCCTGAGTGCGACCTTGATTATGTGCCACATACCGCGCGCGAGGTCTCTTTGAAGGCGGCGCTCTCGAACTCCTTTGGCTTTGGTGGAACCAACGCCTCACTTGTGCTGAAAAAATGTCCTTAAAACGCTGGCGTCTCTCCAGCACTCTGTTGGCTTTAATGGGGATTGCAGCACTTGTTGTCGTCCCTTTCGTCTGGCTGTTTCAGGATTTTCTGAATCAAAAAACAGCGCAAAGCAGCCACTTTACGGTCGCTTCAGGCTGGAGTCTGAAAAAGACAGCACAGGCCTTAGAGGAGAAAAAGCTGATCTCCTCAGCGCATGGATTCCAGCTTCTATCCATGATCTCTGGCCAGGGACATATTAAGGCGGGTGATTATACGCTGCATCAAGGGATGAGCCCTGTCGATATCCTTGATCTCTTGCGCCGTGGACAGGTTAATCAACAGCGGATTACCTTTCCTGAAGGGTTTACTGCAAAAGAGATCTTAAAGCGTATGAGGGGAAATGCTTTCTCTGATGCGGACGAACTGCCTCAAGCGGCGGACGCAACCGCCTGGAAGCCAGCGCTCTCACAACTAAAATTAAAGCAGAAGATCGGTTCTTTGGAGGGGTGGCTCTTTCCAGATACCTACTTTTTTCGTCGTGGTGATACGGCAAAAAATCTGGTTAAAAAGATGCTCCAGCGCAGTCAGGATATTCTTCTTGCGGCGTGGCAGAAGCGTGATCCTCAGATCAATCTAACGCCTTATCAGACGCTGATTTTTGCTTCGATTATCGAGAAAGAGACCGGTGCGGCCAGTGAGCGCGCGCATATTTCAGCGGTTTTTCATAATCGAATGCGTATCAATATGCCGTTGCAGAGCGATCCCACCGTAATCTACGGGATCAAAGATTATGATGGCAATATTACCCGGAAGCATTTAAGGACCGATACTCCCTATAATACCTATACGCGCCGTGGGCTTCCACCAACGCCCATCTGTAATCCAGGAAGCGCCTCAATTGATGCCGCACTGCACCCTAAAAAACGGGTGAAAGATCTCTACTTTGTCGCTTTAGGGGATGGTTCAGGGAAGCATGCTTTTGCCAGAACGCTCTCTGAGCATAATCGTAATGTGCAACGTTATCTTAAACGACTGCGTCAAGCCCGTTAGAGCGTTTTGGTGACTTCTGTTCCTGAATTGGTGACTCCGCCCCTAAAAGAGGGCGCTTTTGGAAATGGTGCTCTTAAAAATTGTGATGTTAAACGGTTATGTTCATTACTTTTGAAGGCGGGGAGGGTTCTGGTAAATCAACCCAGATCCATCTGTTGGCAAAAAAACTGACGGAGATCAATAAGCCCTTTATCCTGACCCGGGAGCCTGGGGGGTGTGCCCTCAGTGAGTCGATTCGCACCCTTTTGGTTAAGGGCGCTACTGATAAACTGAGTCGTGAAACAGAACTTCTCCTGATGATCGCTGCTAGAGTGGAGCATATCAGGCAGACGATTAAACCGGCGCTGCAACAGAAAAAATGGGTGCTCTGTGACCGTTTTATTGATAGCACACTGGTTTATCAGGGCGTGGCGCGTGGTCTGGATGATCTCTGGATACGGCAGTTGCATCAACAAAGCTGTCAGGATCTATGGCCGGATCTGACCTTTCTATTGGATCTTCCGGTCTCTGTTGGCCGGCAACGGACTTTTCTGCGTGCTCAACAAAAATCTGGATCAGCCCAGGAGCGGTTTGAAGCCGAATCCGACAATTTTCATCATCAGGTGCGTCAGGGGTTTCTTGCTTTAACAAAAAAAGAGCCGCAACGTTTTACGGTAATTGATGCGACCCAGTCCCAAGAGATCATGGCCGCGCAAATTTGGCAGGTGATTGCCCGTGCAGATACTTCCCTTTAAACAGATTTTAGGACAGGAAAACGCCCTTCAGGTGCTGCGGACATCTTTGAGTCAGCAGCGTTTAGGGCACGCTTATCTTTTTTATGGTCCTCTGGGGGTGGGGAAGAGTGCAACGGTTTACAGCTTTGCACAGACCCTGTTCTGTCGTCAGTCCTCCATGGATGATCAAGGGTTTGCTTGTGCCTGTGGCGATTGTGCACCTTGTCGTCGTCTGATGAAGGGAACGCATCCTGATTTTACCTCAATTGAGGTACTTGAGGGGAAGAAGATGATCTCCGTGGAGCAGGTGCGGGAGATGAGTCAGTTTTTAAGCCTGACCCCCTTAGAGGAGCGCTCCCCCTGGAAAGTGGTCTTGATTGAAGATGCCGCTTTGATGACTCACAATGCGGCCAATGCGTTGCTTAAAACGCTGGAAGAACCCTCTGAGAAGACGTTAATCTTTCTGGTGACCCAGCGGCGGGGCGATCTTCTGCCCACCATTCTTTCCCGCTGTATTATGCTCCCCTTTAGCGCTTTGAGTGCCTCCGATGTGGAGAAGGCGCTGTTGCAACAGCAGATTGAGCCCCGCATTGCTAAAGAGGCATCTTCTTTGGCGGAGGGGTCTGTCAGTCAGGGGTTGGAGTATTGCCAGGAGGCGTTTCGCAGCCATAATCTGCGTTTTCAAGATGAGATGCGAACCATCAGTGAGGCGGATATTGAGCAGATCTGTGGTATCAGTCAGTTTTGGAGTGACCGCGAGACCTACCCTTTTTTTCAGCGTTTTTTTCTCAAATGGTTGCGGCGCCGGTTGCATGATCTGCTTAAACAACCGGATCAAAAACGAAGGATGCCTGCACATCTGCGCTTTATCCAGTGGAGCGAACAGCTTCTTTTGAAACCTGAGCAGCTTAATGTGAACCGGCAGTTGGTTCTTGAATCTCTTCTGATTCGTTTTCAGCAGGAAATTGGCGGATCTTCTAAGCGTACATGAGGTCTGTTTTGCATTCCGAGCAGAAAAAAAAGAGCACAGCATCTTTGACTTCCGTTCATCAGGTGGCGGGTGTACGCATGCGTGAGCGCTGCATGGTTTATCGGGTGGCACTCTCTTTGAAGGATGTGGCCATCGGTGATGAAGTGCTGTTAGACACCCATGAGGGGGAGCGCTATGGCCGGGTGGTTTTTATCTCAAAGATCGATAAAGATCAAGATCCACAGCTTTTTCCAGGTCCTGTTCTACGTATCCGGTGCAAAATGAGTCGGGATGATTATCAAAATTTTTTCTGGCATCAGGAGAAAGAGAAACAGGCGAAAAAATTTTGTCAGGAGAGTATTAAAAAGTTGGGACTCTCCATGAAACTCTCCAAGGTCTCCTATGCCGCCCATGAACGTCGGGCTACTTTCTATTTTATTGCCGAGCGCCGCGTTGATTTTCGTGAGTTGGTTCGTGTTTTAGCGAGGCGTTTAAAGATTCGGGTTGAGATGCGTCAGGTGGGCGTACGTGATGAAACCCGTCTTTTAGGAGGTATGGGGCCGTGTGGTCATGGGTTCTGTTGTGCACAGTTTCTACGCCATTTTCACTCTGTCTCTGTGCGTATGGCCAAAAATCAGGAACTCTCTTTAAATCCTGAGACCATCTCAGGGGTTTGTGGGCGTTTGATGTGCTGTCTTGCCTATGAGGATAGAACCTATCAGCGCATTCGCCAGTCTCTGCCTGGAACCGGAGAGATTATTACGCTTCCTGATGGCCGTCGTGCCATGGTGATCCATATCCATCCATTAAAGCAGACGTTGGATCTGCGACTGGAGAATGGCACCTATTTGACCATCGACTCTGCAATGTTAAACCAACCGGCGCCTGAAGGGGCCGCTTCTGTGGAAGACTTGGCCACGCCGGCCGATCGCTGTTGTCATCATGGTGATTGTCCTAAACAGGCGCTGGTCGCCTCAGAAAACCCAAAAGATTCAAGGCCATTTTCTGATCGCTCTGCTGAAGAAAAATAAGTTAAATCTATGTACATCGATAGCCATTGCCATCTTGACTTTCCTGATTTCTCTGAGGATCTGGAGCAGGTTTTTAAACGTGCAAAAAACGCCGACGTGCGTCGTCTTAACCTGATCGGCGTGCGTCTTAACCAGGTGGATCAACTGCACAAACTCTGTCAAACCCATAGCCACTGTTCCATGACGGTGGGGGTGCATCCCCACTATGCTGAAGCGCCGGTGGATGTGGAAGATTTGATCCATGCGGCCAATTATCCTTATGTGGTGGCGATTGGTGAGACGGGGTTGGATTACTACTATGAAAACAGCCAGCGTATCAATCAGATGGAGAGTTTCAGGCGCCATATTCAGGCGGCGATTGCTCTGAATCTGCCTGTTGTTGTGCATACGCGGGATGCTGAAGAGGATACGCGCACCATCCTTGATGAAGAGAATATTCTTCAGTGTGGTGGGGTGCTGCACTGTTTTACCGGCAGTGAATCGATGGCGCGTTGGGCGTTGGATCGGGGGATGTATATCTCTTTCTCTGGGATTGTGACCTTTAAAAGTGCGCAGGATCTTCGCGATATTGCACGCTTCATTCCTGATGACCGCCTGCTCATTGAGACGGACTCTCCCTATCTTGCACCGGTACCGCATCGGGGCAAACGCAATGAGCCAAGCTTTGTTGTGGAGGTCGCAAAAACGCTGGCTAAGGTGCGTGAGACCACGCCCGATACCATTGGCCGTATGACCTCAGAAAATTTTCATCGGCTGTTTTTTCAGCACCGGGAGGAGATCGCGGCGGATACTTTGGCGTATACCATCGGTGATGCGCTTTACTTAAACGTTACCCGTGGTTGTACTTTGCGCTGTCAGTTCTGTCCAAAGTGGACCACGCCGATTGTGCACCATTATGATCTGACGTTGAATAGAAATCCTACCGCAGAAGAACTGATTGAGGCGATGGGAGATTTTCAAAACCATTCGGAGATTGTTTTTTGTGGCTATGGTGAGCCCACCCTGCGTTTAGAAGAGATCCTTACCGTAGCAAAAGAGGTAAAAAAAGCGGGTTTAAGGGTGCGGTTAAATACCGATGGTTTGGCGAACCGGGTTTATCAGCGGGATGTCACCCAAGAGATGGCGGGGTTAATTGATGCGGTTTCAGTCTCTTTGAATGCACATAAGGAGTCGATCTATAATCGCCACTGTAAGCCCACGCTTCGGGGGGCTTATCAGGATATGTTGGATTTCTTAAGAGCCGCTAAAGCCCAAGGGATTGAAGTCACCGCAACAGCCATTGAGGGTCTGGATGGTGTGGATATCAAAGCCTGTCGTGATTTGGCAGAAAATCAGTTGGGTGTCCTTTTTCGGGTGAGAACATTAAATCGTTTAGGATAGATCACCACCGCACCGGCTTTTTTTCGCTGGTGCGGTAGAAGGTGATGTATCACCTGATCCATGCGGGCTATGCTGAGAGATCCGCATCATACTCAATCAACATATTGGCAATTTCACGGTGATTCCGTGAGAGGGCAACCGTCAGTGCGGTGCGTCCCCAGTTATCTTTCCGATTGACATCAACACCGCTCTGGAGTAGGTGCTGTACGAGCATATGTTCTCCCTGTTCGGCGGCCCATATCAGCGCCGTACGTCCTAAAAGATCGGTCTGCTCAGGATCGATATCGCCTTTATCGAGCATCAGTTTAAAAGCAGCGGGATCATAATTAAAGGCGGCGGCCGGATCAAACCAGCGTGGTGTATGCTGCTGTGGCGTATAAAATGGCCGTTCTGATGTTGTTGGTGCTTGGATAAAACTGGAGAGCAGAAAACCTGGAATGAGCAGGACCACACCCGCTAAACTCCACAGTTTGCGATGCGCCTTTGCGTCATGGATCGCCTCTTTGGGCAGGTTTTGTATCCGACGTAACCAGGAGAAAAAAGAGACCCGGTGCAGTGAAAAATGGCGTGAGAGCGTCATGGGGTATATCCTGTAGATAATGTTTAACCAAGGTGGCACCTTTGTAAGGTAAGTAAAACAACGTTGTTACTCCCTATAAGGGCAAAGCGCTTGCCATCTTTATTGATCAAAAAAAACAGGATATAGTAGCTCTTTGAAAATGTGAGTTTTTTTATGATTTGATGCACCCTTGAGGTGGGCTTTTTGGGGGTGCTTTTGTGCGGATGATGGGGGAGAAGCCGGATAAAATTTCCTGGTGGGAGGAAAAAAACGCTCTTAAGTGTTGACAGGCTTTAAGAGCAAGGATCGTGTGGTTGATCCTTGCTTTTTTAATTGCCTTCTACCAGTTTTCCGCTAACAGTTCAAAGTAACCTTTGGAGTGGGCACAGGCGATACAGAGATCTGGAGGGGTTTTGCCTTGATGAATCAGGCCGCACTTGCGACAGAGCCAGGTTCGCTCTTCCTCGCGGCTAAAGGCGCGGTTTTGGGCGAGATTATCCGCAAAGGTGCGAAAGGTTTGCTCATGGTGTTTACTGGCGTTGATAAAGCCTTCTAAGATTGGTATCAGTTTTTGGATATCTTCTGCTTTCGCGGTCTTTATGGCGGGTAAAAAGATCTGTTGGCGTTCCTCCTCCTCCCGTTTTGCCGCTGCCAGAAGGTTCTCCTCTGTAGAGCGGTTTCCTCCTGCCGGAAATTGACCGCTGAATGTCACATCGCCGCCTTGAAGCAGTTTATAGCAGCGACTGGCCAGCGCTTTTTTGCGCTCTGCCACCTCAGCAAAATAGGCGGAGATCTGTACTCGTTTCTCTTTTTTGGCTTTGCTGGAGAAGAAGAGCATCCGGGTGAAGCTTTGACAGTAGCTGATATGACAATGTAAGAGATTTTTTTCCGATTCTGAGCCGACCAGGTTCATGATATACCTCATTTTTTTAAGAAAATACGCAATAAGTTGAGTTCCTTTATCCTATCGTGGCAGGCTTTATAAAAACAAGTTCTTTTTGTCTGTTATCACAATACAAGAAACGAAGGTGTTTAGAACCATGTTCAGGAGGAGGGATAATGGCTAAGCGGAATCTCTTTACAGAGATATCTCAGTCACTAAAGGATGTCCAAAATTACGATGCCGGTAAGGTCGCGCTCAAAACGACCGATATTGAGGAGCACTCTCCTTTACAGATTGATGCGGACACCATTATTAAAACTCGCGAATCCTTAGCTTTATCCCAGGGGGTGTTTGCGCATTGGTTGCGGGTATCTCTGCGCACCCTGGAGCGTTGGGAGCAAGGACGAGACGCTCCAAACGCACAAGCCGCCGCGTTGATTCTTATGATTCGTAAGTATCCCGATACGATTGAACGCCTGGCATCAATCTGAATGCCAGGCGTCGTTGAGATTAAGAATAGAACCTGTTTTTATGATTTAGAAGCGCTCGAACTCATCATCATTAAAACTCATGTCGAGTTCCGCACCCTGTTGAGCCTGCTGACTATGATTCATCAGAGCTTTAGGTTCTGCTTTTTTGGGCGGCGCTTGAGGAGTGGGTTTGCGTGGTGCAGGAGGGGTGGGTTTTCTCTTTACAACAGGCTGTGCGGTTGGTTTTGGACGCGCCATGGCCGCCTGTGGTGCGGCAGCACCCCGTTTTGTTGGCGTAGACTGTCCGCCGATATTAAAGAATCCAATGGTGCTTAACATCACAGAAGCCTGAGCGCTTAGATCATCTGAAGTGGCTGACATCTCTTCTGAGGCACCGGCGTTGCGTTGAATCACCTGATCCAACTGTTGGATCGCTTGATTGACCTGGATGGCGCCTTGGTTTTGTTCTTGGCTGGCGGCAGTGATCTCCTGAATCAGTTCGGCTGTTTTCTGAATTCCTGGAACCAGTTCATTAATAATGCCGCCGGCTTTCTCTGCCACCTCAACACTGGAGGAAGAGAGTTGGCTGATCTCTCCGGCGGCCGTTTGACTGCGTTCTGCCAGTTTGCGCACTTCAGCGGCCACCACGGCAAAGCCTTTTCCGTGTTCTCCCGCCCTCGCGGCCTCAATGGCGGCATTTAGTGCCAACAGGTTGGTCTGTCTGGCAATCTCCTCGATAATGGAGATTTTCTCAGCGATCTGTTTCATGGCATCGACGGCTTCATCCACCGCTTTGCCCCCTTCGCGGCCATCTTTCGCCGCTTTACTGGCGATCTGCTGGGTCGTTGCTGCATTATCCGTATTGTTTTGGATATTAGAAGCCATCTCTTCCATGGAAGAAGAGGTCTCTTCAATGGAGGCGGCCTGCTCTGTGGCGCCTTGAGAAAGGCTATTGGAGGCTTCAGAGATTTCACTGCTTCCTGAAGCGACCTGTTCGGCGGCTCTGGTAATATCTTGTACAACAGAGGAGAGGTTCTCCACCATATTACTCATGGCCCCAAAAGCGCCCTGCCGATTGGTGTTGATTGCATTCATATCAATGGTTAGGTCTCCATCAGCAACACGATTGGCCACCAAGGCAATCTCTGAGGGTTCACACCCCAGAGGGGTAACCACCAGTCGTGTAATCCACCAGGCCATGGCGATGGCAATGATCAATGCGACAAAAGCAACCGTAAGGACCAGCGTGACGGTCTCTTCGTTGTGTTCCTGCACCTGGGGTCCTAGGGTATCCTGATCTTTTCTTACGGAGAGCTTTGCAGCCTCAACCTTTTTAGCGATCTCAGGGCCAAGTTTATCTAAGACATCTTTAATAATATGGTTGCGCTCAAAAATAATTTTAACTGTATCTTTGAACGCTTGGTGATAGGCATCCCGTGCTTCGATAAACTCTTTTAAAAGACGCCTGCGTTCAGGATTTTGCAGTTCTTTATCCATCGTTGTAATCAGATGGTTCATCTCTTTTTGTAACTCAATTTCAACACGATCCACATCGTCCTGGCTGTTGGTCTGTAAAAATTTGGCGGCATAAAGGCGGCCTAAAAGGAGATGTTCTTGAGCACGACCAGCATAGTAGGCGCCATCGGGATCTTTATCTTCATAGGCGGACTTCATGATCTGTGTCAGATTTTGGCGCATCTTAAGGCCATTGGGATCCATGCGCTTAAAAACGGCGTGATTACGCTCTTTACGGAAATTTATTACTTGCTCAAAGGCGGACTCATAAGTCTTAACTTGCTGATTCACTTGACTGATTAATCGTGCCCGTTCTGGCTTTTGTATTTCGACCTTGGCTTCATCAAGGAAGGTGTGCATCTTTTTTACATAATCATTATACTGGTCAATATCCTTCTGGCTTCCTGTAATATTGAAATCTTTAACATTCATCCTCACCATCAACATGTTGGCTTGGAGTCTGCCAGCGAGGTTGGTGTCCCGTGCCAATCCTCTGTACTCTTTAAAGCCATCGACAGCTTCGTTTAAACCATTATACGATGCCCCTGTGACAATGAGGAGCAAGATGATGGAGACACCAAAACCAAGTGCCATCAAAGATGAAACCTTCATATTTTTCATGTTTTTTTCCTGTGCGTCATTTAAGATAAACGTACTGTTATCCAGGATCTGTAATTTTGCAAATCGTTGTAGCGATTGCAAAAAAAACACCAAACCACATAACTAGAAATATATTTGATAGGGCCTTATATACGATTTATTGTGAAATATCAACTGATTTATCTGCTCTACACAAAACACCTTACATCCACATCGTTTCGTAAAGAACAAGCATAAACAATATCTTGAATGCTTGAAGTGGCGTTGTTTTTTTTAGATATGTATTGCAAAAGGTAAGAGCAACAGGTAAAATTCTTGCAGATGATTAATGGATGAAATGCTTGCTATGCATAGAAAAAATGCTACGATGGTCGCGTTCTGTTTTTAAAGGATATAAAAAAGCAGAAATATCCAATGCATTTTAATTGAGGAGACTCAAATGAATTCATTGGATATTTATTTGAAGTGTGCGTGCAAATGACCTATAATTGACTCTGATTGATTACTATTTTTTGCTCAATTTGTGCTCAATTTATAGAAGGCACACGCGCACCCATCCCTCCTTATAAGGGAATCACCACCTGACGCCACAAAAGAGGAATAAGCCATGGACCTATCTCTGAATGAGGGAGAAAAAAGCGCCATACTTGCTTTGAGCGGCGATGTGACCATCCAATATGTCACCGATCTGAAAAAAATTATTGTTGACAACTACAGCAAAGTCGATCATTTAAAACTAGACATGGCAAATGTCTCTCGGATTGATCTGGCGGGGTTGCAATTACTCTGTGCGGCCAATCGGACCTTTTTGCGAGACAATAAAACATTTTCCATCACCGGTAATGTCCCCGAAGCGGTGAGTCAAAGCATTCAGGAAACAGGATATGGTGACTGTTTAGGGGATAACGACACCAGTGGACTATGGAGGGGATAACCCAATGGCAAAAAAGATTATGACCGTCGATGACTCATCCAGTGTGCGCCAGATGGTGAGTCTGACACTCAAAGGTGCTGGCTATGATGTGGTTGAAGGCGTCGATGGGCAGGATGCACTCAATAAACTTAAAGCATCGCCTGTGGATATGGTCGTCACTGACCTCAATATGCCCAACATGGATGGAATCACGCTGATAAGAAATCTGCGACAGCTACCCCAATATAAATTTACCCCCATCATCATGCTGACAACCGAATCCCAGGCTGGGAAAAAACAGGAGGGTAAATCTGCGGGCGCTACGGGATGGATCGTGAAGCCATTTAAACCGGATCAGCTTCTCGGCGTTGTCAAGAAGGTGCTTGGCTAACCCTCTTTAAGCGGAGAGACCCTTATGGTGGAAATCGATACTAGCGCATTTACAGAAGAGGCTTACGAACTCCTCTCTGAACTGGAAGACTCCTTACTCGAACTCGAAGAATCCCCTACTGATGAGGATATTATCGGGCGCGTCTTCCGTGCCATGCATACCATCAAAGGTTCTGGTGCCATGTTCGGCTTTGACGACGTGGCCGCCTTTACCCATGAAGTAGAAACCATCTTCGATATGGTCCGCAATGGCGCCATGTCGGTCTCAAAAGATCTCATTGACCTTACCCTGGCCGCTCGTGATCATATCCGCGCTCTACTCGATGCTTCCGCCGGAGGCGATCCTGTCGATGAACAACATGGTAACCAGATCATCAGCGGTCTGCGGGTTCTCAGTGGTCAGGCCGCACCGCCGACAGAACAGGTTGCCAGCGATGCCCCCAGTGCGAATGAAGAGAGCGCCTCTGAAGGTTTAAAAACCTATCGCATCAACATTCGCCCCAATCTCGACCTCTTTGCGAATGGCACCAATCCCGTACTTCTTCTGCGTGAACTTCAGGATTTGGGTGAATGTAAAGTCCTGGGGCTCTTGGATGACCTGCCCGAACTGGATGCCATCGACCCTGAAAATTGCTATACCAAGTGGAATGTTTTTCTCTCCACCACAGCGGCTGAAAATGATATCCGTGATGTCTTTATTTTTGTGGAAGACGCCTGCGATGTAAATATCGAACTGATTGACTCCGCAGATGATCTCACCGACTATGAGTCCAATAAGTTGGGTGAAATTCTCATTGCCCGCGGTGATATCAGTCAACAGCAGTTGAATCAGGTTCTCAACAATCAACAGCCCATCGGTGAACGGCTTGTTGAGGCTGGACTGGTTAAACCCAGCAATGTTAAAGCCGCTCTGGTGGAACAGAAAATTGTTCAGACCAAGCGCAGCACCAGAAAACAGGTCACCGCCGCCGCCAGCGTTCGTGTGCCTTCTGAAAAGCTGGATCATCTGGTTGATCTGGTCGGTGAGTTGGTGACCGTTCAGGCGCGACTTACCCAGACCGCCACCGAGTTGGATCACCACGATCTGCAACTGATTGCAGAAGAGGTGGAGCGCTTAACCGGTGAGTTGCGTGACAGCACCATGAGTATCCGGATGTTGGCCATCGGCAGCACCTTCGATAAATTCCGCCGACTCGTCCGTGACCTCTCAAAAGAGTTGGGCAAAAAGATCGAAATGACCACCGCCGGTGCGGAGACCGAACTGGATAAAACGGTGATCGATCAACTCAACGATCCTTTGGTTCATATCATCCGTAACAGTATCGATCATGGTGTTGAGGCGCCTGAAAAACGTGAAGCGCTTGGTAAGCCACCGGCTGGAAAAATTCACCTCTCCGCAGAACACTCCGGTGCCAATGTGCTGATTAAAGTGACGGACGATGGACAGGGGTTAAATCCCGATATCCTGCGTCAGAAAGCGATTGAAAAAGGGCATCTCTCTCCAGATGTAGAACTCTCCGATAAAGAAGCCTATCAACTGATTTTTGGTGCCGGTTTCTCCACCGCCGATCAGATCACCAATGTCAGTGGACGTGGTGTGGGTATGGATGTGGTGCGTAAATCAATTGATGCGCTTCGCGGCTCCATTGATGTGGCCAGTGAACTCACTAAAGGGACAACCATTACCTTAAAATTGCCGCTGACATTGGCGATTATTGAAGGTCTTTTGGTGCGTGTTGCTGACGAATCTTTTGTTCTGCCCTTAGCGGCGGTCGAGGAGTGTGTTGAGCTCACACGCAGCAATGTGACGCAGACCCATGGTCGTCATGTGATCAATGTGCGTGGCACCATCGTTCCCTATATTAGCATCCGAAAGCGGTTTAATGTGGAAGGTGGGCGGCCTGAGGTTGAACAGATTGTGATCGCTGAAGTGGGTGAACGGCGGGTTGGTTTTGTTGTTGATCATGTGATCGGCCAACATCAAACCGTGATCAAATCCTTAGGGCGCAGCTTTGAACACTCCGAGGAGTTTTCT
>JBQGBW010000066.1:0-23885 GCA_052043475.1 Magnetococcales bacterium HHB-1
TGGTGATGATCGTTTAAGTGCGGGAGATGGCACCGATACCCTCTATGGTGGTGCTGGCAATGATATCCTCTATGGCAGTACAGGTGATGACTGGCTGCAAGGTGGCCAGGGTATGGATACCATGAATGGGGGTAAGGGTGCAGATACCTTCTCCATCACTTTGAATGCGGGCCATGATATCATCGAAGACTTCCACCAAGGCCAGGATAAGCTGCAACTGGATAGCACACTGATTATCGAACGCACCTTTGAGATCGATCACAATAACGATGGTCGTATGGACACCGTTCTGGAATTTGATACAGACAATACGCTGACACTTCTAGGCGTCTCTGATCTGGATAGTAGTCTGGATCTTTTTTAACCCGTTATCTCTCTCTTACGCGTTCATTGCTATTTAGATGAGCGCGTCCTCTCTTGAGTCTTAACCTCAACTGCGGTTTAACATAATGCGTAAAAATTCAGTATTCTCTCTCTTTGCTATTTTTCTGATGCTTTTTTTCTCTGCCATCATCGTCTGGCCTGAAGATGCCGATGCACGTCGTTTTGGTGGTGGCCGCTCCTTCGGTAGCCGTGGATCAAAAAGTTTCTCGACAACCAAAACACCAACAAATCGTTCCGGTATGGTGGGACGCAACAACACGCGTTCAAGTGGCGGTTTTGGTAAAGGTATGCTGGGGGGGATGCTGGGTGGCTTTCTCTTAGGTGGACTCTTGGGCTCGCTGCTCTTTGGTGGCGGCGGCGGCTTTGGCGGCCTGCTTGATATTTTGCTGATTGGCGGTTTGATCTATTTTGCTTATCGCTATTTCCGTAAGAAAAAAGCAGCAAAACAGGGCGCACCGATGGCGATGGCGCCCGGTGGTATGCAGCAGCAGAACATGCACCATCGCGAGGCCCTTCCCCCTGAGCAGGGTGCGGGTGGTGGAAATCAGTTTGCCACCATCGATCATGGCGATGATGTCTCCAATAATCTAGAACAGATTGCAGCCAGCAATCCTGCATTCGATGAAGAAAATTTTCTGCAAGGCGCCTGTTATGCTTTTGAGCAGATTCAACATGCCTGGGCGGACTGGAGTGTGGATAAACTCCGTCCCCTGCTCACAGATCGTATGTGGGGTATGATTCAACAACAGGCCAAAGCGTCTCAGGAGGCTGGAGAACGCAATGTTGTTGAGAAGATTGATTTTGAACAGGTGGATGTCTCTGAAGCTTGGCAGGAGAATGGTGAAGATTTTATTACCGTGCGTTTTCTTGTCCAGATGATCGATCTCACGCTGGATCTTAACGGTAATCTCATTGAAGGTGACCCGGATCATCCGGTGGCTGTTGAAGAGTACTGGACCTTCACTCACCCCACGGGATCACAAGATCCAAACTGGCTCTTAAGCGCTGTACAGCAGCCTGGAGAGATTGCCCGTAGCACCATATAACCTCTTAACATGATGCGACCAAATACGTGAAAAACACGATCCGATATATTTTCGGACTCCTGGTGGCCGTATCTATCGGTGTTGTGATCGGTTGGAAACTCTTTCCACCCCCGGTCACAATACCACACCATCAGGTGTCACCTGAAAAAACAGCGCCTCCCCAATCCGTTACTCCTGTTTTAACACCCCCTCCCTCCTCAACCAAAGAGACCGCTTCTTCACAAGAACCACCAAAGCCTACACCACCACCTAAAAAGGTGGTATCACAAAAACAGGTTAAAACAGAAACATCTAAACCTCCTCGAGAAAAATCGATACAGGGATTTGAAGCGGCTGCAAAACGTGCCCTGAAAAAGGTGCCGTGGAAGACAGTTAAAGAGGAACTCTCTAAGGATAAAACATTAAAAGATTGGAGTAAGGCGTTACGCCAGAGTGCGGGATATTATAAAAAATTTAAAAAGCCGCGCTTCTTTCGATTTGGGCCTAAAAAAGTTTCTGCAAAAACGCTTGCTAAAAGCTGTCTTACATTGGCAAAGACGGCTGAAGGGGGTGATTTTACTAAACTGTGGTCGATGCTCACAAAAGAGTATTGGCTCTATGAGTCGATTGGTCGCAAAGACACAAAAGATGTTCTTGTGACCGCTTATTATGAGCCGCTCTTAAATGGTTCTTATGATCAAAGTGAGAAATATCCTTATCCTGTCTATCACCGCCCCGATGATCTGGTTGAAGTGAATCTAGGATTATGGTCAAAATCGTTGAAAGGTCGTCGTGTTGCAGGACGTGTTCAAGAGGGGAAGTTGCACCCTTATTATTCTCGTCAGGAAATTGATGAGGGGGGACGTCTGAAAAACAAAAAACTTGAACTGGCCTGGGTGGATAACGATGTGGATCTTTTTTTCTTACAGATCCAAGGATCAGGGCGGATTCGCATCCACAGCGATGAGCAGAAGAAGTCACACATTCTACGCGTGGGTTATGCGGCGGCAAATGGACGGCCCTACCGTTCTATCGGCAAGCTTTTGATTAATGAAAAAGCCATTCCTGCAAAAAAGATGAGTGTGCCTGCGCTTAGAGCATGGCTTAAAAAGAATCCGAAAGAGAAGAGTCGTGTTCTTAACTATAATAAATCTTATGTTTTCTTTCGTGAACTGGATGGCGGTCCTTATGGGAACATTGGCGTTGCGCTCACTCCAGAGCGGTCCATTGCCACCGATTATCGTCTTTTTCCGCGCGGTGCACCGGCGATTTTAACGACGCGCCTTCCTCAGGTTGATCGTAAAAAGAAAAAGATTATCCGCTGGCAGGAGGAGACCCTTTTTGTTGTTAATCAGGATACGGGGGGAGCCATTCGAGGTCCTGGCCGTGTTGATTTTTTTATGGGGTTTGGTCCCAAAGCGGAGTTGACCGCAGGGCGGATGAAGCAGAAGGGCTCAAGGCTCTTTTTTATTGTTCCTAAAGGTTCTTAAGTTTTAATATTACCTTATAAGCCTGTATGAGCAAGTTAATACGACGTTGGACATACAGGCTTTTATCTATTTTTTCCCTAGGAAAAACAATATTAATCAATTTTTATGATGGCTGTTATTTAGATATTTGTTTGTGTGCTTTTTTATCATAAAGAAACGTTAAAGAATAGTTTAATAGATCTATTCTTTAACGTGTCAACTTCATCAGATCCTCTTTTGGAAAAGCAGGATAAAAGAACTCGCCTTGCATCCATGATATGCCAAGAGTATTATGGAGAAACACGACCTCTTCTTCCGTCTCCACAGCAGAAGCGATCACGCGGATATTACTTCTCTGCATCTCATTTAACTGCATCGCCACTCCAGAGATTATATCCTCTCTATTTTGCACTATTTTCCAGAAGCGCCGATGTATTTTTACCGCTGAAAAGGAGAGTGCCTGAAGTTCGCCAAGGGTGAGTATACGTGGTCCAGTTTGATCTAATGTAAGAGAAAAGCCATGCCGTGTCAGTTTATGTAGGGTGGCTCTGATGTGTGCCAGGTTTTCAGGCAGTTTATAGGCAGGAATTTCCAGTGTTGAGACATGTTTAGAGAGTGCGGCGCGTAACCATCGACGCAATTTTTTGCAGAAGTCGGGTTTTTGCCATGCTTCAGAGAGGTTTAAGGAGAAGAGCAGATGCACATTCAGTGTGGCTGTGTGTGCCAGAAAACCTTCGATTTCCTGAGCGATTAGGCGGACAACATGCTCTTCTAATGCGGCGAGATGTCCAGTCATTGTGGCCACAGGGATAAAGTTGTCTGCAACAAGGAAACCGTGGGATGGATGATTCCAACGCAGAAGGATTTCGATACGCCCGAGTGTGTAGTCGGGTATATGCACTTCTGGTTGAAAAAAAAGAAAAAATTCTCGACCCGACAGTCCGAATGTAAAATCTGAAGGGGAGATATCCAGTGTGGGGGCTCTCAGATTGTCAGTACGCATTTTAGGAACATATAGCGTTAGAGCGATGGAAGGGAAAATAAATCGAGGCTCTTTTTCATGAGAATATTCAGCATGTGTTAAGAGACCAGATTTCGTCAGTTTCCTGTTATAGAAAATAGACTACCTTTAGTAAGAAAGTTAAGAGAACAATACAAGAGAAAAGAAAAAAAGACAATCTCTTCTCTTTCATTTTATGCCTAAAGGTAAACTTCTCTACCCGTGGCACAAGAAGCGTCTCTTTATGTTCAGGCTGTCACGATTAATCTCTTGATGCCTTTTTACAACCATACAGAAATATGCTTGTAAAAAGAAGGAAAGAAGTGGCCCGCTTTAACTTTCTTCAATTCGCTGCGATCAGAACAGCATAGTAGGCTGTTTTCTCCTTGACAAACAGCCATTATATCCTTATCTGATATAATCTTAGAGCAATCTGTTTTTGATTTGGTTTCACATTTCTTTAAATTATAGCTAACGTTGGATAGACAAGCGTGACTTTTCAAGAGTTGATTCTCACCTTACAGCACTATTGGGCCAAACAGGGATGCGTTGTGTTGCAACCCTATGATGTGGAGATGGGCGCGGGTACGTTTCACTCCGCCACCTTTTTACGGGTCTTAGGACCAGAGCCATGGAACACGGCTTATGTTCAGCCTTCACGCCGTCCAACCGATGGCCGTTATGGCGAAAATCCGAACCGTCTGCAACATTATTATCAGTTCCAGGTGATCTTAAAGCCTTCGCCATTGGATATACAACAGCGTTATTTAGACTCCTTAAAGGCGATTGGTATCAACTGTGACGCGCATGATATCCGTTTTGTCGAAGATGACTGGGAGAGTCCAACCCTGGGGGCATGGGGTTTGGGTTGGGAGGTGTGGCTTGATGGTATGGAGGTCACCCAGTTTACCTATTTCCAACAGGTTGGTGGTCTTGATCTCAATCCAATCTCTGGAGAGATCACCTATGGACTTGAACGCCTGGCCATGTATATCCAGGGGGTTGAAAATGTCTTTGATCTCATCTGGACGCCTGGTGTGACTTATGGCGATGTTTTTCATCAAAATGAGGTTGAGTTCTCCCATTTTAATTTTCAACGGGCGGATACGGATCTTTTACTCACCCTTTTTGATCGCCATGAAAAAGAGGCCTTGCAACTCGTCGATCCAGAACAGGGCATGGTACTCCCTCTTCCAGCCTATGATCAGGTGATCAAATGTTCCCATGCATTTAACCTTCTTGATGCACGGGGTGCGGTGAGTGTTACGGAACGCGCGCGCTATATTGGTCGTGTCAGAAATCTTGCCAGAAGGGTGGCTGAGAGCTATTATGCTCAACGTGAAGCACTCGGGTTTCCTCTGCTCAAAAAGAGCGCGTAGGGCTGCTCTACATGATAAAGGCTCTAGAAAAAACATAAATTAAAGGATGGACTGCGTGAACGAACTATTATGGGAGATCGGTTGCGAAGAGATTCCTGCCCGCATGTTGCCCAACGCCATTGATCAAATGGCGACACGCCTGCATGAGGCGCTCAAAGCGGCGCAGTTGCTGCCAACCGATTGTGACGCAGATATCAAAAGTTATGGTACACCAAGACGGCTGGCTGTCTCGGTACGCGGTCTACATGATCGAGAACCCGATCAGGAAGAGAGCCAGCGCGGTCCCTCTTTGGCGGCCGCCTTTGATGATCAAGGTCATCCGACACGCGCCGCGTTGGGATTTGCACGATCTAAGGGGGTTGCGGTCGATGCGCTGGAGCGCTTGGAGACGCCTAAGGGCGCTTATCTGCTCTATCGCCAGGTTAAGCCAGGCCGTACGGCGGAAGAAGCACTATCTGAGATTCTCACCACCCTGTTAAAAGAGATCGCCTGGCCAAAAACCATGCGCTGGGGTGCAGGCGAGAGTCGCTTTGTCCGACCCATTCATGCGCTGGTGGCGCTTTTTAATGGTAAGATTCTTCCTGTTAAGCTGGCAGATCATGCCATTGAAGCGGGCAATCAGGTCATGGGACACCGTTTTATGGCACCGGGTCCATTTACTGTGACGGATCGTGCCTCCTATGAAAACAGACTCAAAGAAGCCCATGTGGTTCTCGATTTTGCGGCGCGTAAAGCACGTATTCTTGAACAGATGACCAGGATTGCTGCACAGGAGGGTGTAAAAGGGTTGGTGGAGGAGAAACTGCTCTCTGAAAATGCCTGTCTTACAGAAAACCCTATTCCACTGCTGGGGCGTTTTGAAGAGAAATATCTAGCGATTCCTTCTGAAGTATTGATTACCGCCATGCAGAATCATCAGAAATATTTTCCCATGGTTGATGCAGAGGGCAAACTGCAACCCTGTTTTGTGGCGGTCTCTAATATTGAAGTCTCTGACCCTAAGGTTCTTGTGACAGGCTATGAGCGCGTTTTACGTGCCCGTTTAGAAGATGCGGCCTTCTACTGGAATGAAGATCGTAAAACAGCGCTTGTGGCGCGATTGGATACCCTAAAACGGGTTGTTTTTCAGGCGCGTCTGGGGACGGTCTTTGAAAAAATGGTCCGTATGCGCCGATTGATCTGCGAGATTACCAGTCCGGCAGAAGAGAAAGAGGCGGTCTTAGCCACGGAACTCTCTAAATGCGATCTGGTGACGGGCATGGTTGGTGAGTTTGCGGAACTGCAAGGGATTATGGGATACTATTATGCGTTGGATAGCGGTGTATCTCCTGCTGTAGCGACCGCCATTCGTGAGCATTATCAACCCCAAGGTGCCAATGACGCATTACCATCCTCCGCTTTAGGAAGTAGGCTCTCCTTAGTGGATAAACTGGATACACTGGTGGGCTGTTTTGGTATCCAGCTCACCCCGTCAGGCAATAAAGATCCTTTTGCATTGCGTCGTGCAGCACTCGGTATTATTCGTATCATTCTCTCAGAAAAGATCGGACGACTCAGTCTGGTGCCTCTCATAGAACAAGCCTATGATGGTTATGCTGAGGGTGTGCTGACAGAGGAGAGAGCCGCGACAGTTAACGCGGTGATGCAATTTTTCTATGGCCGTCTGAATGGCTATTTTAAAAACGAAGGGTTTAGCTACGATCTTATTGATGCCATTCAAACACTTAAGTTGGATGATGTTCTGGATATGGCGCATCGGCTTGAAGCCTTAAACCAGTTTAAGGGGCAGGATGATTTTAAAATGCTTGCCGCCGCCAATAAACGTATCGCCAATATTTTAACAAAATCAAAGATTAAGGATGCAACAGAATCTTTGAATGCGGATCAATTAAAGGAACCCGCAGAACAATTACTCTTTGAACAACTGATGCTTGCACGACAGCAGGCCGAGCAGGCGGTTCAAAATGCACAGTATGGTGATGCGCTCTCCAGGTTGGCAAAACTACGTCACCCCATTGATCAGTTCTTTGATACCGTGCTGGTAATGGACCCTGATTTATCCATTCGACAGAATCGTCTTGCACTGCTCTTTCTTGTTCGAGATAGTTTTTTATTGGTTGCAGATATGAGCAAAATTGCCAGTGAGCACCGCTGATTTTTTTTAAAATGGGTCATTCAGCCGCTAAAATAGCGCGCTAAATGGCTTTTTAGAAAGATTCTGTCGAATTTTTATCGCATCTTGGCAAATAAAAGATGTTCGTCGCTTGAAAATTGCCGTATACTCATTCTCGCTCAATCGTGGACTGCATCAACTTAAATTTTGTGGTCAGAATGAGCGATATTTCAAAAACATGCCATGCATTCACTCTTATTAAAGGGTCGGTGCACGCCGTTAGGGATAAAAGTGCCAGTTTAAGGGCCTTGAAACGCCAAGATGGATAGAATAAAACAGGATCTTCTTGTATCCATAGAGTTGGATACGACCTATGGATGTCATCCTCTATCAATGGCAGAGTATACCGATACAACGCACACAAAAGGCTTCATTTAGAAGCAGAATTTTGTGTGCGTTTTTTTATCTCTATAAATCATACCATTCTTAATTGATTTTTTAACTTAAAACGAATCATTTCCTCTCAATGGAAAACTCTGGAAACAGATGAAAAGGTTAATATAATGGCTAGACAACAGCGGGTTTTCTCCTTTGGCGGTGGACAGGCTGAGGGAGATGCGAGCATGAAAGAACTGCTCGGAGGAAAAGGCGCGAATCTGGCGGAAATGAATCTTGTGGGCATTGCTGTACCTGCAGGATTTACCATCAGTACCGAAGTCTGTACCGCATTCTATGAAAACGATCAAAAGCTTCCCAAAGATCTGATCCCTGAAATCGAAGCGTCGCTCAAAGCGGTCGAGTCGATTATGGGAGCGGACTTTGGTGATGCTGAAAATCCTCTACTCCTCTCTGTACGCTCAGGTGGTCGGATCTCCATGCCGGGCATGATGGATACGGTACTCAATCTGGGTCTCAATGATTCGACCGTCGAAGGCTTGGCGAGACGATCCAACGATGCACGGTTTGCCTACGACTCCTACCGTCGTTTTGTGCAGATGTATGGTGATGTGGTGTTGAGTGTGTCTCACCACTTTTTTGAAGCCGCCATCGCAGAGAAAAAAGAGCAGATTGGTAAAACACTGGACACCGATCTCACCGCAGAGGACTGGAAATCTCTGGTCCGTCAATTTAAAGCCATTATCAAAGAACAGACCGGTCACCCCTTCCCTGAAACACCACAGGATCAACTGTGGGGAGCGATTAAGGCGGTCTTCAGTTCCTGGATGAAACCCAGTGCCATTACCTATCGTCAGTTACACGATATTCCTGAATCCTGGGGTACAGCGGTTAATGTTCAGGCGATGGTCTTTGGTAATATGGGCGAGGATTGTGCCACCGGTGTGGCCTTTACCCGTGATCCTGCAACCGGTGAAAAACGGTTCTATGGTGAGTATTTGATCAATGCCCAAGGTGAGGATGTGGTTGCGGGGATTCGTACACCACAACAGATTACTTTAGAGGGTAAAAAACGGATCAACTCCGATCTTCCTGCCATGGAAGAGACCATGCCAGAACTCTATCAACAGTTGGTTGATGTTTATGAGAAGCTGGAGAAACACTATCGGGAGATGCAGGATCTCGAATTTACCATCCAGCAGAATAAACTCTGGCTTTTGCAAACCCGGACAGGGAAGCGGACTACCAAAGCCGCACTGAAAATTGCTGTGGATATGGTCCAGGAGGAGTTGATTACCAGTGAAGAGGCGGTGATGCGTGTGGATCCGCAAAGTCTGGATCAACTGCTGCATCCCTCCCTTGATCCTAAGGCAGAGAAAAATGTGATTGCCACTGGACTGGCGGCCTCACCTGGGGCGGCGGCCGGTTCTGTTGTTTTTAGTGCAGATGATGCGGTCACCGAAGCCGAAGCGGGCCATGCGGTGATTCTGGTTCGTGATGAGACCAGCCCTGAAGATATTCACGGTATGGATGCCGCAAAAGGTATTCTCACCTCACGTGGTGGTACAACCTCCCATGCGGCTGTGGTTGCACGGGGTATGGGGCGTCCCTGCGTTTCTGGCTGTGGTGATGTTAAAATTAATTTTAAAGCCCAACAGTTCTCCGCAGGGAAGGTCGTTATTAAAAAAGGGGACTGGATTACACTGGATGGTGCCACAGGTGAGGTGATGCAGGGTAAAGTGCCGACTTTAGAGCCTAAGTTAGAGGGCGATTTTGCGCTCTTTATGCGGTGGGCTGATGAAGTGCGGCGCATGAGGGTGCGTACCAACGCAGATACACCGGCCGACAGTAGAGTGGCGCGTAATTTTGGTGCAGAGGGTATTGGACTCTGCCGTACAGAGCATATGTTCTTTGAGGGGGATCGTATTATTGCGGTACGTGAAATGATCCTCTCCGAAGATGAAACCGGCCGTCGTAAAGCATTGGATAAGATTCTGCCGATGCAGCGTGGTGATTTTGAAGGCATCTTCCGGGAGATGCGTGATCTTCCTGTAACCATTCGTCTGCTTGATCCACCACTACATGAGTTTATTCCTCATGATGAGACAGGACAGCAAGAGGTGGCGGATGTGTTGGGTGTCTCTCTTGAAGAGGTTAAAACCCGGGTAGATGAGCTCAAAGAGTTCAACCCCATGTTGGGGCATCGTGGCTGTCGTTTAGGGATTACCTATCCTGAAATTTATGAAATGCAAACCCGGGCGATCATGGAAGCGGCCTGTAGCCTGGTGAAAAATGAGCAGTTTGCCATTATTCCTGAGATCATGATTCCGTTAGTGGGGAATATCAATGAGTTGGCTTTCTTAAAAAAGCGCTGCATTGAGATCTGTAAACAGGTGATGGATGAGCAGGGAATTGAGTTGGAGTATCTGATCGGGACCATGATTGAGCTGCCACGTGCGGCTGTGACGGCTGATCAGATCGCAAAAGAGGCGCAGTTCTTCTCTTTTGGTACCAATGATCTTACCCAGACCGCTTTAGGACTCTCCCGTGATGATTCTGGCGCCTTTCTTACCGATTATCAAAAACGGGGGATTATCGAAAAAGATCCTTTTGTCTCCATTGATGTTGCAGGCGTTGGTCAATTGGTGCGTATGGGGGTTGAAAAGGGCCGTGAGACCCGTGAGGATATCAAGTTAGGTGTTTGTGGTGAGCATGGTGGAGATCCTGACTCGATTTTCTTCTTTGAACGTGTCGATCTGGATTATGTCTCCTGCTCTCCTTTCCGTGTTCCTATTGCACGCTTAGCCGCTGCACAGGCTGTTTTGCATAAGCGAAATATTCCTCAATAAGATTGTTGGATAAAGTCTTAGTAAAAAGCATCCCGAATTGGTTTGGGATGCTTTTTTTTATGACCATTTTACCCGTTGTATCTATCTCTTAAGGGGAGTAAGCCTTTTATAATCCAACCTTCTCTAGCGCCTGTTCCAGATCAGCGACAATATCGCGCCAATCCTCTAAGCCAATGGAGAAACGAACCAGGCCATCATAGACACCAGCAGCCTCCCGCTGTTCAGCGGATATGCGGCTGTGGGTGGTGGTTGCCGGGTGGGTGACCAGGGTTTTACTATCGCCTAAGTTTGCCGTAATGGTTGCGAGTTGCAGGGCATTGAGCAGCGCATGGGCTTGTTGTTGATCTTTGAGGAGAAGACAGAAGAGTGCACCAAAATGGTCCATCTGTTTTTTAGCCAGCGCATGTTGTGGATGATCTGTTAACCCTGGATAGTGGACCAGATCTTTTGTTGAAGGACGTTCCGTAAGAAATTGGACGACTTTTTCTGTATTGCTACAGTGGCGTTCCATGCGCAGTGGTAGGGTTTCTAAGGCTTTGAGCAGTACCCAGGCATTAAAGGGGGAGAGTGTGGGACCTGTATTGCGCAGCATGGGAAGAACATACTCTGTAAGATACGCCTCCTTACCAATGATCGCGCCTCCCAGCATACGTCCTTGACCATCAATATATTTGGTGGCCGATTGCACGACAATATCTGCACCCATCTGTAAGGGGCGTTGTAGTATGGGGGTGCTGAATACATTATCGACAACCAGAAGAATATCGTGATTGTGGGCAATGTTTGCTAGGGCGCGGATATCTACCATCTCCAATGTTGGGTTGGCGGGGGTTTCTGAAAAAAACATCCGGGTATTTTTTTTGATTGCGGCCTGCCAGGCATCTAAGTCCGAGAGGGTCACCTGTGTGACTTCGATCCCTAAGCGTTGCAGCAGAGATAGGGTGACATTGGTGGTTGATCCAAATACTGAGCGACTGATGACTAAATGATCGCCAGCGTTTAGGTGCGCAAGAAACATGGTTGTAATGGCGGCCATGCCTGTGGCGGTACCTAGAGCGGCTTCGCCATCTTCTAACGCGGCGATACGGATCTCAAAAGCTTCAACAGTGGGGTTTGTGAAACGACTGTAGATATTGCCCTCTTCATCGCCTGCAAAGATTCTCTGTCCCTGTTCGGCGGTTTCAAAAACATAGCTGGAGTTTGCAAAAATTGCTGGACTGTTTTCGCGTTTTTCGCTCCAAGCTCTTCCTTTGTGCAGTGCTTTTGTGGCCAACCCTAGAGAGGTCTTTTTTTGGTCGCTGTTTTGGTCACCCATTGCTTGCTTATCCACCTTTTAAAAATTTTAGAAAAAGAAATGTTGACTTATTGTGGATTCCAGGCTAAAAAAAAGCAATACCTCATTCAAGACATTCTCTTAAAAAGCACGCTGTTGCTTTGAAGTGGATTGAATGTAAAAAACGGAGAATGCCTGCGTGGCGAAACTGGTAGACGCTGCGGACTTAAAATCCGTTGACTTCGGTCGTCCCGGTTCGACTCCGGGCGCGGGCACCATTCTTTAAAAACAATGAGTTAACTCTCATTGTTTTTTTCTTTTTCTGCGTTGGGGTTAACGCTCTCTGACCAAAACTTGTCCACTTTTTGAGCATGACCAATAAGGTGGTCGCTGGCTAGGTGAGCGTATCTTCTGACCATCTGGGGAGAGGTCCAGCCAGCCATCTCTTGCAGAGCATAGAGCGGTGTTCCATTCTGTACGTGCCAGCTTGCCCATGTATGACGCAGATCATGAAAACGAAAATCTTCCAGTCCTGCTTTTTCGAGAGCGTTTTTCCAGGCTTTTGAATTGATTCCTGTCAATAGACCACCTCTTGCTCCGGGAAAGCAGTAACGCTTATTTTTTCCAACCTGTTTTTTTAAAAGATCCGTGGCTGAATCATTTAAAGCAACAGGGATTGGCTTTCGTGTTTTGGCCATGTCTGCGTGAATCCATGCTCTTTGATTTTCCAGATCAACCTGGTCCCACTCAAGTTTTAGAATGTTTCCTCGGCGTAACCCTGTTAGAAGTGCGAAACGCGCAATCACAGATAAGTGAGGCGGGAGTGCTTCAATGAGTTTTTCTGCCTGTTTTGGTGTCAGCCAGCGTATACGGCGGTCAATCTCTTTAAATTTTGTAATTGCAGGTGCTTTATCAAGCCACTCCCAGACTCTTTCGGCACGGCGCAATATAGATTGAATTAACGCAAGATAGCGGTTAGCTCGAGCGGATGAGGTCTCTTCTTTCTTGACATTTGCAATATCCATAATGATAGTGCGCGTTATATCTTTCAGCTTTTTATTTGACAAATATGGATGTAACCATCGTAATATTTGTACATCATCCTTAAAAGATGCTTTATCCTGTTTTTCTATCAGCCATTTTTCAATCGCATCATCCCAAAGATATTCTGGTCTCTTTTGTAGTTTGTCTTGTTCCCACAATTCTGCTTTTACTTTGTCGTGGTACTCTTGCGCTTTGTGTTTGTTACGCGTTTTAGCACTGCGTCGAATTCTTGTTCCTTTGTGGCGGATATCGATAAACCATATTCCGCTTTTGGCATCTTTACGGATGGGCATGAGTTCTCCTTTTGTGCGTTATGATATCTTGATCGTACCCAGTTCGTTAGATCATCAGGTACAAATATCCAACCCCTACCAATCTTTGCTGCTGGCACCTCTCCGGCACGGGCAAGTTCTGCTAACGTATTTTTGGAACAGCGCAACTCTTCTGCTGCTTCTTTTAGGGTGAGAAACATTTTTTTCTCCTACTTTCTCAACCACTCCAGCTGGATATCATTAATATTCTTCACCGTATAGGTTGGTTGTGGCTTCTGGTTCTTTTTAACCAGATCCGAAGCCTGTTTTTCTTTTTGTGGTCGGTGTAGTGTCCAGATCGCGTGCCAACCTAACTCCAGTGCAGGCTGGATATCATAATAATAGGTGTCTCCGATCATGATTGCGGGACGACCTTTATCTATTAGATTTTGTGCGTGGTCAAAGATCTTCCGGTCCGGCTTTTTGATGCCGACTTTGTATGATAGAGCGCGATGATCCACCTGATTATCCCAGATCTTTTTTGTGATCGATGTGGTGCGGGAAAGCTGCGTTGCAGAGAGATTAAATCGATCTGTGATCATACGCGCCAGCTCTTCGGCGTTGCTGTAATCCTCAGTGAATAGAAGCTTGATTAGATTGGCGCGTTGGTTTCTTGATAATTCCAGTTTCTCCATAAACTGAGAAACCGGGCCTTTATCCGGGCCACCAAGCAGTGTAGAGCCGATATCAAGATAGATGAATGGTTTCATGGTTTTCCTAATATTATTAGGTTCTTTGTTTTAGAGTTCGCAAGAGGAAGGAGGCCAGCAATTGAATATCTCGCGGTATATTTTGCAGACTATTCCAGGGTCTCACTTCACCACCAAATTGCCAATTGCCATCAGGAGCTGTCCAAGCTGTTACCCTTTTGAGGTATTCTAATCCTGGGATGAATGTCTCTTTTCTGGTTGCATTGTCCTGTAAGATTAGATGTTCCATGACATATCCCATAGCTACGATGCCTGCCCCATGGACTAGACGCGAGGTACGAGGGGTCTGATTGAGCCATGACGCTTCAAAGACCTCTTGAATGGCTGCAAAATAGTTACTGACCATCTTAAGACACTGTTTTTCTCCATCGGGCAAACGAATCAACTCTCGACACACGCCATCGGATAACGAATTCATGATCATTTTTTGAATAGCTGTGTCTGTAATCACACCATCTGGGTTGGTGTGTTGTTTGATCTGCCCATTAAGAGAAGAGTTCTCATCATAATTGAGCAGTTCTGTGATACGGGCCGCTTGCATGCGTGAGGAGAGACGTTTCGGCAGATCGTTCACCCATGGCAGGAGTTCATAGATGAGTGGTTTTGGTAAGGGTTTTGTGTTATTAATAAGAATGAACTGGCGTCTGAGTTCCTCCTCTGTCTTGCAAAGGATCACAGAGACAAAAACCTGAAAATCTTTTTCTGGCAATTCAGCCAAAGCACTGAGGCGCTGTTGGCCATCCACAACAAGACCTGGGGGGCCGTTATCAATATCGACCTCTAATTCGACAATGGCGTCTTTAACCGAGCGAACCCGAACACCTTCAGTAAAAGCCAATACAATGGCGTTGGGGAGTACGGCATCTGGTCTTTTCAGGTAGTCTTGAATTTCTTGGATATGGTTGGAGATCTGTGGCCGTTGAAATCCTCTTAGACAACCGCCATCTCCCCGCCGAATTCGATCTAATACCGCAATTTTATTGATTGCATTAGCAGAGGCAGCAAATGTAAGCACATCATGCTCTTGACTCTGGCGGGCACGTATGGCTTGAAAATGCATTTTTTTGTTCATGATGGATAGCCTTGCCGTATGGAGCCGATATCAAAACAAATAGTTTCATGGGTCGTCTCGTTCGATTTTGGTATTGAAAAAATTGATTGCTGTTTGCAGTGGTTTTAAACCGAAGTTCTGCTCTAGGGTGATCAGAATGGTGAGAATGCGTGTCGCGGGCGCATGATCTGGTAAAAGTTGGTCAACATGAATATATATCTTATCTTTACCAACCCCTTTCACACGCTGAGTATTTTTGAAGCAACCACGTTGTACTCTAGCACGCATACCTGAATAGGTTGGCGCCATGCCAGGTAAACCGGCCGCCTCTTTTAATGATAACCACTCTTTCACAGTTTTCTTTTCTCACTTTCCTTTAAAACTATAGTCTTGTTTAAAAGTGGAGTTCATGGCCTCATCCTATTGCAACCATGCGAGATCAATATCATTGATGCTCTCTACTGTGTGAGTAGGTTCGGGTGGGTCAAGGTATAGATGCAGATCTTGATCGGAGTCGTTTTTGATCCATATGGTTTTCCATCCAACATCAATGGCCAACATGATATCCTTTGTATACTGGCAGCCTATCATGGTTATGGATCGGTTCTCTGCGAGAGTGGCCGCGTGGGTGAGTAGTTCTTTTGAAGGTTTCATTTTTCCATGCTCAAAAGAGAGCACGGCTTTCTCGACCTCACCAAAATGCTTCTGGAGTGCCTGATAAAATGGAACCCAGATATTCGATACCACGCCCCATTCAATCCCTTCTTGAACTAATCGATTTGTAAACTCCAAGGCACCAGGAACTGGAAACGCATTGTTTACTTGGTCTTCCCAGAAGATTCTTGTAGCTTCCATAATCTGTGCAGCATCGGCTTCTGGTCGCTCGAACTTCGCCATGATAAGACGTGCCAACTCTTCTGATGTACTGTATTTTTCTATAAAGAGTATCCGCATCACATCCCCTCTAATGTCGGGGTCCATTAGATCAAGAGACTTCATCATGTGAACAATAGAGCCTTGTTTTGAAACGTTAAGAAGCGTTAAACCAATGTTGGTATAGACAAATGGTTCCATGGATTTTCCTCCTCTATTATCAGTAGTACAATGCTTATGTATTTTTCTTCTTGCTTTCAGCCATCAACGCCAGATAGAGGTTAGCGGCTGTTTGTGTTTTTCCTTCGTATTTCACCAATGTATTCCCTGGTAGATCTAACTGAGAACCATCTTCCAGGGTAAAACGGTAGAGTACGTCTTTTCTCATTACCAGAGCCTCCGGGTTAGATGATTAATCAAGTAACCGTTCAAAGATTCCTGTTGCACAGGAGCCGATTTGGTCGCCTTGTTTGATATGTACGTGTGATTGGTTCACAGGATGACTCTGATAAGTTAACTTGATTATTAAAAGTTAACTGATATATTAACATTAAATAAGGTTCGGTCAATAAAAAAAAGCCAGACACAAAGGTCTGGCTTGATATCAATGATTTTATTTTTCTAGAAAGAGAACCGCTTTCTCATATTGAGAGATCGTAATGCTGTGTGCGTTCCAAACATTAAGATGGCGTTTGACATCAGCCCACAAGCTTTGTGGAGCGCGGCCTGTTTCTTGGCTGATGGTGCGCACCTTGAGAGCGAGTGTCTGATATTGGCTGTGCGTGATCTGCTGCTCTTGATGAAATGGATGAAAAAAGAGGCTCCCACCCAAAATGACCAGTAGAACGGCAATCATCCAATACAGGATATTGATTTTACTGGATAGTTTTTGGATTCTTGCTTGATGGAGTGCGGTTTGGATTTTTGATTCTGCATGTGCGAGATGCATAGAATCTTCTCCTTTTTATTGGATGCAGACTGAAATTGGCCTGTATCTGGAAAAGGAGCATTTATTGGAGCAGATCAGAATTCATACGTACTCAGGAGGCGACGGAGATGAACCATAACTTGTTCGTTGTCCTCACCTGGTTGATATTCATCTTTGTAGGCTTCAAGAAACTTCACGCCTAATCTGATTAGATTAGCTAGCCGATCTGGTGACATAGATAAACGATTCTTACGTTCAAATCGGATCACTTCAAAAGCAACTTGTTGTATTAGATCATAGTTACAGATATCTGTTTTCGTAACAGGATTTTCTCCAAACAGAGTGCTTATGGGTACATTCAACGCATTAGCAACTTTGATCACCGTGTCAATATGCCCCTTGCTTCCCCCCCTCAGAATACGGCTGAGGCTAGGTGGAGCGATCCCTGTGCGGCGTGCTAACTCAAGCTGAGTAATGCCATTCTTCTTGAGCAGCTTTTTTACAATGAGATGCCAATCTGGATTTATCATGTGCTAAATTTTATCAAGATAGAAGATAAGTCAACAATTAAATTTTACTCTTGTTATGAAATATGAATTATTGTAGGATTTATTCCATGAATATTTCTCAATATCTCAAACAAGCAAATCTTCGACAAAGAGAATTGGCTTATCGTGTTGGTGTAACGTCTTCAGCGTTAAGCCAGATCATTCATAACAAGCTGGTTCCTGGGTTTAGTCTTGTTAAGAGAATTGAAGAGGCCACCGATTGGCAGGTCTCTCGTTTTGACCTTCGGCCAGACTTTTTTGAAGGAATACCTGAGAGTATTTTGCGTGAGTTGCCATTAAGGTTCTCTGAGTCTTCATGTTCATCTCCTGTGGGGGATTAATGCCTGCCCCCAGCTGTACCAAGATTCAATCGCACAGGCATAATTTTTTCGAATCAGACAAAATCGGGCGTGCTCGGTCGTAATCGGAGGATATATGATTCGGTCTTTTTATCCAAGTAGTTATGAGGATATGCGGGATGCCGTTGACCAGTCTTTGGAACGCGGCTTAAACAACTCCCGTAAACAGCTTGCAATGATCCTTTGGCCGAAATCTAATCGCGCCTCTTCTGCACTGTCAGAAGCATTGAAAGATAATCGGCTTACCGCCCTTCAAATTATCGAGATCTGCAAATTTACCGGGCGTTTAGATCCACTCTATTTTTTGTGTGATCAATTAGGGTTGGGGCGACCAAAATCTTTGGCTTCATTGGGAGATCCTGTGGTTGAGATGCAAGAGGTTAAGGCGCTGTTTAATGATGCAAAGCAATCTCTTGCAGCCGTAGGAAGCCGCCTTCATCTTTTAGAGGATCGTATCTGATGGCCTATTCGCGCAACAAAGTTGAGCTATTGGGTAATCTTGGTCGATATCCCGAGTTGCGCTATACCCAGGGCGGTACGGCAGTAGCAAATTTCAGTGTGGCCACATCTGATCAGTGGACGGATAAGCACTCGGGAGAGAAGAAAAGTGATGTGGAATGGCATCGTGTAGTGATTTTTGGCAAGCTCGCGGAGGTTGCGAAAGAGTATCTCAAGAAAGGAAACAGAGTTTCCCTGGAAGGGAAATTGAAAAGCCGACAATACACTGATGGCGAAGGCGTTAAGCGGCAAATCACTGAGGTGGTTTTGGCGCCTTATAGCGGGGATATGATCATGCTCACGCCGAGGGGGAATGGCCGATCAAACCAAAACGGCAACGATTATCAGCACAACAACGGCTGGGGCGAAGCACCCTATTCTCAACAGGGGTACCAGCAGATGCCAGAATGTCCGCCAGCGCAACAGGATTATCAACAAATATCTGAGCAACTGCCACCAACACAACAGGATTTTCAACAGGCTCCAGAGTTTGAAAGCGATATTCCATTCTAAATCAAATATTAGGGATACGATATGTTTATGGAGTATTTTTAGAGGAAAGCGATTGAGTGATTTTCAACAATTGCTGGTCTTGTAGAGTGAGCTGTTTTTTTAATAGCGCCTCTTGTTTTTTTTCTATCTCTGTATAGTCCTGCTCTTGCCTAGCTATATCTGCTCTTTTCTCTTGCTGTATAACGTAGTCTAAGTCTTTATTAAATTTGTCTCCATATTGAGACTCAAAAGTTAAGCGATCTTCCCTTCTTATAAAAATAGAGAGGAAAAAATCATGACTGTTATCTACTTCCACCTCTTCGGCTAGCAGCAAAATCAAATTAGAAAGAGGAATGGCATAAAATCCAAGTTGCTCTAGAGTAGCTCTTCCATCTAAAACATCACGTTGGGTAAAAATTATCGAAATCCCAAACTTATGAATCAAGTAGTGTGTAAGCGCTCGATTTCCCTTGAGGTTTGTATAGTTCTCGCGTATGGCAATTTTATTTCCAAGCCACTCCATAAAATCATCTGCTAAACAGGGGTCAGCATAATCATTCCATTCAATATCTATCAATCGAACACCAGACTGCACTTGCGTATCTATGCATGCTTTCCAGAGAGATCGCGTAGTCTCAATATATTCTAGATTTTGTTCAATAAACTCTTTTAATAGAATTTTTTTATTCATTGTAGATTTCCCAATTGGAGGAGATTACAGCGAGGCTTTCCAATGATCCTCTGTGATGATCTGAATATTGTATATTCCCTCTTGGTTGATTTCTAAAGCACGTTCTATTTTTCGACCATAAGAGGAGTGACGCCAATCTCTGCTGCCAATTTTACCAACAACCAGATAATGTGTTTGTATCCCTGGGCCAGAAGTTGTTATGCCACCGCGATCTCTGACTTCATGTGCACACTCACGACGTGAGCCATATTCAAATTTTCCTGTGAGACAGAAGGAACGGTTTTCAAATTCAACTTTTGGTGGCGGGTCTGTTATGGGAAGTTTAGTAGACATGGAACTGGCACCTCGAACAGGTTCTAGGCCACCACAGATATCATTTAAAAGGGCATTAAGACGTTGTTCTGATGATGCGTTCCAGTCATCTGCGAACAGAGGTTCTATGCGGGCTAGTGCAAGCTCAACAATGTCTCCGATGGAGAAGCGGCGGTCAACTAACCATTGAGTTAAAAAAGAGAGGCGTGCTTCCGGTGTTTTAGAAGCCAATAACAACCCACGGCAGATGCCTATCATTTCACTCGTATCACGGTCTTCTGTACGTGCTCGATTAAAGGTGAGACTGATAGGCTGGTCGTCATCATCTAATGGAATTGAAGATCGTGTTTGTGTCGGGGGTATCAGTATTTTTCCATGTGTTGTCAATCGAAAGCGATTGGCCGATGGCGCTTTCTTTTTTGCTGGCCTATAAACAGCCTTTTTAATCACGGATTTCACTTTATGCTCTGTTATCTCTTCTGGAAAGCTATAACAACGTATGCAGTGTGTCGTCATGAAAGGGCCAGAAGTAATCTGAGCTCCTTTTCTCTTTCCTGTTTTAATCCTGAGATTGGATTGACGCGGGAAATCATCAAGGAATATATCCGTATACAAGGGCTTTATCTTGTGCTGTTGCATGCTCTCTGTAATGAGGCGATGTTTTTTTTGGTAAAACGTCGTTGTTGGATCAAATGGTATGGCAAAAATGATATGAGGAGGGCATTCTTTTCTGATGATGTCAGACCATTTTGAATCTTCATGGACCAGAAGGCGTTTAACTTCTTGTAACGAAACAGGGCACGCAGGATGAGGATTTGTATCATTGAGATACTCACTCTTTCCGGTCTCCAAAAACAATAAGAAACGGCCTTGTGTTGTTTCAACCGAGCGGATTTTCTCTAATGAGTTTCCAGATATGTTGTACAGATCAAACTCTAAAAGTGATTTCCAGTTGCGCTGGAAAGTCATCCATACATCTGCTTTGTTCTGCTCTGTTTCGCCTTTATTCTGGGGAGATAAGAGACGTGGCGGGTAGGTTACTTGAACCATTTTTACGTTGCTTGGTGTCTCTGAACTCCATGCTTGATATGCCTCAGGAGATTCATAAATCCTATCTCCTTCAGAGAAAAAGCATATGGACAAGGCATCAGAAAATGCTCGTGGAATACACCAAGAGAATCTTTGAAAATATTCATGTGCTTTCATGGGGCTCCTCTGTGATATTTAATGGTGATATGTCTGGACAACTAATCACTCTATCACAGCAATGGAGTCCCGCCAAAGTTACAAAATATCTTCTTGACTTCTGCTTCGTTCTTCGTCTATCGTGCTGGGTGGAGCGTAAGAACTCCTTAACAGGCGGCCGACCACGCCCGATAGACTTTGTGGCTTTTTTATGCCCAAAATCCGGGGTGTCTGTGCGTATAAACGGCATGAAAGGCGCAGACGCTTGTCCTGTTACAAGTTCTTACCCCCCGGTTGCCACCTACCGTAAGAAGTGGGTGCGCTCTGGTTTTATAATCACGTTAACAGGAGCGTGGGCATGAAAAACTCCCTTCCGCAAAAGGGCGTCCAATCCCCTATGGGCGCTGTCTCATTCCTTGATCAAAAATTTTCCATTATTGAAATTGATGGCGAACCATTTACTCCCGTGAGGCCAATTGTGGATGGCATGGGATTAGATTGGGCTACTCAATTTAGAAAACTGACTTCAAACAGGAAACGTTGGTGTGTTGTCAAAATGACAACGCTCTTCAAAAGTGGCAACCAAGAAATGGTTTGCATGCCTGTTCGGAAGCTTCCTGCGTTTTTTGCTACGATCTCGCCTAATAAGTGCAATCCTGAGATTCGGGAGACCGTGGAGCGGTATCTTGAAGAGTGTGATGATGTGCTGTGGAGATATTGGTCTGGAAAGACGGTTCAAAGTCGAGAAAACCAGGTACAAGAAGGAACCAAGCCAGCGGGCGTTGTCTCCTTTGGTGGTTTTGGCCACCTGATTTATGCTGTCAACGGTGAACCCTATATCCTTCTGGGAAAGCTGGTTAAACATATGGGGTTGGTGTGGGAGCATGAGATTGTAAATATTAATCCCCATATCAAAGATTGGGGTATCATCACCATACACTGCACAGGAAAGCCACTGTGTAAAACTGGCTACAAGGATTGGCTTGCTATTCCATTACGTAATGCTCCCGTTTATCTCAACACACTTAATTGGCATGCAGGTTTGAAAGTGCGCCGATATCGTCAGGGCTTTGTTAATAAACTCTGGAAAGAGTGGTCCAGCTTTATTGAAACACCAATCAATCCACGTCCCCTTCCCCCTTCGGTTCTTCCTGCGGGATATGTCTATCAAAAGAAACTTCCTTATCTCCCCTCAGCACCACGTCCACTACCCACACGTAAAGCCAGAGTTGCGGCATCACCAGAACGTCAGGTTTTTGAGGAGATGCATCGCCTTCTATCTGAAAGTATAAATGATGCGCGAGGCATTCCCTCTGATGAAACATGGTTGGAAAAAATTATTCGCCTCCTGAAAGAGGCTTGGGAACGCTCCACCACCGAAGAACGGCAAGAGCTGGAACGCGATCTAACTTGGATCTCTATTCGACCACAACGGGAGGCGGTGTGATGGGTGTTTATGTTCTCAGACGCAGCGCTTTTTCTGATATCGTTTACATAGACTTCAACCAAGGGAGGTGGTGCCATGCATAAATTCTCCCAGGAGTTGTTAAGTGAGATCAAGCGGCGTGTCGATCTGGTGGACTATATCCAAAGATCAGGTGATACGGTTCTAAAACCCAATGGTGAAACCATGGTGGGGCTCTGCCCTTTCCATAACGATACAAAGCCATCGTTTCACGTTTATCACAACCCGGAGCCTCATTTTAAATGCTTTGGAAATGGGTGCGGGGAAAGCGGCGATATCATTGATTATATCAGAAAGATATATGGCGTTTCATTCCAAGAAGCGGTGAAAGAGGCAGCGGATCTGGCGGGAGTGATACTTGATACCCCTCCCAAACAGTCGAAAAAACAGCCAAGAAAACGGCGCTCTAAGAAGACCTCCCCTAAACCAGAGAAGAAACTAACCCAAGCAGAGCTTGATAGAAACCGACAGCTATTCGATGGCATGGCCATCACAGGCCGGAATGAATATCTCGCTAGAAAACAGATCGATCAACTCTATGGCGCAAGGCTCTTTACGAATATAAGAAAGGGCGATTTCGGATACAAAAACGGTAATCCTGATGCCATGATGAGTGGTCTGGCTGTGCCCATGTTTGATATTCATGGAGCGCTCCAAACGTTTCAGATTATCCTCTCTGGCAACGCTAAGCAAAATAAGCTCAATATGCCAGGGCCTATTCCTACGGGTGCGTTTCTGTTTATTGGTGCTGTGGAGCAGGATAAACCGATCATTATCGCAGAAGGTTTTGCTACCGGGGCATCCATCCATATGGCGACAGGATGGCCTGTGGCGGTAGCGTTTGGCGCGTCCAGATTTACAGAGGTCATCTCTCTGATTCAAAAGCACCATCAAAACAGAATCATTATCGCGGGGGATGATGATAGCAAAAAGGATCAAAGCGCCAAAGGTCCGAACTCTCAAAAAACAGCTCGCGAAAAAACCGAAGAATCCGCTCACTGGCTGGGTATTGGCGTGGTATTTCCCGACCTTCTTGGTGGTCCAGGAAATGACTTTAACGATCTGCACTGCAACAGTGGTCTGGATGCCGTGCGCGAACAGCTGCACGCGGCATCAGAGCAGACGATATCTCCAGCAATGAAGAGAAAGGCTCTGACCAGGCGTGCGAAATATGATTATCAGGTCTGGATGGATTATTACGTTCATATTGGTGGCGCATCATCTCCATCTGCGTGGGATAGCATCACAAACCGTATAATTCCCTATAAGGCGTTGAGAGAGTCTTCCGAAAAAAGCCTGTTTGAGCTTGGGCGTGTTTCCTGACCAGTTAACTGTTTGATGTAAAAATCTCGATAACCGGTTCTGGAATTCCGCAGACTCGTTCTGGATTCGTTTTTTGAGGTAAAAAAACAGTGTGAAACGAAGGGAGTTTTACCCCATTATGCAAGAACTGACTCTGTTTTTTCCGCTTTTCCAGCTATTTGAGCGCACTGGTAGCGTAGAAAGCGCTTCACGTTGCTGGCCAGAGCC
>JBQGBW010000067.1:0-23435 GCA_052043475.1 Magnetococcales bacterium HHB-1
TCACCTCTAAAAAAGGGGCCCTGCGCGCCAACCACTACCACAAAAACAGTTGGCACTACTGCTACGTCATCAAAGGTTCAATCGATTACTACCACCGCCCCCAAGGCTCCAAAGAACCCCCTGAACATATTCTGGTTAAAAAAGGGGAGATGGTCTTTACCCCTCCCATGGTGGAGCATGCCATGAAATTTCCTGAAGATACCCTCTTCTTAACCCTCGATAACAGCCCACGCGACCAGGAATCCTATGAGAACAATGTCGTTCGCGTCATTGTGGTCGATCCCGATACCTAAAGACTTAAACCATGACCCATCATCAACGCACACAATGCCGCCTCTGTGGCAGTAAAAAGCTTACCCAAGGACTCTCACTTACACCAACCCCTTTAGCAAACGCTTTTATCCCTGCATCACACAAAAACAAAAAACAGCCCACCTATCCACTGAACCTCTGGTTTTGTCATCAGTGCAGCCATATCCAACTTCTGGATGTCATCGATCCTCATCTGCTGTTTCACGATTATGTCTATGTTTCGGGCACATCACCTGTTTTTGTCGATCATTTCCAAAGATACGCCACCGCGATGATCCAACGCTTCGATCTTGGCCCAGATAATCTGGTTGTAGAGATCGGTTCCAACGATGGTACGCTACTGCGTTTTTTTCAACAACAGGGCCTTCGTGTAATCGGCATTGATCCTGCTGAAAAGATTGCCAAAACCGCCACAGAATCCGGTATCCCCACCCTCAACCATTTTTTTACACCCCACTTAGCCCAACAGATTGTAGAACAACATAAAAGCGCCAACTTAATCGTTGCCAATAATGTCTATGCCCATATGGATGATCTTCATGCGGTCACCCTTGGGATAAAAAAACTCTTAGATCCTCAAGGCGTCTTTGTCTTTGAGGTCTCCTATTGGCGTGATGTCTATCAAAAGACTCTCTTCGATACCATCTACCACGAACATCTTGACTACCACACCTTAACGCCACTCCCGTTCTTCTTTAAACAGTTTAATCTAAGAGTCTTTGATGCCCAACGCATCGATACCCATGGCGGTAGTCTGCGTGTTATGGTCTGCCCAGAAGAGGCCCTCTGGCAGACCACACCACAATTAACACAGCTTCTCGATGAAGAAAAAGCCCTTAAACTGGATCAATTAGAAACGCTACAGAGCTTCGCAGAAAAAATTGATCGCTTAGGCAAGCAGTTGCAGAAGATTCTTAAAAAAAGCAGAAAAAAGAATCGACGCATCGCCGCCTTCGGTGCCCCCGCGAAAGCAACCACGCTGATGTATCAGTTTGGCATCACGCCTGAGATGATCGACTTTATTGTGGATGACAGCCCGCTCAAACAGGGCCTCTTCTCACCAGGAATGCATATTCCAGTCTATCCCTCCACAGCAATTGAAGAGCAAAAACCCGATGATCTCTTGATTTTAGCCTGGAACTTTGCCGAGTCGATCATCAAAAAGAATCCACAATTTCTTCAACAGGGGGGACGCTTTATTATCCCTCTCCCCGAACCCAGCATAGTCACCCATGAATGATTTTTTTCTCACCTCAGATATTGATGAAATCATCACCCTGTTGGATGATGTGATCCATGACTTCTCCGGAAAAACCCTGCTTCTTGCCGGAGGCCGTGGATTTTTAGGCCGCTACTTTATTGAACTATTTAACCGTTTAAACAACGATCATCTTGAAAAACCCTGCCGTCTGATCGGTTTGGATAACTACATCACTGCGGGTGAGTCAGGGCGCACCTTAAGCGATTCAGAGCATGTCACTTTTGTGGATCATGATATTTGCAAACCACTTCCTGATAATCTCATACAACAACTTGGCCCCATCGATTTTGTGGTGCATGGTGCGGGAATTGCCAGCCCCTTTTACTATCAGGCCCACCCCTTAGAGACCCTGGATGTCTCCATTCAAGGCGGACGGATACTGCTTGATCTCGCCAGACAACAGAATACCCGCTACACCTTTTTCAGTTCCAGCGAGATCTACGGAGACCCCGATCCACGCTACGTCCCCACCGCTGAAAACTACCGCGGCTTAGTCGCTTGCCAGGGCCCCCGTGCCTGCTATGACGAAGGAAAGCGCGTTGGTGAAACCCTCACCTATATCTATCATAGCTACTTTGGGGTCTGCACCAATGTGATCCGCCCCTTCAACATCTATGGGCCAGGTATGCAGGAGACCGATTATCGTGCACTGCCCAACTTTGGCCATCAGATTAAAGCCAATCGCCCTTTAAGCGTCTATGGAACCGGTCGGCAGACCCGCACCTTCTGCTACATCACCGATGCCATGAACGGCTTTTTACGTGTTATCTCCCGGGGCACGCCAGGAAGTGCCTACAACATCGGTAACCCTGAACCCGAAATATCCATTGCAGAGGTGGTTCAAAAGATCCAACAGATTTTAGAGAAAGAGATCCACTATAACGTAATCGACTATCCCGACAGTTATCCCGCCGATGAGCCCAATCGCCGCTGTCCTGACATTCGTAAAGCACAACTTCAACTCAATTATCACCCAAAAATCAGCCTGGAAGAGGGCTTGAAACGCTTTTTTAGCTGGACCGATAAAAACTATACCGGAAGAATCATCTAATGCTTAAATTCGGTCTGATTGGTGCGGGATATTGGGGTAAAATTCTTATTCGTACACTAGACACACTTCCCCAAGCCACACTCACTGCTCTGGCGAGCCGTAATCCAAAAAGCGGTAATCTGGTCTCAACAGATTGTCGCATCTGGCCGGACTGGCAAGCCATGGTACAAAAAACCGACTTCGATGGCCTCCTGGTCGCGACACCGCCTCAGCAACACTATGCGATGGCAAAAGCCGCCTTAAAAAGATCCATACCGCTCTTTTTAGAAAAACCTTTCTGTTCCACCTTAGAAGAAGCCGAACAGCTATTTAACGCGATCAAACCACACCACCTTATCCACATCGATCATATCGATCTTCTTAACCCCGCATGGCAGAGCATTAAAGAGAATCTTCACCGTATTGGTTCTATACAAAAAGTAGAGTTAACCTTTGGTGGAACCACCATCTCACGCACAAAAACCACCCCCTTATGGGAGTGGGGCCCACACCCTTTAGCACTAATTTTAGATCTCTTCCCTAAAGAACTCTCCATAAAAGAGATACAATATCAAAAAACAAAACCGCTGCATGAATCCTGGCAGATCACTTTTCAAAGCGATCAAACACCAATTATGCTGGATCTGACAACACCACGCGCGGTTAAAAGTCGTAAGGTGATGATTCAAGGTAAAAAAGGTCTGTTAATCTACAATGATCGCGTTAAACATAAAGCGGTATTAAAAACCGATAAAATGCATATCCTTCCTGTTTTAGATCGAACCCCTGTTGCGCACGCCTTACAACGGTTTATCGATACAATCCATTTAAAGAAAAAAAACCTCTCTATTCAGGATGATCGCGATATGGGATTACAAACCATGCGATGGCTTACAGAGCTTGAGAAACGAGGTCAGTCAGATTGATGAAACAGGTAAAAAATATAAAAGTAAGTCACATCAATAAGATTACCCAATACACCGATCAAAGTTTTCCTCTTTATCATGGCTTTTTTGCCCGCACAGGCGGCGTCAGTCAAGCGCCATTTAAAACATTAAATACCGCCTGGCGTACAGAAGATCCTTCAGCCTCAGAAAACCGTAAACGCCTGATCTCTGCTTTAAATCTGAATAAAAAACCGCTCAAAATTCTCAACCCCTGCCATGGCCACAAAATTGCTTTTATCCGTAAAAAAGATTGGCAGAACGATCATAATAACATCCTTCTGAAAACAGACGCTGCATTCACCCAAACACCAGAAAGCTATCTACTGCTCAGTACAGCCGACTGTCTTCCGGTTCTTGTGACCGATAAAAAACATCGTTTCACCGGCGTGATCCATCTGGGGTGGCGTAATATTGTCGATGGTTTTGTTGATCAAGTCATCGAAGCGGTTCAAAAAGCGTACAGCACCCATGCAGAAGAACTCCGGATCGCAATCGGTCCAGCCATCTATCCCTGCTGTTATCGATTTAGAGATCCGATCCAGAAAAACGACCCCTTCTGGCAACCCTTTCTTGAGTATCAAGGCGATAACCACTACAGCATTGATCTTATCTCTGCAACCTGCCAACAACTGAAAGCAAACGGCATCCCTGATAAAATGATCTCGCACAGCCACCTCTGCACTTCATGCCTTAATGATCAATTTTTCTCATGCTACAAAGAGGGCTATCAATCCGGCCGTTTTGCCACCATTGTTGGCATGCGATCTTAGTTTCAGACCATCATCATTCGCTCTGTTCTTTAAAAAGCTCCTCCAAAGAACGCGCCGTAAAAATCTGTTTTCCCCAGTTTTCTAACTGTTGGGAGGTGGCATTGGAAAGTTTTTCAGATACCCACGGCGGTAGAGCGTCAAATTTTTCGTGAAGAAGGTGGCGTAAAAATTCTGCCTTGCCTTTGACAATGCCTTTGGCCTCACCTTTGGCTTCACCTTTGAGAAAGCCTCTTTCTTCACCTCTCAACTCCCCCTTCCGCCGTGCAGATTCCAACCACTCTTTTCCTATCTGCATGACATCATCCGGTGTGATTCCAACCAAATTTGGATCTGTAATTGCTTTATCCATTCGTAGACTCCATAAACCAGCGATAAGCCATTCAAGCGCTTCAGAGATTTTATCCAATCCCATCTTTTTGAGCGTTGCAAAGGCTTTTGCCTGCTCTTTTTTCCTGCTGGAAAAAACCTTCCAAATCGCATTGTGTGGTTTGTTATCCAATTCATTGAGAACAATAAGCCGGATTTGCCGCACCAGAGGTAACGGACTGCGATAAACCCCGTTTGCACCCGTTGATTCAAACTTAAGCTGTTGCAACGTTTTCTTAGCCGGTGTCTGAGAACTGATTAAAAAGCTTTGCAACGCCTCACGCTTACGCTTGTGACTCTGTAGATAGAGTTGATCATTGATCACAGTCTGTCGTACAGAGGCTTCATTGATCGATTCCCGCATTTTAAATTCAATAAGAAGTTCTCTTGCGGTTGAATCTCGCAGGCCATCAGCTAGCCAACATCGCTGTTCATCAAGCCAGACCTCTCCTTCCTGTCGTAAAATGATAACATCCGCGACTGGCGGCTCCTTATAGACAGGAACCTCAGGCCTCACCTCAATATGAAGGTGCTCCAGAGTCTCTATCAAAACACTTGTCAACAGCCGATGCCATCGAACACGTTCTTGTGGCAAGATCACTCCTTTGAAATAGTAAAGCGTAAAAAGATCTCAAATCTATTTTGGCTATTTTGATTCATCATGTCCAGTTAAGATGCAAGGCACATAAAAAATAATCACACACAACAAAAAAAAGCCACCCCTATTGGATGGCTTTTTTTATAAAGATTGAGATATCGTAAACTTTTCTGGCCGTCTGATTAATAGAGGCTGGAGTGATCTCCCCCAACCCCATAAACATTCTATACGACTAGAAAATATACAACAATACCAGATAGAGTCCAAGCAAAGCGGACATACCCAAAACCGTTGTACCAGAAAGACGGTTCTGGGCAAGAAACCCCTGCGCACTATGAATATGAAGAATCTTCTGGACCATGCCATCCATAACAATCTTCTGCGTCTGGGCGGTCATCGTCTGAAAAGCTCTCGCAATCAACGGCGTCACACCAGTCACAACACTGGGGAAGAGCTTACGATAGAACCAATCAAAATCAAGCGTAATGGTCAGCGTCTGCTTCGCCATCGACAGCAACAGGAAGAAGGCCAATGCGGCAAAGAGAAGCAGTTGCAGCATATTCACCACATGAGGCACCGTAAAAAGCGCATAATCCATCGGAGGATTAGGCAAGATGCTATAGAGCGCATCGGGATAGACGCCTAATGCAATACACAAAAAGGCGAAGATCATCATGGGAATACGCATATTCAAGGGAGGATCTTTGGGACGCAAACCAGAGTCTTTCTGGAAAAAGACAAACAAGGGATACTTAATACCCGCATGCAGAGGCGCGCCCGCAGACGCTGCCACCAAGGCGAACCACACAAAGGTGGCATGCTGATCCAACACACCCTGAGAGATCAACGCTTTAGAGGCAAAGCCCGAGGTAAATGGAAATGCGGAGGCCGCCATCGCACCGATGATGACACAGACCGTTGTCAGTGGCATCGATTGGAACAGTCCACCTAAATCAGTACATTTCCGTTTTCCTGTGCGATAGATCACAGCACCCGCCGTCATGAGCAGCAAAGCCTTATAGATAATATGGGTAAAGGCATGCGCCGCCGCCCCATTGAGCGCCATGGTGGTACCAATCCCGATCCCCGTTACCATGAACCCCATCTGATTGATAATACTATAGGCTAAGATGCGCCTGATATCGTTCTCCAACATCGCATAGATGATGCCGTAGAAGATCATGAAGACGCCAATATAGATTAAAATCTCAGCACCTGGAAAACCCCGAATCAGTACATAAACCGCCGTTTTGGTGGTGAAGGCGGAGAGAAACACCGTACCACTGAAAGAGGCTTCGGGATAGGCATCAGGAAGCCAGCCTGAAAAGGGTGGTGCACCAGCGTTGATTAAAAATCCGACCAGGATTAGCGCCGTCGAGATGGTGGTGGGCTGCATCGCCACAAAGTCGATGGAACCGGTATTGTGGATATGGCCTAATATCCCCGCCATCAAAATCACACCACCCAACAGATGGATCGATAGATAGCGCATGGAGGCACGATATGCACTTTCAGTGCCCGCCGCCCAGATCACCAGCGTGGAGCCAACAGCCATCAACTCCCAAAAGATAAAAACAGTAATCAGATCGCCCGCCATCACCACGCCAATGGCGGAGCCCGCGTAGGCGAAAGCTGCGACAAGTTCTAAGATCTTCTCCTGTTTGATCGCATACAATCCGCCCACAAAGGAGACGATTGAAAAGATCGTCGCAAAAACACGACTTAATGCATCAACCTTGATCGGGGTCAAGGTATAGTCCAAAAAGGCCAACTGGGTTACATGACCGTTTGGAATATTCCATATCAGAAAAAGAACGAGAACCGGTGTTCCCAAAACGAGGAGTTGCCGTGGGCGCGCCTGTTTAAAGAAGGGCAGTAGAAGACCACCGATAATCAGGACGAGCCCCGGCGGAATAAGCGCACTAAGCGTCATAGTAGTCATCCTTTCTCTTCAGAATCATCCCTAAGCCTTTAGCGAAGGCGACCATGGCGGCACAGGTGATAAGACCATACCAGGAGTAAAAGCCAAAGATGCCATCAATACCAAAATGGGGATGTCCGTGAATGATCAGGTCAGCCAGAGCAAGGCCGGATAAAATAACAATAAACCCGACCCAGAGCCCTTTAATCGTCTTTTGACGTACCAACCAATGCTTATCTTGTTCTTGAATATCGGGCATCAGGGGGATACTCCAACAAGTTGATGCGCCAGGGCCAGAGGCAGATCTGGAAACAGGAAGATCAATAGTGTTCCGGCTGCTGTTGCAGTGAGCGCGATAACAATGGGTAATGGGGCTTCGCCATGGGGATGTTCAGCCGTTTCAGCAGACTCTTTTTTGAAAAAGGCGACATAGATAATCGGTAAAAAGTAGGCCGCATTAAGCAGCGTAGAGGTGAAGATCACCGCAATGGCAAAGATTGATTGCGCATCCATCGCCCCCATAAGAATATACCATTTACTGATAAATCCCGCTGTCGGTGGCAGTCCGATCATGGAGAGCGCACCGATGGCAAAAGCCGCCATCGTCCAGGGCATCCGTTTACCGATGCCGTTAAGCTGACTGATCTCTGTTTTATGTGCCGCCGTATAGATCGAGCCCGCGGCAAAAAAGAGGGTAATCTTACCAAAAGCATGCGCCACAATATGCAGCGCCGCACCTTTCACAGAGATTGGTGATAAAATCGCTGCCGCCATGGTCACATAGGAGAGTTGACTTACAGTTGAGTAAGCCAGACGCCTTTTAAGATTATCCTGCTTTAAGGCAATGATCGATGCAATAATGATTGTCGCTCCAGAGATATAGAGCAGCCAACTCGTCATCACGGAAGAGACTAAGAAATCGATACCAAAGATATAGACGATAATCTTAACAACGCTGAATACACCGGCTTTCACCACGGCCACCGCATGCAAAAGCGCACTCACCGGTGTGGGAGCAACCATTGCTGCGGGTAGCCAACGATGAAAAGGCATGAGCGCGGCTTTACCGATACCATACATAAAGAGAAACAGCAGAATGCTGGCCAGAGGACCATCCGCTTTACCCGCCAAGATACCACCAGGTTGGAAGTCTCCAGTACCTGCAACCAAGTGCGTCCAGAGGATTGCGAGCAGTTGAAACGCAACGGAGGTGAAGAGCAAAATCCCCAGATAGGTTCGACCGGCTTTTTTCGCTTTATCTGTCCCCGAATGAGTAACCAACGGATAGGTCGCCAGCGTAATCGCCTCATAGAAGATAAAGAGGGTGAGAAGGTTCCCCGCAAAAGCAATCCCCATAACGCTGGCAATAGAGATGGCAAAACAGATATAGAACCGCGTCTGGTGTTTCTCGTTATTACCTCGCATATAGCCGATGGAGTAGATCGAGTTAATGATCCAGAGCGAAGAGGCGATCAATGCGAAGGTCATCCCTAAGGGTTCTATTTTAAGAAACACCGGGAGGTCGGCGGTCATGTGGAAAAGGAGAAAGGTCTCTCTTTTTCCATCCATAACGCCAGGAACCAAGGAGATTACCGTGAAGAACAACAGGACAGCTGAGGAGAGCGTAACAAGCTCTCGTTTATTTTCGTCATTATTCGCCAGATAGATCCCAAGTGCACCTAAGCAGGGAATAAAAATGGTCCAGAAGAGCGGGCTGATGCTATTCATGGTGCACCTCCCAACAGTGATTGGGCTGCGGTTTTAGCGATATCCACCGTTGTATTGGCATCAATACCAAAGTAGACGCTGGCGCCAGCCATAATCCAGAGTGGCAGGAGCATGGATAGCGGTGCTTCCCCAGCCTCAGGGGCATTTTCAGGAACGGGTTTAAAGTAGGCGACTTCGATCACTTTCCAGATATAGATCACAGCCAATAGTGAACTGATTAAAATAAGCAGCGCAACAAACCACCAACCCTGCTCTAAAACACCCTTCAAGAGATACCACTTTGAGACAAAACCCGCAGTCAGGGGGACACCGATCACACTGAGACCCGCGGTGACAAAAGCCCCCACAGTCCAGGGCATCTGTTTACCCACACCTTGAATTTTGTTGAGATAGATCGAACCACGCTGGGCTAAAATCGCACCTAAAGCAAGAAAGAGTGCACATTTCATCACGGCATGATTAAAAAGATGCACTAAACCTGCAATCAGTCCGGTCTCTGTGGCTAAGACAATTCCTAAGATGATATAGCCAATCTGGGCCACAGAGGAGTAAGCGAGCAGTTTTTTAAGGTTAACCTGCGTGATCGCAATAATGGAGCCCACAAACATCGCGACGATGGAGAGCAGAATGAGAATCATACTTAAAGGCGTACCATCCAGAGGATTGGTGGAGCCAAACATGGTAAAGAAGATCCGCAGCAGCACATAGATCGATACTTTGGTGGCTGTCGCAGCCAGAAAAGCACTCACAACCGATGGTGCGTAAGCGTAGGCGTTGGGCAACCAGATATGCAACGGAAAGACCGCCGCTTTAAGCAGCATACCCACGGTAAGGAAAGCCAGTGCCGCCTGGATGGCGCCTGTATCGATCACTTGAGGTAGACGCTGCACAAGATCCGCCATATTAAGGGTTCCGGTCATCATATACATCAGACCAACACCGATAACATAGAATGTGGCACCAATCGTACCTAAGATAAGGTAGCGATAAGCTGCCGTCAGAGCGCGCGGATCACCATTTTTTTCCGCCCCCATACTGATCAACACATAGGTTGAGAGGGAGGAGATCTCCAGAAAAACAAACAGGTTAAAGACATCTCCTGTTACGGTCATCCCTAAGAGACCCGTAAAGGAGAGCAGATACATGGTATAAAAAAGATGGATACGGTCTTTACCGATCTCTCTTTCCACACTGTGACGCGCATAGAGCAGAACAAAAGCACCGATGGCGGAGACAATGATCATGAGCAGGCTGCTCAACACATCAATGCGATATTCAATCCCCAAAGGCGCAACCCATCCCCCCAGTTCATAGCTGATTAAGCCATGATCAAGAACGGTGTTCAAGACATTGAAAGACATGAACAGGGAGATCCCGGTAACAACCAGGGCGATACCCCAGGTTAACTGGGAACGTCTAGGAAAGAGCGCACAGATCGGAGCACTTATCAGGGGAAGGACCACCTGGAGTGCAACATAGTGGGCGGCGATCATACCTCTTCGGCCTCTTTTTGTTGTTCGATTTGATGGATATGGACCTCTTCGATGCTACCATAGGCTCTACGAATTCTTACCACCAGAGCGAGTCCTAATGCCGTGGTTGCGATACCCACAACAATGGCTGTAAGAATAAGCACATGCGGCAGGGGATTGGAGTAGATTTTAATCCCCTCATCCAGAATAGGCGCTGTGCCATCATAGACTTTTGACATGGAGACGTAGAGAATAAAGACAGAGGTTTGGAAGATATTGAGTCCAACCAGTTTTTTAACCAGATTACCGTCAGCAATGACAATAAAGAGGCCGTTCATCATGAGCATGATGGTGAGCCAATAGACACTTAAGCCGAGAATGGTCTCCATATTATCTCTCCTGATCGACAAAAGTGAAAAATATGGAGATTACCGCCGCAGCCACAGTGATACCCACACCAAGCTCCACCAGCAGAATACCCCAATGCTGGCCATGAACAGGATCATGCAACAGAACAAAGTAATCGAGATAGTTTCCGCCTTTAAGCAGACTCACAACACCAACGCCTGCGTAGAGCAGGACGCCAGCAGAGAGCAGCCAACGAATAATATGGTCAGGAACCACTTCACGGGTATGTTTAATACCAAAAACAAGCGTATGCAGAACAAAAGCGCTGGCAAAGATAACCCCCGCCTGGAATCCACCACCAGGGCCGAAGTCACCATGAAGTTGTACGTAGACCGCAAAGACCAGGATAAATGGAATGAATAATTTAGCAACGACACGAATAATAAACTGGTTGATCATGCAAGTTCCTCCGCGCTTTTTTCGGGGGACGCTTCAGGCTGTTTATCAGACTGTTTATCGTTCTTTTTACGCTTACGACGGCGCATCGTGCCACCCAAAATGGCGGTCACACCGCATGCGGCCGTAAAGATCACCGTAACCTCCCCCAGCGTATCGTAGCCACGATAACTCGCCAGCACCGAAGTCACGACATTGGGTATGCCAATTTTTGTACCGGATTCAGAGAGGTAAGCAGGTGCCACATGTTGATGGATTGGCGCATTCGGGTTACCAAAGTGGGGCATATCGAACGTGCCATAAATGAGTGCGGCCCCTGTAAGGATAACCACAATCAAAGGGATGGTCCGATTCTGTTTTTCTGTTTCGGTCGCGGCCTTCCCCCCTTTGGTTAAAGAGAGGGCAACTAACATGAGTACGCCGGAGATCCCAGCACCAACAGAGGCTTCTGTGAAAGCGACATCAACAGCATCGTAGACCAGATAGAGTCCTGCAGAGAGCAGGCTAAAGCTCCCTGTGAGCATGATGATCGCAAAGAGGTCTTTCATGCGGGTAATCTGGTAGGCAATGACCAAAAGGAATGCGATCAATAGAGTGTGCAGTAGATCGACGATGGTTCTCACTCCTTGGTTGAGGTGTCTTTAGGGAGAGATTTCTTATTGGGTTGATCAAGAATGGGCTTCACACCACGGCCAAGGGCCGCTTTCGCAAGTGCATAGGTGGAGACCGGACTGGTAAAATAGAACATGGCACCAATCAGCACCAGTTTGGCGGTAACCAGGTTAAAGCCACTTTCCACAACAAGACCAGCCAAGATAAGCCCTGAACCCATTGTATCGGTGATCCCCGCCGCATGCATGCGGGTGAAAAGATCGGGAAGACGAATCACGCCAACGGCACCGATAATCATGAAGGCCATGCCTCCAAACAGCAAAGCATTGCTTAGTAGATCATAAAAGTTCATGCATCGTTTCCTTCGGCGTCTTGGGTTTCGGGGCCACTACCCAGATGGCTGTAACCCACATACTTCATTACGGCGACGGTTCCGATAAAGTTAATGAGAGAGTAGACCATAGCGATATCGAGAAACTCTGGTCGGTCGGTAAAAAAGCCATAAACGGCAACAAATAAAACGACTTTGGTGCCAAACATGTTGGCAGCCAGGATACGATCAAATGTTGTAGGACCTATGACAGCACGCGCCAACGCAAGCGCCATGGTGATTATCAAAGCGAGGACAACCGCTGTGAGCATAACCGGATTCCTTGGAAATTTTAAAAAAGCAAAAGAGTAAGCAGGCTTTTTTTATTGCGCGTCTTTTTTATTGCGATCCAAACCCACAAAGTGGCGATCAATGGCGGTAACGCGCCGATCCATTTCTCCTTCATGCAACCCTTCGACAAACTCTTCGGCCAGGCAATGAACCAGAAAAACATTATTTTCAGCTTCGCAGGTCACCGTACCCGGCGTTAAAGTGATCGAGTTGGCATGGATAGCCTGCCCCAGATCGCTTCTCTGCGTCACCTTAATCGGAACCATTGAGGGGGATATGGGCATCTCTTTTTTTAAGATAATTTTGGCCACAGCAATATTTGATTTGAGCAGTTCGAGAAGCAGCCAGGGAATAAAAAAGATAAATACACGCAAGACATGCAGAGGACTACCTTCGATGCTTCGACCAAACTTACGTATATTGAGCCAGGTCACTGCAATAGCGGTAATCAGGCCACAAGAGACAAAAAAGAGTTCATAGTGCCCTGAGAGAATAAGCCAAAAGCCAAACAGAAAAAGAGTGAGGCTGAAAAGATGAAACAGATAACGAAAATCTCGCCAGTTGGATCGCACGTAATGGCTCCTTTGATGATAATTGATTTTATAATCCTCTCGTGGAGCAAGAGAGATCAAATTTTTAATTCCGATAATAATCTTACTCCATTATCCAACTGATGGGTAGGGAGTTTTTTCTACGCTCTTTCCTGATGCGCCATAAGCTTTTCTCTGCTTTTTTATCAAAATGCACTAAATTAAGCAGAGCTGTTGCTTTTAATTAAACACCATGCGCGATTATATGAATAAAATTATCATATGATACAGAAGGTCTAGATGGTAAAATTTTTAAACGATATCATTCATCTCCATTTGACCCTTTTATATTTTGTCAGAAAAGTGAGTGTTTCTAAGAGATGTTACTTTATTCCAAGAAAAAAATAACACCTTAAAGCCATGATTACGTTAAGGTTCTTATCCACTTCCAGTTATCAAGGTGGTGTAACAATGAGACGCTTTTTATTGATTACAGTCAGCCTGTTGGCTCTGGTAACCCCGATACCATCGAAAGCCGATCTATCCCTCGCTGGCTCCACCACCATACATCCCATTGTAAAATTGGCTTCTGAACATTTTTATCACAAAACAGGGATTCGTGTTCACTCAATCGGAGGTGGAACCGAAAAAGGAATTCAATTACTCCTTGATAAACAGATTGACATAAGCATGGCTTCACGACAGATCGGGCCCTCTGATCCAAAAGAACTGGTCTATTATACAATCGGTCATGATGGCATCGCTGTGATCGTCAATACCATCAATCCACTATCCAAGTTAAGCCACAAACAAGTTGCCGAAATATTCAGCGGAAAGATCTCAAACTGGAAAATGCTGGGAGGGCGTGACCATAAAATTATCCCTATTATCAAACGAAGAGCCCACTCAACCAAAAAGCTGTTTGAATCCTTCTTCTCCCTGCAAGGAAAAACACCCAAATCAGCCCGCGTCATCGGTTCCAATCTCGAAGATATCATGTATGTCGCCATTGATCCTTACGCAATCGGCTATGTCTCCATCGGGAGTGCCGCCAGTGCACACAACCATGGCGTTCATATCAAGAGTATCGCACTCGATGGCATTCAAGCCACCATGGCGTCGATTGCAAAAGACCAATATCCTCTGCAACGGCCATTAAACTTAATCACCGTTGGAAAACCACAGCCCAAAGCCAAGAAATTTATCCAGTTTTTATTAGGACCAGAGGGCCAACAGATTGTTAGACAAGAGGGGTTTATCCCAGCCAGTCATGTCAAAAAGGATCAACAATGACGCTCTATAAAAAAATTGTGGCGATTCTCAGCCTTCTTGCACTGGGTATTCTAAGCCTCTCTGGTTTTTATATCTGGCAAGCCTATAATCACCAGAACATGATGGCATCTGCATTTCAATGGAATCGGTCCATCTCGCGAAATTTTGAGAAGCTAAGATATATTGTCATTGAGGTCCAAAATGCGGGACTGCAAGCCAGCCAACTTGGCGATGAAATCCGCTTGATGCAGGTGACAGGGCCTGCCAGAAATTTTTTCCAGATCAGCGAGGAGATCAAGCAGAAACTTTTCCAATCAGGATGGGATAGAGCAAAGGTTGAAAGTATCCAAGATTTAGAAGATGAATATAGAAATATCCTGGCAAAAACCCTCTCTCTCTATGCCGACACAACATCAGGAATCGCATCTGATCGTAACCGCTTACAACAGGTTCGCGACGCCACAAAAGCGTTCAACAAAAAACTGAACCAATTAGTAGATCAGTCACAAAAACATATGGATCATCGCTATGATCATATGATCGATCATTCAGAGCGCTCTATACTCATCCACTGGATCAGCTTCTTTACATTTACTTTTCTGATACTCTCCATCGCCACACTGTTGCAGTTTCATCTGGCCAGGCCAGTTAAAAGTCTCACATCATTTTTATACAGAGCAAAAGATGGTGGCTGGGATTTCGCCGAACGACTAAAATGGAAGAGAAATGATGAAGTGGGAGCAATCAGTACCGGTATCAATACACTACTGGACTCCCTTCACGCAACAACCGTAACCAAAGATCGATTAGAAACAACAAAAAATGATCTAAAAGAGAGCGAAAAACGGTTTCGTGCCATCACACGCTCCACCGTCGATGCCATCATATCCGCTAACGAAAAGGGCCATATTATCTTCTGGAATCGCGGCGCCAGTTTTATCTTTGGTTATGAAGAGAAAGAGGCTCTAGGCCAACCTTTGACCATCCTGATGCCAGAGCGATTCAAAAAAGCACACCTCCGTGGAATTCAACGGATCATCAAGGGCAGTGCCACAAAATACACCGATCAATTTGTTAAGCTGGTTGGCGTCAGAAAAAATGGTGAAGAGTTTCCTCTAGAGATCTCCCTGGCCTCCTGGACCCAGGGTATAAAAATATTCTTTTCAGCCATTGTCAGGGATATCTCAGAAAGGGAAGAGACCTTAAAAGCGCTGAGATTAAATGAGGCAAGACTCGAAGCACAAGCCGAACTGTATGAAATGGCAAGCGCTCCTGAAGATGTCATCTTCAACTTTGTCTTGAATCATCTGGTCTCTCTGACAGAGAGCAAATTTGGCTTTGTCGGTTTTGTCACGCCACAAGAAAGTACGATGCAAACATTTGCCTGGTCAAAAGACACCTATAGAAAATGTAATATAAACACATCACCGTTTGATTTTCCCATAAAGAATGCAGGAATATGGGCAGAAGCGATCCGAAGAAAAAGCCCCTTTATCCTCAATGACTACAGCCACACGCACCCCAAAAAAAAAGGGCTACCAGAAGGACATGTGATGATCACACGGTTTATGTCAATCCCTGTGGTTGAAGAGAACCGTGTCACGCTTGTTGCTGGCGTAGCCAATAAAGCAATCGATTACAATGAAGCCGATGTAAGTCAAGCCACACTTCTGCTTTCTGGGATGTGGCGTCTTGTGCAGCAAGAGCGCGCAAAAAAGAGATTAAACGATGCCAAACAGAAGCTGGAACATTTTAGAAATCTGGTCGATGAAACCAAGGATGCGCTGTTTGTCATTGATCCTGAAACCGCTCAATTCCAGGATTGTAATCTCATGGCCGCCAAATCGTTGGGATATTCGCATGAGGAACTGTTAACGCTCCGCGTCATCGATATTGAAACAAATCTTCCCAATAAAAATGCCTGGGATCAACATGTTTCCAAATTAAAATCCATGGGCTCAGAAATTCTTGACGGAAAACATCAACGGTACGATGGTTCGATCTTCCCTGTTGAGGTGAGTATCAGCTATTTTGAAAACGCCAACCAGATTGTTGCTGTCGCAAGGGATGTCAGTGAACGAAAAAAACTTGAAAAAGAACTCAGCCAGACCAATGAGCGCCTGGAAACCATCCTGAACTCCGTTGGCGAAGGGATTACCGGAATTGATCTTAATGATCGTTTTATATTTGTAAACAAAGCCGCATCAAACATGATGGACTGGACATCACATAACGTTATTGGCAAAAAACGGTCCGATTATATGCGGATTACACGCCAAAACGGTTCCACCTATTCAACAGAAGAAGATCCTATTCTAAACAGCCTCAAAGATGGAAAATACTGCTCCATTGATGATGATATTTGCTGGCGAAATGATCAATCCAGTTTTCCTGTTGAGTACTCCCTGGCCCCCATACAAGAGAACAATCAGGTAATCGGCGGCGTGATCGTCTTTAAGGATATTTCTGAACGCAAAAAAGCAGAACAGGATCTTATTATTGCCAAACGAAATGCAGAACAAGCGAACCAAGCCAAAAGCGCTTTTCTTGCCTCCATGAGTCATGAGATCCGAACCCCTCTAAACTCTGTGATCGGTATGGGCGAAGTTCTGTTGGAAGCGGAACTGACCTCCGATCAGAGGGGATGTCTTGAAATTTGCCATCGTGCAGGACATACGCTGTTATCGTTGATCAATGATATTCTCGATCTTTCAAAGATTGAAGCGGGACAGATGGAGCTTTATGTGGCACCATTTCAACTTCGAGATATCATCGAGCAAGTTGTTTCTGTTCTATCTGTACAAGCCGACGAAAAACAGATCCGATTAGACGCAAGAGTATCACCAGACCTCCCGATCACTGTTGTGGGAGATCAACAGCGTTTGCGCCAGATACTGATTAATTTAATCGGCAATGCAGTTAAATTTACACAGATAGGAACAATTACCATAGATGTGGAGATCGCAGATAAAAAAGACGATCAAGTGCTCTTCTCGGTTAAGGATACAGGCATTGGCATCGCATTAGCAGATCAAAAGAAGATCTTTGAACCCTTCTCTCAAGCCGAAGATTTCAGATCAAGAAGAGGACAAGGCACAGGCTTAGGATTAACCATCTGCCGAAAACTCATAAAAAAAATGGACGGCCATCTCTGGGTGCAGAGTAAAGTTGGTGTCGGCAGCACATTCCAGTTTAAAATTAAATTGCCTGATGCAAAAAATGCCACCGGAAATTATATCAAACAGTATGAACGAAGAGCCTATGATCGAGAGAAGATTGAAAAATTGACGAAGGGTCGGGCACTGCACATTCTTGTGGTGGATGACTCTGAAGATAACCGGACTCTTGTCCAGGCATTTCTGAAAAAAACGCGACATACATTAGAGATGGCGGAAGATGGCGCCCAAGCCCTCAAAAAGTTTATCGATGGTCACTTTGATCTCATTCTCATGGATATCCAGATGCCGGTTATGGATGGCTTTGAAGCGACCCTGAAAATCAGGGCATGGGAGACGGAACAGAAGAAAAAGCCCATTCCCATTATTGCACTCAGTGCTCATGCCATGAAAGAGATCTCAGAAAGAATTAAAGCGGCCGGTTGTGATATTCACCTCACCAAGCCGATTATAAAAAAGAGATTGATTGGCATTATCGATCTCTTCTCCAAGGTCAAATAATATCGACCAAAAAAGAACGGCTATTAAGCACAAAAAGCTATCCCTGCTGCACAGAAGGCTGCCAATCATCACCAGGTTCATTCTTAATATAATTTTTACACCGCTGCCGATAGATCTTAACCGGTTGATCTTCGGGAAACTCTATCGCTAATGATTCAAGAATCTGTAGGGCTTCCGACCACTGTCTCTGACAATAGAGATTAAAAACGTCCATAAACTGCGCCGCTAGAGTTTCAGTTGCATGATCTCCCACCCCCTGATGGCCCATTAAATGGTAGATCGTCACGGCATTTTTCTTACCCCGAACAGCGATAATATCTAAGGGGCGAAAAAGAAAATGCTCCTGCACCTTCTCAAAGGTTTTCTGACTGACGATGATATCCGTACCATAATTTTTATTCACCCCCTCCAAGCGTGCCGCCAGATTGACACTATCCCCTAAAGCAGTATAGTTCAGACGCTCGTTTGAGCCCATATTACCGATGATGGTGATATCGGAGTGCAGGCCAATACGTGTGATAAAAGGCGTTTTACCCTCTAAGATACGGCGCTGATTTAATTTTCTAATCGCCTTCTGAGAAGCCAGTGCCGCAAAACAGGCACCATGGGCATGGTTTAAATTTTTCTGAGGCGCACCCCAAAAAGCCATGATCGCATCACCAATATATTTATCAATAGTTCCATGATAATGCCTAATCTCCAGGGTCATCTCCTCCATATATTCAGAGAGTTCCTCCATCAACTGTCGTGGGGGAAGTTGCTCACTGATTGAAGTAAAGCCCGCGATATCCGAAAAGAAGAGCGTCACCTCCTTCTCCTCGCCCCCAGGTTTGACATCAATACCCGACTCAATCAACGTTCTCACCAGATCTGCGGGCACATAGCGCCGAAAAGAGGAGAGACTGCGCTTCATAGAACCAATCGCCTGACTCATGACATCAATTTCATGAATCTTTGAGGTGACATTCACCTCTTCATCAAGTTTAAACTGCTTAATCTTCCCCACCTCAGTCGTCAACGCTTCAATGGGCTTAGAGATTCGATTTGCAAAGAGAATCCCAATCCAGGTAGCGATCACCATCACCCCTAAAGAGATCAACAGCATATTGGTCTGCACTTTTTTTGCGTGACCAATAAAATCATCTTCTGGGATAAGGATAAACAGATGCCACTTTTTACCAAAAGCTTGAGGAAAAGGAGAGATAAAACTTAAAATTTTCTGCCCTTTTACTGAAAAAGAGAAATGACCCAACTGATGATTTTTAAAGCGCACCATCGCCTGGCGCACCCAGGGATTTTTTGACTGCAAAGCGGGAAGTGATTTTAACTTTCCCTTATCGGTTTTCATCAAAATTTCAGCAAACTCAGGATAGGCAATAAAGGCGTCATTTTCATCGATAATAAAAGCCAGACTGTTTTTACTCACCCGATTCTCTTTCACAAATGCCGAGAGTCCCGCTAAGGACATATCCGCTCCCATCACACCGATCAGATTATCTTTTGCATCAAACACCGGATCGGCGGCCGTGATCCCAATCTCTTTGGTGGTAAAGAAAACATAGGTATCGGTCCAGAACATCTTACCCTGCTTTTTAGCACCAATATACCAGGGACGCTTACGCGGATCATAGATGGGATCAGGGGTCACCTCCTCCCGCAAAAATTTAAGCTGAGGATCATAGAAGCGCATGATCTGCATCGCATTTTTATCATTGCGCAGAATCATCTTAAAGGCATACTCATTCTGCTTACGCAACCACACCCCTTGAATAAAATGGCCATTCTCTCGCCCATAATAGAGGTAATCCACCCCTTTTTGCGCCTGCACCACCCGCAAAAGATAGTGCTCCAACGCTTGCATATGGTCGATCTCTAACTCAGGATTTTTAAACAGATTTGCACTGATCTGCGCAAGCGTTTTGGCGGGCTGAAAATAGTTCATGCTCTTCTGCATCACTAAGGCACTCATACGCTCCGCCTGCTCCTGCGCCAGTGTCAAAGAACTCTCTTTGCTTTGAAAATAGGAGTAAAAACCAATAATCAGCGCTGTTGGGATGGTCAGCCCACAGATGATAAGCACAATACTGATTTTAAAATCGACGCGCACAAAGAGCAGCGATAAGAACGAAGCCCTCTTTGAGAGATGATCCTTTTTCTGTGACATAAGCTTACACGGATAAAATAGATGAAAAATGAGTCATTATATCCATTACTTTTAAAGATGAACAGGGAATCTTTTCGCTTTACTTAAAAATCATTCATTATCTTTAACCCCCAATTCAGATCAGATTATCTTTGGTTGGTTACCTTAATCGCAGCTAAAGGGCTGCTTTGAAACATGGGCATCTTTTCATGATCCGATTTAAAAAAGAGGATTAAAAGCAGCTTTTAATAAAAAACTTAATTTTAAGTAAAAACCTGACTTTTAAGGAAAACACAATGCGTCTGCTTTTAGTTGAAGGGGAGTTCTCAGAAGCCCGTAATCTTAAAAAAGGATTTGAAGAGGAGCGCTTTGCCGTAGACTGTGCACCGAATGGAGAAGAGGCGATCTATCTGGCCAGCAACTGCCCTTATGATAGCATTGTAATCGAACTGCCTCTACCCGATATGGATGGTTTAGAGTTATTGAAATCAATTCGTGAGCATGTCACCGCGCCGATCATGATTCTGGCGATGGATAGTGATGTGGATGAAAGAATCGACTCAATTCGTGGTGGTGCGGATGATTATCTGGTGAAGCCAATTTTTAAAGAGTTATTGGTGAGAATCCGTGCATTGATCCGCCGAAGTGGTGGAAGAACCGATAATATTCTACTCATCGATAACTTAAAGATGGATCTGAATAGGCATTGGGTTTTTCGAGGAGAAGAGAATATTACCCTCACATCAAAAGAGTTCTCGCTCTTAGAGTATCTTATGCATCATCAGGATCGGGTGGTTTCACGCACAGAGCTGATTGAGCATCTCTATGATGAAACCTTTGATCGAGACAGTAATCTGATTGATGTGTTTATTCATAAAATTCGCCGCAAAGTGGATCTGTCACCACAAAGAAAGTTGATTCATACGATTCGTGGCACGGGTTATATCCTCTCCGCACAGCGATAGTTTTATCCACAGCTCAAGAAACATTTTACCAGCAAAAGCCTCAAGTTTACAAAACATATCATCCGATGATATAATTCTTGAGCTATGGATACAGAACTGGATTATATCTTCTCAATAGTTGGTGTTGTCGTCATGCATGATGGGTACTGGTACAAAATCGAGGCCCAGAAGGTGAAGATAACACCACAAAGACCCCATGGAATCAGATATTCTCTCACCCTGCATACAAAGAGAGGGGAACGCATCTTCGGGATCGATAATGCGCACCCAGTATCCATGAAGTAAGGGATGAGGAGAAAAAAGAGGATCGAGTACGACCATGTTCATCCTGATAGCAGGAAGGAACGGATTGAACTCTATGATTATAGTTCAGCCTTTGATCTAATACAGGATTTTTATGAAGGAATTGAGAACAGGCTCGATCAATTGGGAGTTAAATCACCATGAGGATTCTGAAGATAGGCATTCTCTCCTATAAGGAGTTAAAGGAAAGAAACCTTGCGATTGCCAAGGGGGACTATATCCCTTCTGAGGATGACCCTAAGGTGTGGTTTACCTCGGAAGAGTCCTTTTCTCAGATCATAGGCAGCAACCGACTGCTTCTGGAGATCATGGTCCACGCCCAACCCACCACCATTAGCGATCTCGCAAAAAAAGCCAATAGACGTCCATCCAATGTATCAAGGACACTGAAAACCTTAGAGCAGTATGGGGTCGTAAAGATGGTGGCTGGAAAAGGAAATAAAAAGAAGCCTGTCTTTCCCTATGATGGCTACAAGGTAGAACAGACAGTCACCTTCACAAAACCGGAACAACATCCATCTTGATACGCAGCCAAAGCCATCAGACCAAAGGCCGTGATCTGTTCTTAATTAAGTCGCACTTTTCTCTCCGTGTGGATCATGATAACCTCATATTATCCGACAAATGAGATCCCCCTATGAAGCGAACCATGATTCAGCGCACTCCAAAAGGTTTCTTTGATGCCTCACCCGGCGCTAAATCAAAGATCGGTTATCATATCAATCAGGGTGAAAATATGGCGGCGGATTTTGTCTCTGTGGAACAACTCAAAAAGTTTTTTTATCGGCCTGATCTGGTGCAGGCTAAGTTTTATGATGATCCTAAAGTGAGAATTGCTGCTAAAAAGATTGATGTGCAGAAAATATTACGACAAAATATGGCACCTCTTATTAGACTGACCTCTCTTAAAGATCAACAGGTTATCAAGACGGAGAATGTGCCTTTAAGAGGTGACTACTTTAGAGTTGGCCACCATGGTGAGCAACCAGGTTCCTAATCGGAGTTATGAAAATTGGGGTTATCGGCAAGTGCCTGTGACAGGGATATCGGCTGAGGGGGTATTTCCTCTTGTGCGTCTGCCTTGATGTGGTGGGAACTTGGGAGAAGGCGAAACGCCTCCAAAAATACACTTAAAGGTGCATTTTAGAAAGCATGCGTTACACAACCTGGCAATTTAATCGTTGAAAGGCACGACGCCTTCGGCGTTTACCTGGGGCGCTGCCCCAGACCCCGCCAAGGCTTAAGCCCCTGGACCCCGCCAGGGCTTCCAGCCCTGGACCCGGAAGCACTATCCCCCCTTAACCTGCTGAATCAACGCCGGGATCGCCTCATTTAAATCCGCCACCAAGGCATAATCCGCAAAATGATGAATCTGCGCCTCAGCATCCTTATTAATCGACACAATCACCCGCGCATCCTTAATCCCCGCCAAATGCTGAACCGCACCAGATATCCCCACCGCAATATAAAGATCCGGCCCAATCAAACGCCCCGTCTGACCAATCTGCCAATCCCCAGGCGCTAAACCCAAATCAACCGCCGTACGCGTCGCACCAACCGCCGCCCCCAAAACATCCGCCAAATCAAGCACCCTCTGAAAACCCGCCTCATTCACACAACCACCACCACCCGCAACAACAATTTTCGCCGTCGCCAGATCAGGACGCGCCTGCTCTGATACCTTAAAATCTTTAAACACCGTAACCACATCCGGCAGATCAGGCGCAAAAACCGTAACCGGACTAGGCTCACTCTTCTCCGCCAATAAAGCACTAAAAGCCGATATGCGTACCGAAAGAAACGCAGGAAAATGATCCAGCTTTAAAGAGAGCAATATGTTGCCCGCAAATACAGCCCTGGATACATGATTTGCATCAATAATCTCACGAATATCTGTAAATGACTCACTGTTAAAACGCGCCGCCAAACGCGCCATAATATCCCGGCCAAAAAATGTCCCTGGAAACAGAACATGCGAAATGGAAGATAAACCCATTTTTTCAGAATCACGCAGCAACTGCGCCATCGCCTCCACCAGATCCTCCACTAAAGGCTGAAAAAAA
>JBQGBW010000068.1:0-23132 GCA_052043475.1 Magnetococcales bacterium HHB-1
AAACTCAATCAGCTCAGTTTTATCTGGGATCCAGACGACTATCTCTGGCAAAAATATTATCTTCAACTTAAACACTATATCCAGAAATTTGGTCACGACCATATACCCCGCAACAAAGAACCCTGGACCACTCTTGAAACGTGGCTCAGACAACAGCGACAAAGCTATCAGCGCCAAAAACTCTCCAAAGAGAGAGTCACACAACTTAACGCACTCCCCATCCATTGGCAGGCAAAAGAGGCGGAGTGGCAATCCATGTTTGTGGCTCTGAAAAAATATAAAGAGACCTATGGCCATTGCCATATTCCTGAAAAATGGCAGGGTAATCCACAACTGTTAAGATGGACCAAAAAGCAGCGCAAAGCGAAACAACAGGATAAATTACCAGAAAAGTTCCAGCAACGCCTAGAGTCCCTCGGATTTATCTGGGACCACCGCGAAACCCTCTGGGAAGAGATGTTCTCTGCGCTAGCAGAGTTTAAAATGGTGCATGGTCACTGTATGGTTCCAGATGAATACAACGAAAATACACAACTGGTATGGTGGGTAAACGCCCAGAGAACCGCCGCCAAAAACAGTAATCTGGATGCAGAACGCTACCAACGCCTGGATGCCTTTGGATTTGTCTGGAATCCAGAAGAGAGAGTATGGCAGATCAATCTGGAAAAACTAAAAATCTTCCATCAAGCCAAAGGTCACGCGCATGTCCCCCAAAACTGGCCAGAAGATCCTGAACTCAGCCAATGGGTTGCCACACAACGCCAGGCTTACATGGAGAACCACCTCGATACACAACAGATTGAACAACTCAATCAGTTAAATTTTGAATGGGATAAACAGCGCGCCTTAGTTGAAGATTTCTTTACCGCACTCACCGACTTTAAACAGCGTTTTGGCCACTGCCGTGTACCTCCTAAGTGGGAAGAGAACAGCCAATTGGGACTCTGGACACAATTTCAACGACAAGCAAAACAGCGTGGAACACTCGACCCAGAACGATTCCAACGACTCCAAGCACTGGATTTTGAATGGGATTGACAGCTATAAATATACGTATACGCTTGCGAAAAAAAAATTTTATCTGTCTGTAAAGTTATCCTACCAAAAATCTTTTTTTTGGTTTATCCTAGATCAAGATATTTTTGGGGGAGAAGTTTCTGGTAGACAAAAACGTCTAAAAGAATCCACACACCAATCGTTCGCCAGACTTCTTCTCTTTGGGTTGACATTCCAGCGTTGTGCGATGAAGGGACCATCATGAGTTTTTCCGATACACGCTTGCGTGTGTTTCACGCTGTGGCCAAACAGCTATCTTTTACCCGCGCCGCCGAAGAACTTTATCTTACGCAGCCAGCTGTCACATTTCAGATCCGTCAGTTGGAAGAACATTTTAATACCCGTCTCTTCGACCGACACCACAACCGAATCTCACTGACTGAAGCGGGTGTTACAGTATTTAATTATGCCGAACGCATTTTAGAACTCTATCGAGAAACCGAAAAAGCGATCAATGAGATGACCGGGGTAACACGTGGTATTGTTAAGCTGGGTGCATCCACCACCATCGGTGAATATCTTCTGCCCCCCATTCTCAGTAGTTACCACGAAAAGTTTCCTAATGTACAGATCCGTCTCACCGTCCATAACACCCGTCTTGTGGTGCGTAAACTTGAAGATGCCACCATTGATGTGGGGATGGTTGAAGGACCGGTTAAAAATAAAAATATTATTGTTACACCCTGCTTAGAAGATGAACTCTTTGTCATCCTGCCGATCAACCATCCTCTCTCAGGACGTGATCTACTGGAACTCGACGAACTGCGTGCCTATCCTTTTGTTTCTCGGGATGAGGGTTCGGGTACACGCGCTGTGATCGATTCCCATCTCGATAAAGCGGGCCTGCCCTATGATCAACTGAATACCATCTTAGAACTGGGCACAACCGAATCGATCAAAGGAGCCGTTGAAGGGGGGGTTGGATTCTCTATTGTCTCTGGGGCCTCACTGCGTAAAGAGTTGCAACTGAAAACCCTGCATATCTGTCGTATCAAAGATATGTCTATGAAACGACGGATCAATTTTGTTCACCAGAAACAGAAGTTCCGTTCCAAAGCAGTGGAAGAGTTTTTTGCTTATGCAAAAGCCCAATGCAATGCGATGGAAACCATTATTTAAAGCTTTAGATCAACTTTAAGGTGATCCGCCATACCGCTTCTTTTAATCACCCCTTGCCTACGCGTTGACTTATCATTATGGATATTACGCCCTACCTCCGCCTGATGATCGAAAAATCCGCTTCTGATCTCTACTTTACCTCGGAGAGCCCACCCAGAGTTAAAGTGGATGGACGCATGGCCGCCATAGGCAAGGATATCCTCACCAAAGAGATTATCGCTGAAGCCATCGATAAAGTACTCTCAAAAGATCAGGCAGAATTTTTTAAAAGCAACCTAGAGATTGACTTTGCCATTGCCTTAGAGGGTGAAGGACGGTTTCGGGTAAATGCGTTTCATCAACGGGGTCACCCCGCGATGGTATTACGCTACATCAAGGCCGATCCACCTGAATTGGATCAACTGAAAGTTCCCCCCACACTTAAAGACCTAGTGATGCATAAAAGGGGGTTGCTGTTGATGGTTGGTGGCACCGGTTCTGGTAAATCCACCACTTTGGCTGGCATGCTCAACTACCGTAATGCCAACGCTTCAGGCCATATCCTCACCATTGAAGATCCGGTTGAGTTTGTCCATCCACATAAAAAATCTCTGGTCAATCAACGCGAGGTGGGACCAGATACCCTCTCCTATGCCAATGCACTCAAAAGTGCGCTGCGTGAAGCACCCGATGTGATCTTAATTGGTGAGATCCGGGAGCGTGAAACCATGGAAGCCGCCATCGAGATCGCTGGAACCGGTCATCTGGCGGTCTCCACGCTGCACGCCAATAATGCCTATCAGGCACTCAATCGTATTATCAATATGTTTCCTGAGCAGATGCACAAGCAACTCTTTCTGGATCTCTCCGTCTATATGCGTGCGATTCTCTCCCAACGCCTTATCCCCAGCTTAGATGGTAAACGCCGTGCGGCAGTCGAGATCATGCTCAATACACCCTATATGTCTGAACTGATGTCTGAGGGTAAAATTGAGGAGATGAAAGAGGCCTTAGAAAACAGTACCGAGAAAGAGATGCAATCTTTTGATACTGCACTCTTAAGACTCTATCAGGAGGGGGCAATCTCGATGGACAATGCGCTAAACTTTGCCGACTCCCGCGCAAATCTGGAGTCGCGTATCCATTTTAGTTAATCTATTCAGCTCAATGCTTCCACTACAATCCATGGGATTATCGTTTTTTCCAATCGTCTACGTACGCCATCAAGTTCAGCACATTCAAGTTCATAGGCTGTTTGAAGATTCATCCAGAACTGTGCTGATGTTCCCAGAAAGAGACTCAATCGAATTGCTATATCTGTAGTGATCACACATGTTCCCTTGATAATACCTGTGATGCGCCTCTGATCTACTCCCATCGCTTTACATAGCCGATATTGAGAGATACCCATCGGTTTCAAAAAATCCTCTAACAAAATCTCACCTGGTGGGAGTGCTGGTAATTGTTTGGTACATTACATTGGATAGCTCTACCATGCATCCTAAATCCTACTACTTAACCAGTCCATCACCCCAAAATCTAATATTGAGCCTTCAAAAAAAGCTTAACCTTCGAATTAAGACACCGATACATATTTCAACATCACATGGTCAGCAGAAATCGGCCTAAAGAAAACCATTAAACTGGTTAGGAAAACCGCCGATAAGAACCATAAATTATCCTACAAAATAAGATGAATAAAAAGTAAAACAAACCGCTAAACTCAAAAAAAGATTTGCCGATAAGTAAGAAAAACAGCAAAGATTGCACTAAGATAGTTAAAAAATAACAAAGGATTAGAGTTGATCCTTTAAAATGAACAACTCACCTCCTTCACGGATGAGGAACAAACCAAATTTAAAAATTTGTTCCAGGAGGTTATACCATGGCTCTTACAGTTAATACCAATGTCGCTTCTCTAAACGCCCAACGCATGCTCAACGGCGCCTCAAATAAGTTGGGTGTCAGCTTCCAAAGACTCTCCTCCGGCCTTCGTGTGAATACCGCCAAAGATGATGCCGCCGGCCTCTCCATCAATCACCGCATGACCGCCCAGATTCGCGGCCTCAATCAAGCAGTACGCAATACCAATGATGCCATATCCTTAGTTCAGGTTGCCGAAGGGGCGTTGGATGAAACCACCAACGCACTCCAGCGGATGCGCGAACTCTCTGTACAGGCCTCCAATGATACGCTGGTCACCAGTGATCGGGAGGATATCTGGAAAGAGATGAATGAACTATTAAAAGAGGTGAACCGCATTGCTGAACAGACCGAGTTTAATAACCAGAATCTGTTAGGCGCCACCACCGGTTCTGCATTCACCGCCACCTTTCAGATCGGTAACAATGCCGACCAAACCTATGATCTCACAGTCAATAATGGCTACGGTTCTGTTCTTGGTATCGCTTCAGCGGATATGGGCTCAGCCGGAGATATGACGGCGCTCACCAGAGCAGGCCAGCAATCCCGTGCCAATAGCATGATCACCGCGCTAGATAACGCCATTGAAAGTGTTGCGGATATTCGTGCTGGATTGGGTGCTGCACAAAATCGTTTTGAGTCGATTATTGCAAACATCTCCAATGTCTCTGAAAACACCTCTGCCGCCCGTTCCCGCATCGTGGATGCCGATATCGCTAATGAAACCTCCACCATGACACGGAACTCTATTCTCCAACAAGCCGCAACAGCCATTCTTGCCCAAGCCAATCAACAACCCCAACTGGCGCTGCAACTTCTTGGATAAACAGAGATAATATATCTATATCAAGATAAGTAATACGATTGTTATACTTTGGATGATTCAGTCAATCCCAAAGAAGATCCTGTCTTCCAATCATCCATAATAAATAATGGCATAGATAAAGGTCATTATCTTCTCTATGGAGTCAATACTCCATAATAATCTACTTGGGATAAGTAGATTAAAAACGGATTAGAGTTGGTCCTTTAAAATGAACAACTCACCTCCTTCACGGATGAGGAACAAACCTGATTTAAAAATTTGTTCCAGGAGGTTATACCATGGCTCTCACAGTTAATACCAATGTTGCTTCTTTAAACGCCCAACGCATGCTCAACGGTGCTTCAAACAAGTTGGGTGTCAGTTTTCAAAGGCTCTCTTCTGGCCTTCGCGTCAATGCCGCCAAAGATGATGCCGCCGGCCTCTCCATCAATCACCGCATGACCGCCCAGATTCGCGGTCTCAATCAAGCAGTACGCAATACCAACGATGCCATATCCTTAGTTCAGGTTGCTGAAGGGGCGTTGGATGAAACCACCAATGCACTCCAGCGGATGCGCGAACTCTCTGTACAGGCCTCCAATGATACGCTGGTCACCAGTGATCGGGAGGATATCTGGAAAGAGATGAATGAACTCTTAAAAGAGGTGAACCGCATTGCTGAACAGACCGAATTTAATAATCAAAATCTGTTAGGCGCCACCACCGGTTCTGCATTCACTGCTACCTTTCAGATCGGTAACAATGCCAACCAAACCTATGATCTGACTGTCAATAATGGCTACGGTTCTGTTCTTGGTATCGCTTCAGCGGATATGGGCTCAGCCACCGATATGGCTAACCTCACCCGTGCTGGTCAGCAATCCCGTGCCAATAGCATGATCACCGCGTTAGATAACGCCATTGAGAGTGTTGCAGATATTCGTGCAGGCTTAGGTGCCGCTCAAAACCGTTTTGAATCGATCATCTCTAACATCTCCAATGTCTCTGAAAATACTTCTGCCGCCCGTTCCCGCATTGTGGATGCTGATATCGCCAATGAAACATCCACGATGACACGAAACTCCATTTTACAACAAGCTGCCACGGCCATTCTTGCCCAAGCAAACCAACAGCCACAACTGGCTCTGCAACTCTTAGGCTAGAGATAGGTCGTCATCAATAAGCGTTCTCCATGCTGTTTACACTGCTAATCATGGAGAGTCTTTGGATTGATAAACGATCCAAATACGCTTCATATTAAACAGCCAGGTGAACAAAAATATTGTGACTATGTGTAATAAAAAATATCTATATCAAAGTATCTATCAAACACTAAAGAACGTTGAACCTGTTTATACCAAGGAAGGTGAGAAGTATTGTCACCATTTTCTACAGAGAAGTGCAACGTTCTTTGCCAGGAGAGATGGTCCAGACGATGATCTCTTCTGGATCAAACACTATGAGGATCTTTGATCCTAATCCGGGGAGTAAAAAACCATGTTAACCATCAATAGCAATATTGCTTCTTTAAACGCTCAAGACCGTCTTAATAAAGCCAGTTCGGCATTGGGCACATCCTTTAAACGGTTAAGCTCTGGCCTAAGAATCAATCAAGCCAAAGATGATTCCGCCGGACTCTCCATCTCCAGCCGCATGACCTCCCAGGTGCGTGGTCTCAACCAGGCAGTGCGCAATACCAACGATGCGATCTCCATGGTACAGGTCGCAGAGGGCGCACTGGATGAAACCACTAATGCCCTACAGCGCATGCGTGAACTCTCGGTACAAGCCGCCAATGATACGCTGGTCACCAGTGATCGGGAAGATATCTGGAAGGAGATGAACCAACTGCTCAAAGAGGTGAATCGTATTGCCGAACAGACCCAATACAATAATCAGCATGTTTTGGGTAGTGCAACAGGAGATAACTTCCAAGCCACTCTGCAAGTCGGCAATAATGCGGGTCAAACATTTGATCTTACGGTGAATAATGCTTATGCATCCACCTTAGGCATCACTTCAGCAGATATGGGCTCAGCTACCGATATGGCTGGATTAACCCGCGCAGGACAACAATCTCGCGCAAATAGCATGATTAATGCATTAGATACAGCATTAGACTCGGTGGCTGATATTCGTGCAGATTTGGGCTCGGTACAAAATCGCTTTGAATCGATTGTCTCCAATCTGACCAACGTCTCTGAAAATACAGCGGCATCACGCTCTCAGATCATGGATGTTGATATTGCCAATGAGACCTCCGCCATGACACGAAACTCGATCCTACAACAAGCTGCAACCGCAATTTTAGCGCAAGCCAACCAGCAACCGCAGATTGCATTACAGCTTCTGGGTTAATCATTTTACCCTATAATCTTAAGTCTCTTAAGAGAGTTCTGTAAGTCACAGAACTCTCTTTACTTATTTTTTAAGCGTGGTCTTATGACCATAAAAAATCTTAAAGATATCTTATGATACAATATAAACTCTGATCTGATTTATTATCAGATAACGTGATGAAACCCATGAATATTGATCTTTTTTCTCAACAAGCTGGCTGGTGGCGTGGTCTTTATACACTACCACGCATCAAGATGACAGCACTCTCTTTAGCATTGGCATCACTCTTTATCAATGTGCTCTCGCTCGCCCTGCCGGTTACACTCATTCAAGTTTATGATCGTATTCTGCCTAACCAGGGTACCGCAACACTCACCTGGTTAGTCATTGGGGTTTCTATCGCCTTGCTCTTAGAAGTTGCCTTAAGAACCGGACGCTCCTATGTCAGCGGCTGGATGGGAGTGCAATTTGAGACCCGTGTGGGAGCTTCCACCTTTGGCCACCTACTGCAAACCGGTATTGTAACATTTGAAAAAGATGGCTTAGGTGTTCACTTAGATCGTCTTAATGCGGTCAATATTCTCCGCGAATTCTACTCCGGCCAAGCCTTTCAGGTGCTGCTTGATCTGCCCTTTATCTTTCTTTTTATCGGTGCAGTCTGGTATCTGGCTGGCGCATTAGCGTTGGTGCCACTCACCGCTGTATTGATCTTTACGCTGGTGGTTCTGATTGCAAAACATAAGTTTCGCCAGGCACTTGATGATCGAACGGTTGCGAATGATCGCCGTTATAATTTTGTCATTGAGATCTTAAGTGGCATTCATACCGTCAAATCAATGGCGATGGAAGAGCAGATGCTCAGACGTTATGAGCGTCTCCAGGAGGGCACGGCTGAAACAAATCAAAAAGTCACCAACTGGAGCATGTCGCCAACCCATTTTGGCTCATTCTTCTCCCAGGCCACCCTGTTTGGCATTGTCGGTTTTGGCGGGTTGATGGTCATTCATGGTGAACTCACCATCGGTGCACTGACCGGATCCACCCTTTTAGCCAGCCGCGCCATGCAGATCATTCAAGGGGCAGCGGGATTCTGGCTACGCTTCTCTGATGTCCAACTGGCCCGCCAACGCCTCGCTGAGGTTGCTGAACTGCCCACAGAGATTCCTCAAGGATTACCCCCTTTTCCTCAAAAGGTTGAGGGCCATATCGAGTTAAAAGATGTTTCCTTCCGTTTTACAGAAGAGGGTCCGGATATATTAAACCGTGTCAACTTCTCAGCAAAACCTGGAGAGACCATCGGTGTGGTGGGAGATAGTGCCAGCGGTAAGACAACGCTGCTCTATGTGATGATGGGTGCCCTTAAAGCCACCCATGGTGATGTCTTTATTGATCAATATAATCTAAAAAATTATGATATCACCGGTTTAGAAGAGGAGGTTGCCTATCTTCCCCAGATGGGCATCATGTTTAAAGGGACCATCCTGGATAATCTCACCATGTTCCGCGATGAGCGCTGGCATGAGGCAGAAAAAGCCGTACGTCTCTTAGGGTTGGATGATGCCTTAGCAGAGATGCCCTTAGGATTTGAAACCATGGTGGGTAAAGAGGCGCACGATTTTCTTCCCGGTGGCGTGCGCCAACGCATCGCCATTGCCCGCGCCTTAGTGACACGTCCCCGTGTGATCCTCTTCGATGAGGCCAATGTGGCCATGGACTCCAAAGGCGATGCCATGCTTAAAAATCTGCTCCAGGGAATTAAGGGGCAGTGTACAATTATTCTGGTGAGTCATCGTCCCTCGCTACTGGAATTGGCGGATCGTGTCTATGATCTTAAAGAGGGGAGTGTCATTGAACGCACCCCCGAAGAGGGTAAAGGTCCCGAACCCAAACGCCCTAAAAAAGAACCCCCTCCCTGTGAAGAAAAACTGAAAACATCTTGCACACTACCCGATCAATCCACCACCAAAGAAGAAACGCCCGCTAAAAAAGAGCCAGACCCTCCTAAAAAACCGCAACAGGATTATGATGTCCTCTTCAGTGGCTTTAGAACAATCAGCGATTTTGCCAACTGCTTACAGCCCCTCTTAGAGGCTCTGGGATGGAAAGGATCCACCTGGAATGTCATTGAAGCCCTCCCCCACTTTGCCGATGATCTCGATATGACCGGTCTGCGCAATGTTCTGGCGAATCTTAACTTTCATAGCCGTGTCGAGAGAGTGCGTTTCAATAAGCTGGATTCCCGTCTGATGCCCTGCCTCTTTATTCCTGATAAGGGCTCTGTGCTGCTGGTGCTACGCCAGGAGGGTAATCAAATAATCGCTTTTGATGGTGGAGTCTCCCGCTATGTCTCATTACCACGAAAGCGGTGGTCAGGCCAGGCGATGTTTTTTGATTTTATGGAGGAGGATGAATCCAGTGGTCCTAAAAAACAGGAGAACTGGTTTCAAGGCATTGCCGAACGTTTCCGTGGCATCATTGTACAGGTATTCTCTATCTCGCTGCTCCTCAATATTCTCGCCTTTGCCATTCCTCTCTTTATGATGGCCGTCTACGATAAGGTCGCCTCTACCCGATCTGAATCAACGCTCTTCTTTTTGATCGGTGGTATGGCGATTGTGCTCTTAGCAGATGGTGCGTTACGCCATTTTCGTGGCCAGATTCTCGCCTTCGCCAGCGCCAGACTCGGCAATATTGTCGGTAATGAGGTCTTTCGCCGTATTCTCTTTCTGCCACCATCCTTTACCGAACGCGCGGCCATTGGCGCACAGGTCGCACGAATCAAAGACTTTGAGAATGTACGCGAATTCTTCGCCAGCCAGGCAGCGATTATTCTGGTAGAACTGCCCTTTGTTCTGCTTACCATGGTGGTCCTCTTTATAATCGGTGGTGCCATTGCTGTGGTTCCTGTGATCATGATTGCACTCTTCTTTGCCTTCACCATCTTTTTTAAGCCTTTAGTGGCGAACGCTTTTGCTGAGGGCTCCACAGCCTCCTCCACCAAGCAAGAATTTGTCATTGAGACATTGACCAATATGCGTGCCGTCCGCTATACAGGCGCTTATCGGGTCTGGTTAGAACGCTTTAAAACCCTCACCGCCAAATCGGTGCTTAATAGCTTCCATGCAGCACAACTCTCCGCCTTCTCCCACACCATCTCCTATGTGGTCATGATCGGTTCTGGATTAGCCACCATGGCCGTTGGTGTGACACTCGTCATTGATCAGGCAATCTCCATGGGGGCACTGGTCGCCTGCATGATGTTAACCTGGCGGGTATTGGGACCTTTGCGTACTGGTTTTGTCCTACTCTCCCGTGTGGAGCAGTTAAAAAAGAGTATTCAGCAGATCAATAAACTGATGGTACTCGCTGATGAGCGCAGTGTTAAAGTGATCCAGAAGCCGGTTAAAGTGGTCCGCGGTGCGGTGAGTTTTGCACGGGTCTCCCTCCGCTACACCGCCAATACTGATCCTGCACTGTTGGGCATTAACTTTGATATTAAACCCGGTGAGGTCTGCTCTATTGTTGGACGCAATGGTGCCGGCCGTTCAACCTTGTTAAAACTGCTTCTTGGGCTTTATCATCCCCAGGCGGGTAAAATTCTTATTGATGGTCGCGATGTACGACAGATGAACCCTGTGGAGTTACGACAACTGATCGGTTATGCACCACAGGTTTCGCAATTCTTCTTTGGTACCATTGCTCAAAATCTACGTCTGGCTAACCCCATTGCCAGTGAAGAGGATCTGATATGGGCAGCAGAACAGGCGGATCTGCTCTCAGATATTGAAAAACTCCCCCGGGGATTTCAGACCCGTATCGGTGACTCTAAAGCAGCACAACTCCCCTCCTCTTTTCGCCAGAGAATGAACCTCGCCCGCGCTTTTGTAAAACGTCCACCCATTCTTCTCTTTGATGAACCCGGTAATGGTTTGGATTTCTGTAATGATCGGGTTTTTATGCAGGCCATCGAACGATTAAGAGGAAAGAGCACCATCTTTATCGCCACCCACCGCCCCAGTCATATGCGCCTGGCCGATAAAATGCTCTGGTTATCTGGGGGCCGTATTCGCACCATGGGCCCCACAGAGAAAATATTTTCTAACTTTATGAAGGAAGGGCTATGAGTCGTTCCGATCAAAATACAGATATTGAAAAAGCCAAAAAGCCTAGTAATCTGGATAGCAAACGCAGTAAACGCACCATCCGTTTTCTAGCCCAATCGGTCATGCTGGAAGAGTCTGGAAATCCACTTCTGGTACAGATGCTGGTGGTTTCGGTCTGCTTTGTGGTGATCGCCTTTCTGCTCTGGGCATCAATCACCCGTGTTGATGAGGTGGCCGTCACTCAAGGGATTGTGGCACCAACAGGTCAGGTGCAGGTTGTACAACATCTAGAAGGTGGTATTGTCACAGATATTCTGGTCAAAGAGGGTGATCTGGTAGAACAGGGACAGACGCTCCTACGCCTTGATGATGTCGAACTCACCTCACAACTGGCAGAAACCGCTTATACCATCGCTAACCATCGTCTCCAGATTGAGCGTCTTGAAGCCTTTATTCATAAACGTGATCCTCTGTTTCCCAAAGTGGACAAAAAATATGATATTCTTGTCCAAAATCAGAAAGATGCTCTGATAAAGCAGAAACAGGCCCGCCAGGAGCAGATCCATATCCTACAGAGCCGTATCCGTCAAAAGGAAGCGGATCTTATTCTACTGAATGATGATGAGCGCACCACCAGACAGCAACTCAACTCCTTGAGAGAAGAACTCCGCCTACGCAAAGCCTTAACCCGTGAAGGTTTAAGCTCAAAAATTCAACTGCTCTCCTTACAGCGTGATGTAAGTCTCACTGAGGGAAGTTTAAAACAGATCTTCACCCGTCGAAAGCAGACCCAGGAGAATTTGCAAGAGAATAAAAAGAGTCTCCATGAACTCGATGCCCGTCTCTCCCATCAGGCGGTAACCAAACTGAATGATCTTAAGACAGAGCTCGCCCAATCTTTAGAGTCACAGACCCGACTCAAAGAGCGCCATAATCGACTCGCAATCAAAGCCAAGGTCCGTGGTGTGGTGCAGAGTTTAAAAGTAAACTCTCCTGGTGGTGTGATTCTTCCTGGTGCCATCCTGCTAGAGCTGGTCCCTAAAGGTCGAGAGCTAATTGTGGAGACCAAAATCACCACCCGGGATATCGGACATGTTAAAATCGGTCAGACTGTGATTGTCAAAGTGATGGCCTACGATTTTGCCCGTTATGGTGGTGTCGATGGGATCTTAAGGCAGATCTCCCCTACCACATTCCTCAATGAACAGCAGGAGCCCTACTATAAGGGGATTGTGATTCTCAAACGCCACTGGGTTGGACCTGAGCATGAAGAGAACTTACGACCGATTCTGCCTGGTATGACCGTTCAAGCGGATATTAAAACCGGCAATAAAACCATTATGGAGTACCTGCTCAAACCGATCTATACTTCAGCCAGTCAAGCACTACAGGAACGCTAAGGCAAATTTATGAGCCACGCATTTGATCAAGCCCACATCTGGCACCCCTACCAACCCCTGCATGGTGCCCTGCCCGCCCACCTGGTTCAATCCGCTAAGGGGGTCTATCTTCATCTGGAGAACAATCAGAAGGTTATTGATGGTATGGCCTCATGGTGGTGTGTCATCCATGGTTATAACCATCCTGTACTCAATCGGGCGATAAAAAAACAGCTCAAAAAAACCGCCCATGTCATGTTTGGTGGACTCACTCATAAACCCGCGATCAATTTAGCCAAAGCGCTGCTTAAAATCACACCTGAGGCACTTGAGGGGGTGTTTTTTGCTGATTCAGGCTCTGTTTCAGTGGAAGTGGCTTTAAAGATGGCCATTCAATATTGGTATGCTTTAGATAAACCTGAGAAGAACCGTTTTATCTCACTGCGTCATGGCTATCATGGTGATACCTTTGGTGCGATGTCGGTCTGTGATCCTGTGGGTGGGATGCACCATCTTTTCTCTGATGTGGTCACAAAACAGCGGTTTGTCTCTGCCCCCACCTGTCAAGAAAATCAACCCTGGTCAGAGAATCATATGCAAGAGATGGTCGATCTTTTAGAGAAACACCACAACACCACTGCGGCGGTCATTGTCGAGCCTCTGGTTCAGGGGGCCGGGGGAATGCGCTTCTACTGTAAAAGATATCTACAGCGATTGCGTCAGCTCTGTGATCACTATCAGGTTTTATTGATTGCTGATGAAATTGCCACCGGTTTTGGCCGTTTGGGTGGCCATCTTTTTGCTTGCGAGAAAGCAGAGATTACACCGGATATTATGTGCCTGGGAAAAGCACTGACCGGGGGATACATGACGCTGGCGGCCACCTTAATGACCAAAGAGGTGAGTGAGACACTCTCCTATCATGGTCCTAAAGCGTTGATGCATGGTCCCACATTTATGGCCAACCCTTTAGCCTGTGCTGTGGCACGCGCCAGTCTTTCACTGCTTGAGAAGGGCCATTGGAGAAAACAGACCGCCAATATTGAGAAACAGCTTAAAAAAGCGCTTGCGATCTGTCGTACTTTTGATTCGGTTTCGGATGTCAGGATCTCCGGTGCCATTGGTGTGGTTGAGATGAAACAGCCTTTGGATATGAAAAAAACACAAAAGGTTCTCTTAGAAAACGGTGTCTGGTTACGCCCCTTTGGCAGACTACTCTACACCATGCCCCCCTATGTGATCTCAAAACAGGAACTGAGAAAGATTACTCAAGGTATGCTTCGTGTTTTAGAGCGTCTATAATACACAACAAAATCATACTAATCACACATAGAATAAATATGCAAAATTATCCAAATAAGAGGTTGATTCTCAATTTAAGTGCGTGAGCAATTCTTTGGAGGAGATCTACGCCAATGGAGACTTCACCTTGTTCGATTCTGGAAATGACTTTTTGAGTGGTATTGGCGCGTTGGGCAAGTTTCTCTTGAGAGAGATTAAGGGCTTTTCTGTTGCTACGTATGGCTTCAGCGATCTGTATTCGGAGCCCTTCATCCTCAAAGGCGCTTCTGAAATCAGGGTCAACCATATTGTGCTGAATGTACTCTTGTGCGTTCATCAGATTAGGATGGGTTACAAGGTCGTTTCTAGATTGGGTGGTCATTGGGTGGTTCCTTTAAGATATTGTATAAATTCTTGATACCGTTCCAGAATTCTTGAAACAGGTTAATAATACTCAAATTTGCGTGTCCGATAAAGTATAGCCACTTCATATACAATGGATAATACGAGCGTCAACTCACTGCGGGTTCTCTGGGAGAAAAAACGTTTTGAGAAAACAGGAAAAAAGAACATGTTGGCACTGCTTGGTCGCTGATACCCTTAAAACGCTTTTGCAGCCTGTCGGAATTGAGGTGCGCCCAGAGGTAAAGGTTATCGAATCTCCTACAGCTGATATCCTGCTCATTCGTCGCAAAGGAAAACAGTGGACTGATGAACAGCGCTTGCTGTTAGCCGACGGCCTGCGAGATCTCGAAGCCGACCATATACTCGCAGAATTGAAAGTAACCGAGAGCCTGAACGAAAGCGCGTTGCGACAAACTCTGGCCTATGATCACTTTTTCTTGATTGGTGAAGAACTCCCTAGAAAGCAGTTACAGAGTGTGTTGATCAGTGCCAAAACGCCGCAGGGTAACATCCTGGAGCAGTTCGGCTTTGAACCTTTGGGGACAGCGGGAGTCTATGCTTGCAAAAATTCTCCCTGGTGCGGATCGCTTCGTGTTATCCTACTGAACAAGCTATCGGATGAACCGCACAATGCGCCTCTAAAAATGTTTGCGAGTAGGCGGACAGAGCGGAAGAAAGCCTTTGAGACCATCAAGCGCTCGGGGTTAATTGGACGGTCGATAAAGTTTGGACGTATTGTTGCTGGTCTATGGAGATTGTTGATGAAAGGATCTATGGAGAGTATTGAGGCTGACGGGATTACGACAGGTCATATTGCTGAACTGGGCAAAGACTGGTTTGAGGCAATGGTGGAATCATCACCAGATGATGATCTGTTCTCATTGCCAAGGCTTGAAAAACGTCTAAAGCAAAGCGCAGCTAAAGGCAAAGCTGAAGGTAAAGCTGAAGGCAAAGTTGAACTTCTCCAACGCCTTCTCCAGAAAAAATTCGGCAACGTCCCTGCTTGGGCTAATGAGAAGCTCAAAACAGCAGATTCCCAAAGCCTGGAAATTTGGGGAGATCAAATCCTGGACGCTTCTTCAATTGATGAAGTCTTCAAGCAATAGAAAAAACTTTTTTCCTTGCGGACCGATAACCGGAATACTAAAAATAAATTCTGAGATTGATAGCGATTTGAGTGTGTTGACACTCTTGCTCCATGTTAATATCTAAAAACTTGAACATCGAGTATAAAAAAAGGCTTCCCCAACAAAAGGAAGCCCTATCCAATAAACTTTCTAAGATTTAAGCAGAGGGTGGTGCATCATCCTCTTTTGTCTTCTTCTCTTCATCTTTGACTAAAGAGAGCGAGGGAGAACTGCTTTTCTCTTCCTCTTTTTCATCAGAAGAGGCAGTGGATGGTTTCTTTTTACGTTCTGAGGTCTTTTTCTTCTTTTTACCATCCAGGGGTAGACCCTTAATTAAAAGATCAACCTCTTCGGCATCAATGGTCTCCTGATCCAGCAACGCTTGAGACATGGCGTGGAGAATGCTGAGATTCTCCTCAAGAATCTTTCGTGCTCGTATGTAGTTACGATCAATGATTGAGTGAACCTCACTATCGATCACACGATTAGTTGCCTCAGAGATGTTACGATGCTGGGTGATTTCGCGTCCCAGAAAGATCTCATCCTCCCGCTCACCAAAGGTCATGGGACCAAGATCTTTGCTCATACCATAAGTGCAAACCATATCACGGGCAATTTCTGTCGCCCGTTTAATATCGTTACCCGCGCCAGTGGTGAGTTGTCCTAAAACAATCTCCTCAGCGATACGCCCACCCATTAACACAGCAACATTATCCTCTAACTGCTTTTTAGAGTAGGTGTAACGATCCTCCGTAGGCAACTGCATGGTTAAACCCAAAGCACGGCCACGCGGTACGATGGTGACTTTATGCACCGGATCGGTTCCAGGGATCATTTTAGCCACAATCGCATGACCCGCCTCATGGTATGCCGTTGTTTTACGTTCGTGGTCTGAGATGATCGCGGTCTTACGGGGTTTACCCATCATCACCTTATCTTTGGCACGCTCAAAATCATCCATCTCCACCACTTTTTTATCGTGGCGTGCCGCATCGAGTGCCGCCTCATTAACCAAGTTCGCCAGGTCAGCACCAGAGAATCCTGGTGTTCCTCTTGCGATCACTTCAGCATCCACCGTATCTGCAACCGGCACTTTACCCATATGCACCAGAAGAATCTCTGTACGCCCACGGATATCGGGATTGGGTACCGCCACCTGACGGTCAAAACGGCCAGGACGCAGCAGTGCAGGATCAAGAACATCAGGTCGGTTGGTTGCCGCCACCAAAATCACACCATCGGTGGACTCAAAGCCATCCATCTCCACCAGAAGCTGATTGAGGGTCTGCTCCCGTTCATCGTGTCCACCACCTAAGCCTGCACCACGATGACGACCAACGGCATCAATTTCGTCGATAAAGATAATACAAGGCGCGTTTTTCTTACCCTGTTCAAACATATCGCGCACACGCGCGGCACCCACACCCACAAACATCTCAACAAAATCGGAGCCTGAGAGATTGAAGAAGGGCACGTTGGCCTCACCAGCGATTGCACGGGCTAAGAGGGTTTTTCCGGTTCCAGGTGGACCGATTAACAGCACACCCTTAGGGATTTTACCACCAAGACGTTGGAACTTCTGTGGATTGCGCAGATATTCGATAATCTCCTGCAACTCCTCTTTAGCCTCTTCGATACCAGCAACATCGGCAAAAGTGATCTTTTGTGTTTTTTCGGAAAGCATTTTGGCGCGCGATTTTCCAAAGGACATCGCACCACGACCACCACCCGACTGCATCTGACGCATAAAGAAGATCCAGACACCAATCAGCAGCAGCATCGGAAACCAGGATATCAGAATGGTGACCAGAAGCGGAGTCTCTTCAGGAGGACGCGCAGCGATATCCACATTCTTCTGACGCAGCATACGCATCAAATCCGGATCATCCGGCGCATAGATTGAAAAGCGGCTTCCATCGGTGAACTGACCGCTTAAGTTGCGCCCCTGAACCACAACATTTGCAACCAGCCCTTGATCCAACTGTTGGATGAACTCCGAGAAGGTCATCGGCGGTTCATGGGAGGTCGGGGTATTAAAGAGATTAAAGAGCATGACCACCAATAAGCCGGTCACAAACCACAGCGCAAGCGTTTTATAAAATCCGTTCAAGAAATCTACTCCAGTACCAGAAAACACTTCAACTTCGCAAAGCGGATTGCCCAAACTTTGCACGAAGCGGATTTCAGGATAGAAACCTTTCGAGAAAATTTCAATGTTTTTACCACATCAAAAGATCATTACAGCCATTTTTTTTATTTTTTCACCCTCAACTTCATCATCGAAGCCTATTATAACATTAGAAACCTGATGCAATCATAAAAAAAGCTGACTTAAGAAACCGATGTTAACCTACGGTTTTTAAGACAGCTATTAAAATCACGAGCGATTTAAGAAGCGGCTATTTTGAATAGAGCATTCTTCTCGAAGGATCGTAGAAGCGCCAGGAGGCCATCCACGGTTTATCACAACGGAATGTGGTCGTAAACTGCCATACCGTTCTCGCAGTTACAGGCGTCTTCATCGTACGCGGATGATCCTGCACTGCGCTATCGGGAAGAAGCCAGATACAAAAACGGGCAAACCAGCCCACTACGGGTAGAAAAAGCAGCGCAATACCAATATTGAATAGCGTATGGGCATTGGCAACCTGTCGTGGGACCTCCGCCGCCAGCGCCGCGTGTCCAATCAAGCCCTCTTCAGCCACTGGGGAGATATCCCGCGTGATCTGTGCAAACTCAGGAATAAAACCAATGATCAATAAGACACCGGCCACCTTAAACAGCACATGCGCCAACGCCACACGCACCGCCTCTCGCGGCTGTCCAATGGCGGCTAGTCCTGCTGTAATACAGGTGCCAATATTGGCACCAAGCGCTAAAGCAATCGCCCCCTCCAAACTCAGCACCCCCTGACTGGCCAGAACAACCACCACACCCATCGCGGCCGAAGAGGACTGTATCAGTGCGGTAAAGAGTGCAGAGACCATCACACCAACAAAAGGATTCGCCACATCAGACATTAAAGCAAGAAAAGGAGCGTAGCTTCTTAAGGGATACATCGCATCACTCATTTCAGCCATTCCCAAAAAGATTAACCCCAATCCCAAAAACAGATGACCATATTGACGCACGTTTTTTGTACGTGCCAACATCATCAATAACAATCCCCCAGCAATGGCAAGTCCTGCATATTGCGTCACTTTAAAAGCAATAATCTGGGCGGTCACTGTGGTGCCGATATCTGCACCAAGAATCACTCCCACAGCCTGGGTTAGATTCATCAATCCAGCGGAGACAAATCCAACAAGCATCACGGTAGTCACAGAAGAAGATTGAATCACAGCTGTTACAGATAACCCGGTAAACAGACCAGCCACGCGATTGCTTGTTAAACGCGCCAGAAGATCACGCATACGGTCTCCAGCTACTTTTCTAAGCGCACGACTCATTTTGTTCATACCATAAAGAAAGACCGCCAATCCTCCTAAGAGGTGAACAACCAGAGTAAAAAAGTCAACCGATGTCGTCTGTTCTCCAACAGCATACCCTAAAGATGGATAGAACAATATCCCACCAGAAATCACACCGATCCGACCCATAACGCCTCTACGCCATTTTTTCTCCTTGCTTTTGCTTCTCATAATGTTTATATCTCCTAGATAATAGGGGTTTTTTGTCTTCTCCCTCTCAAAGTAGGTTCTCGATCACTAGATGAACCAAAAAATGGTGCACGACCCCCTAAAAATCGTCACTTGTAACCATAATGACATAAATATCGACAATATGTAACAATAAAAAATCTATCAAAACAACAATTATTTTATCGAACGCACCGTAGCCACATTTAATAAATTACAGTATAATCCTTTTTGTATCATTTATAATCTTTGGATGTTAACACGCGCTTTAAAAAAATGAGAAAAAAATGATGAGCCTAGTGAAACTCATCTCCAAACTGCCTCTGTTTGCCCGTTTCTCCATGTCTGAAAAACGGCGCATCGCTGGACTGAATCATATCTTCATCCGTTACGCAAAAGATGAGCATATTGTGAATGAAAATGAACGGAGTGATAGCTTTTTTATCATGATTCGCGGTACCGCCCGTGTCACAAAAAATGTGGCACCCAATAAAGTTCTGGCCGTTATTCAGCCAGGACAGATCTTTGGTGAGATGGCTTATCTCTCCACGGGCGTAAGGCTCTCTAATGTGGTCGCAAACGAAACCAATGTCATCGCCATGCGGTTGGATCGCCGTACCCTTAGACACCTCACCCACGATGTGCGTGAACAGATCAAAGATGGACTGATTCAAATTCTGGTGGCACGCATCAATAAAATGAATGATCTGATTCTTCAACGCGGTCAGTGGAGCGCCCCCACCGAAGAACTCACCTTTGATGATGTACCTGATCTCTTCTCCGGCAACATTGAAGAGCTTACCCAAACATTGGATGCCAGCACAATAAAAACAGTCAAAGAGATCGAACAGGAGCAGGAGATCAATCGAAGAATTGAACAAGCCTTTGGTCCAGAAACGGATCAAGACGACAAAGAGTTTACAATCAAAAACTTTTAGATCTCTATTTACGATCTTTATATTTAATGGATAATTCGCCATGGAGAGTTGGCTTCTTCTCATTCCTGTCATCCTTACAGGAACTATTTTTTTTATCTTCTATCCGGTTTTATCAAAAAAAGGGTATCAGAAACTGCCTCAAGGCATCGAATCCTCCACAGAATCCCTCCTTGAAACAGAAAAAAATCTACTGCTCATCCAGCTTAAGGAGTTGGAGTATAGCCCACCCGCCTGCTCAGAAGAGGAGCAAGAGAGCCGTAATCAAACAAAACAGGATCTGGAGAAAAAACTGACCAAACTGCTCAACAAACAGAGCACACCGAATGAACAGAAAACAGCGCATCAACCCAACAACCGGGATCGGGCCACAGCAATCATCACCATCGCCATGGTGGTTGTACTCAGTATGGGCAGTTATTTTATCTATGGCCGCCCCTTCCAGAAGGTGATCGATCAAGCGGTCGGCACCCAGCAACAGGATATGCTCGCCCGCGTCAGGTCGCTGGCTGAACGTCTGAAAAATGAACCTAAAAACTTAGATGGTTGGTTTCAACTGGCGCGCTCCTACACAGTACTCAACCTGGAAAAAGACGCCATTAAAGCGTACCGCCATATCCATCAGCAGTTTCCAAAGAATCTGGATGCCCAGGTTGGTTTAGCCAACCTGTTGGTGGAATCGGGCAAGAAAGAACAGTTTGTTGAAGGATTAAAGCTTTTTAAAGCCATCTTGGAGACAGATCCCAACCGCCCTGAGGCGCTGATGTTTCTCGGCATCATCGCTTACCGTACCGGTGATTTTAACAGCGCAAAAAGCTACTGGGAGAATCTGCTCTCTCAACTGGATCAACACCACCCCATGCGACCCAATTTAGAGGAAGCGCTGGCGGATATCGCAAAAAAAGCGCAGGAACCGACACAACCTAAAACAGACTAAAGGAAGATAGACTACCAACGATGTTGTAGATTGGATTGAGACATGATTTGATCTTTTGAAGAGACAAGCTCTGTCCCAACACACACCACATTAATGCAGTGGTTAGAGCGTGGTGATTGATCGTTATGTTTAATCACCACTTCTCATCCAGACAGAAACATCTTAATATCATCTTATTTATGTATATTCTCTATAGAACACGACCCATCTAAAACTAAAAAAAGCGATCAAACATCTTCAGCAGACAGATAAAGCCTGACTCTTTTGGGCTCTTTTATTGAGACGCATATTGTGCAATCGCTTCTAGAAGATGCACTTTTTTAATCGGTTTGGTTAAATGCACATCACACCCAGACTGTAAGCTTTTTTCACGATCGCCATCCAATGCATGTGCAGTTAAGGCGAGAATAGGTGTGGGTGTATATCCCTTCTGTTTTTCCCAGTCTCGAATATTTTTTGTTGCTTTATAGCCATCCATCACCGGCATCTGCATATCCATTAAAATAATATCATATCGTCTCTTCTGAACACACTGAACACCAATCAAACCATTCATGGCAATATCGAGCGTATGTTGGGTTCTTTTTAGAAAGGCTTTAATCAGTTGACAATTATCTTCAGAATCTTCGACCAGGAGAATGGATAGGGCTCGATCTGTTGTGGTCTGTTTTTTAGCATCAGTAGAGGGTGATATGATCGATTGTGTCGATTCTAAAGGGAGTATAATATAAAAGATGCTTCCCCGGTTTTTATGACTCTCCACCCAGATCTGACCTTCCATCAGTTCCACCAACTGTTTTGTAATCGATAATCCAAGGCCACTGCCGCCGTAACGCCTTGTCAATCCTGATTCAACCTGGATAAATCTCTCAAAGATACGCTCAATCTGTTCTGAATCTAAACCAATACCTGAATCTTCCACCTGAAAATGAATATGATCTGGCTTTGAGGGCGCACATTTTACTGTGATCGATACCGCCCCCTCCTCTGTAAACTTTAATGCATTGGAGATCAGATTCATAAAAATCCGTCGAATCGCACCAACATCACCTTTAACCATGCCTGGAAGCCGTTTATCCAGATGAATAAGAAGCTGAATACCTTTCTCCTCTGCAACCTGCTCAAACAGATGCATGGTCTCATGAATTAACTTAAGCAGATCAAATGGTGTGGGGTTAAGATTCATCTGTCCCGCCTCAATACGGGAGAGATCAAGGATATTATTGATCAACTCGAGAAGATTATTCCCCGCATTCTGTAAACGCTGGAGCTGTGTTAACTGTTCGGGTTCAGTGATCGACTCCATTAAAAGATCGCTCATACCAATGACAATATTCATTGGTGTGCGAATTTCATGGCTCATGGTAGTTAAAAATTCACTTTTAGCAATGGTTGCCGCTTCCGCTTGTGTTTTCGCTTTTTCCAGATCCTCCAAGGCGATCTTCTCTCTTGTGATGTCGGTTACAAAGATTGTAATCCCATTCACATGACCCCGATTATCAGTATTGGGGACTTTATCGGTACGATACCAGTGAACATCACGACTGATGGGATCATAGCCTTGCTCAACAATACCAAATTGAGGTTTACCAGAGCGCATAATCTCCTCATTGGTCGCCTGATAGGCTTGTGCAAACGCTTTAGGAAAGAGTTCCAAGGCTGTTTTACCAATCACCTCAGCGACATTTAGGCCAGAGAGCCTTGCTGCGGTTTGATTGACGCGCTGCACACGATGTTCACGATCAATATACCAGATCATGGATGGCGAAGCCTCAAAGATCACTTCATAGTTGCGTTGGCTCTCAAAAAGTTGGCTTTCAGTCTGTTTCTTTTCTGTAATATCTGTGCAGGTCACTAAGAGCAGATTATTGTATTCTTCTTCTTCAATCGGTAGAACACGGTTGCTAAAATGGCGTTGATGACCATCTACACTGCGGTGAGCCGTCTCATAGGTGATCTGTTTCTGTTCTGTTAATGCTTTTGTCAGTGCATCAGTCACCATGCGGCATTGATCTGGAATAAGATCGGGTAAGCGGGTACCAATAATTTGCGCCTTCTTTAAACCTAGTAGAGGGCGATTAATAAAGACAATATGAAAACGATGA
>JBQGBW010000069.1:0-22048 GCA_052043475.1 Magnetococcales bacterium HHB-1
CTGATAGAGTCGCTGCAGAGCCAGATAGACCGAATGATCCGCTGTTGGTGTCAGTAGTCCTGCGGTACGGTGCAGTGTGGAGAGTGAGGAGAGATAACGCCGAATCGATGCCGGAGAAGCGTGGGCACGATTAAGATCGTTGATCCAGTGCACCACGGTCTCAGGCTCCGCTGGAAATGTGGCGAGCGTATATTTTAAACAGAAAGCGATAAACTTTTTGATATCACTCTGCAATGCACGACGGCTTGAATCCGTCAAACGCCCCTCAGAGATCTTCAGATAGTATTCCAACTGCTCAAGAAGCGGATCTATAGACGTATCCTTCCTCTTAAGAAGGACTTCAGGAGGCTTTTCACCACCAAAAGGCAAAGCGATGGTTCCAGGATCATTGGGGTCAATCATTTTTCTTTACAATAAAAGGAGAGGACAGAGCATAAAATTATTTCATATTGAAGATTGATGATCAAATATCTAGAATTAAGATCACCAATTTGAATGGAGACACAACCGCAAGACGAAACACTTCTGTAAACACAAACCACAAAGAAACACACTTTTTAAATCATAACAATAAAGAAATGATACACCTATTCTAGTCATTCTAGACACATATGACCCCAAGAAACCTGAAACACTTATGCCTCAAGACAATATAATCATATTAGATATCAATACACTAAAAAGAAAAGCCAGATGATGGCACTCTTGTTGCGCTTTTTAATAAAGCGTTTTAAAAGAGGCTGTATAGAAAAAATGCTTCAAATTAAAGCCCAGATCTATACACCTGAAAATCACATCCCCTCTTAAAATCTTTGGAGTGAACATCATGCCTGCTTTTGGTGGCAACTTTTTTTCCAACTGGTTTTTCTCACCGTTCTCATTCTCTCCGTTCTCAAACTTCCATTTTAATTCCTGGTGGAATTTTGGTTCGTTTCACAATCATCATGTCACACACCAACCTGCCCTTGTCGATGATCATTTTGGTGATAATGACAGTAGAGATAATGCGACCCAACTAGGCGAGATCGCAGGCTCTGCTAACTGGGATGATCTGGTGATCACACAGGATGAATCCGACTGGTTTCAATTTGAACTCACCCATGAGGGCCACTCTGATGACTTTGTTGAGATTCTCTTCAACCATTCAGAAGGTGACTTAGATATCAACCTCTATGATATTCATGGAAACTTTCTCGACTACTCAAACAGTGTCTACAACCAGGAGACCATCAGTCTAGATGGCCTTTCCGCTGGAGATTACTTTATTGAGGTCTTTGGTTACAATGGCGTAAGCAACCCAGAGTATGATCTGAATATCTCTGTCGCAGAAGCCCCGGAACCTGAACCGGATGATCTCTTTGAAGACAATGATACCATGAGCACTGCCACAGAACTGGGGGCGGTTTCAGGCACAGCCAGTTGGGATGACCTGGTGATCACCGCCAACGACTCCGACTGGTTTCAGTTTGAACTCACCCAGACCGGTGGGGATGGTGACTTTGTTCAGATTCTTTTTGATCATTCCGATGGCGACCTTGATATTGATCTCTATGATAGCCAAGGTTATTTCATCGACTACTCCAACAGCGTTCAAGATCAAGAGACCATCAGTCTCGATGGCTTGAACGCCGGTGAATATTTTCTGGAAGTTTTCGGCTACTGCGGCGACAGCAACCCGGACTATAGCCTGACCATCGCTTCAGAAGGGAGTACACCAGAATCACCTGTGGTTATCCCTCCTCCAACCGAAACACCAGAACCCACACCAGAGCCCACACCAACACCAGAACCCACCACCGAAGAGGCCGCCGCCCAGGATAACTGGACCCTGATGGTCTACATTGCGGGAGATAATAACCTGGAGAGTGCCGGCATTGATGATATCAATGAGATGGAATCCGCTTTCCTCTCCCAGGGGATTAATCTGGTGGTCCAATTTGATCGCATCTCAGGGTACGATAGCAGCAATGGCAACTGGACCGATACCCGCCGTGGAGAGATCACCCCAGATGGTGACAGCAATAATATCTCCAGCAACTTAGAATCTTTAGGTGAGCTCAATATGGGAGAGGCCAGCACGCTCACTGATTTTATTAACTGGGGTGCGGAATACTTCCCCGCCAATAACTATGGCCTGGTGGTCTGGAATCATGGTGGTGGACTCGATGGTGTCGCCTGGGATGACTCCAGCAACGGTGATAATCTCTCGGTTGCCGAACTGACCCAAGGGTTGGAGCAATCGAATGTGGATCACTTCGATATGCTTGGCTTTGACCTCTGTCTTCAAGGCATGGCAGAACAAGCCTTTGAGTTGGCGGATCTGGCGGATGTGATGGTCGCCTCAGAGATGCTGGAGCCTGAAGATGGTTGGGATTACCAGGGCTGGCTCAATATCATTGCCAATAATCCAGATATTGATGCAGCGGGCATGGGAACGGCTGTCGTTGATTCTTATGGCGCATTCTATAATGGCACCCAAACCATGGCCGCCATTGAACTCTCTGAAGTAAGAGATAATCTGATTACCCAGATCGATAACTTCTATAATGCCGCAACCCAGGCGACGAATAGCGAATGGAGCGCGATAGAACAAGCCAGAAATGCAGCGGAGAGTTATTACTACGATGATTATCGGGATCTTGGCGGCTTTATGGATGGCGTGGCTGAGCGCACCAGCGGAGATCTCGCTTCAGCGGCCCAATCGGTCTCCCAAGCGCTAAGTGATGCGGTAATCGATCAGGTAGGAGTATCCGGCGCTTCTGGATTGAGCATCTATCTGCCTGGCTCCTCTGATTCCATTCGCTCGGATTATACCGATGCCAACTTCCAGTTTGTGGCGGATAGCCAGTGGGATGAGTTCCTGGAACTCTTTACATCACAATCTGGGGATCGCTCCTCTGGTGGCAATAGCACGCAACAGCGTACCGCCGCCCAACGCATTGCAGAAGAAGAGCCTGAGGAGGATAATCTCTTAGACGCGATTCATGTGCAGGAGATGCTCTTTGAAACAGAGTCCTCCTCAGATCTTCTGCTGGTTTAATCGCTCTTGAAACCGATTAAATATCGCAGACGAATCGCGCTAAAGTAGACCGTTAATCCTCAAGGTTCAACGGTCTACTCCTCCCCTTTTGTCTATTTTAGTTGTGGATACCATGAATGCCTCGCAATCATCCCAGACGTCCAAAGAATCATCCACCCATGATCTGGTTTTGCGCAAAAAACGGATCAAAAAAGCCCTGATTGCCGCGTTGATCGCCAGCTTTAGCATCAACCTGCTGATGCTGGTCTCACCGCTCTATATGTTACAGATCTATGATCGTGTCTTAATCAGTGGCAGTGAGTCCACGCTGATTATGCTCACCATTATCGCCCTTTTGCTGCTACTGATTCTGGGAGGATTGGATTATGCACGCTCGCTAATTTTAGTGCGTGTGGGCATTCTCTTTGACTCCACCATGAATCGCTCGCTTTTTTTTAGTGTATTTCAGAAAAGTTTACTTAAGCCTGGTGGCGGTCGCGTACGCGCCTTACAGGATCTTGAACAGGTTCGCCATTTTATCGGCAGTTCAACTCTGAACAGTTTTTTTGATCTACCATGGATCGTTGTCTATCTGGCCATTATCTATATCATCCACCCCACCTTAGGCCACCTGGCCTTAAGTGGCGCACTACTCCTGCTACTGTTTGCATTTATGGCGGATCTGGTGAGCGGCAAGAAGATGGCCAAAGCCTCTAAAGCGTCAATTGCCAGCACCGCTTTTGCCGATAGCAGCTTTCAAAATGCAGAGATTATTACCGCGTTAGGGATGTTTCCCGCCTTAGAAAAACGTTGGCAGCAGGCACGAATTCGTTTTATGGCGTTACAGACCAAAGCCAACGACCGAATTGCGGCCGTAATGGGATGCACACGCTTTATCCGTCTGGCGGTTCAGGTGGGCATTTTAGGCTTAGGTGCTTTTTTAGCGATCCGCCATGAGATCTCTCCAGGAATGATGATTGCGGTATCGATTATCTTAGGCCGCGCCCTGGCTCCTGTAGAGCAGTTGATCGGCACCTGGCGTCAATTTATCTCTGCCCGCAATGCCTACCGAAGGATCTCACAACTCACCAAAACCTACACAAGACCCAAACCACAACAGATCCAGTTCGCCCCCCCCACAGGTCAGATCACATTAGAGAAGGTGACCTGTGTCCCTCCTGGCTGTGGTGATCCGGTTATTGAGGATCTCTCCTTAGAGATTAACGCTGGTGAGAGTATCGGTATTATCGGTCCCAGTGGCGCGGGAAAATCGAGCTTGGCGCGTTTAATTATGGGGATATGGTTACCTGAAGAGGGTGAGGTACGATTGGATGGCGTGCCCGTCGCCTCCTGGTCAAAAGAGAAGCTAGGCCCTCACGTGGGTTATCTCCCCCAGGATGTTGAGCTTTTTGAGGGCTCAATTGCGGAGAATATCTGTCGCTTTGGTGAAATTGATTCGGATAAACTGCTTAAAGCCTCTCAAGAGGCCAATACCCATGAGGAGATTTTAAAATTCAGCGAAGGTTATGAAACCCAGGTCAGTGAGCGAGGCCGCTCCCTCTCCGGTGGACAGCGCCAAAGAGTGGGTTTAGCACGCGCACTTTATGGTAGTCCGACAATGGTTGTGCTTGATGAGCCCAATGCCAACCTTGACCCTGAAGGCGAGATGGCTTTAAAAAATGCGCTGCAAGAGCTTAAAAAACGCAAAATTACGGTGATCCTGATCGCCCACCGTCCAGCCATGATCCATCTTACCGATCGCACAGTGATCATTAAAGAGGGAAAAATGATCTGGCAAGGAAAGACCACCGAGATGGCGAACCGGGTCCGCTCCAATATGAAGCCAAAAACCAGCAACATGACCACAACCTTCAACCTGAATCATCTTGAGAGCCATGAACAACGAATCCTCGCTTAACACACCACTCCCCATACTGCCTCAAGATGCCGGCCGGCCAATCTGGATGGTCTATCTTCTGATTATTCTCACCATCTTCAGTTTAGGAATATGGTCTGTCACCGCGCCTTTAAGCAGTGGTGCCATCGCCCAAGGGCAACTTGCGGTGGCCTCCAGTCGCAAGACCATACAACACCTTGAGGGAGGCATTGTTGAGAAAATTTTTATCCATGAGTCACAAAAGGTTAAAAAAGGCCAGACGCTGATTCAACTGGATGCCACCCAAGCCAGATCCAACGTCAATCTATTACAGAAACGCTATCTGGAGACCAAAGCGCTGGAGTCCCGCCTTTTAGCCGAACGAATTGCAGCGGATGAGATCCAATTTCCTGACGTGTTATCACAGAGCGATTCTGGTTTAGTAAGACAGATTTTACAAGGCCAGAAAGAACTCTTCGATGTCCGTCGTCAGGCGCTTATCGGACAAGCAAAGATCCTGGTGCAGCGTACCAAACAGTTAGAGCGTCAGATTGAGGGGTTTAAAGCGCAAAAAAACGCCAAAGAGCGTCAACTCAGTCTGATTAATGATGAGCGTGCAGGCATCAACAAGCTCTTTAAAAAAGGGCTCTCTTCACGGACAAGGCTTCTGGCCTTACAGCGTAATGCCCAGGAGTTAAAAGGCCAACATGGCCAGATTTCAGCGGAGATCGCCCGTGCCGAAGTAGCAATTGGCGAAACACAGGTAAAACTGCTCCAGATTCGCCGGGAGTTCTTAGAGAAGGTTGAAACGCAACTGCATGCCACAAGAACAGAACTCACCGATCTTAGTGAACGCCTCACGGTTGCTGAGGATATTTTAAAACGCACAGAGATCAAAGCCCCGATGGCGGGTAAGATTGTTGGACTCAGCATGCATACCAAGGGGGGGATTATTCAACCCGGTTCAGCACTGATGGATATCGTCCCCCAAGAGGATCATCTGGTGATTGATGCGTTGATCAACCCTATGGATATCGATACTGTTAAGGTGGGCTTGACCGCAGATATCATGCTGACTGCCTTCTCCCGCAATCAGCGCCCGGTATTAACCGGCACAATAAAACGGGTCTCTCCAGATGTGTTCACGGATGGTCAATCAGGCCGCACCTACTATAAAGCCCAGGTTGTGATTGGCCACGCACAGTTAGCAGAACTCAAAGACATTGAGTTAATTCCTGGCATGCCTGCGAATGTGATGATTAAAACAGGCGAACGCACCGCGATTGAGTATCTGATCGGGCCGCTGTTTGATCATGTTTCCCAGGCGTTTTTCCGTGAATAAAAAGATCCATCTCTCCAACAGTTTTTCTTTAGAAGGGCTGTTGGAGATTTTTTCGTAGCTGTCAAATTGCTCACAACCAGAATATTGACCTCACCCTTTCGCATCTCACAACAATTTTTCCATCATTGCACGGGAAAAAAAGATCTGATTCCTTCATCTTTTCGGGGAAAATCACTCCTACCTATAGAGCAATACAATACTTCATGGCTTCTCAATCTGCCTGGATTGATGATGTTGAAGATCCACCTCCAGGGTTTCGATCAAGGAGATCATTTCATCCCACTTTTGATGAAACTGTTTTGAAAGGACTTTTTTTTCAATGCTGACCCCCAACCCACCATCAGCCGCTATCTTTTCTAAACGCAAAACTTCAGCACTGAGAAAATGAAGTTCAGATCGGATTTGACTGATTTTCTGCAACGTTTCCGCTTCCTCGGTCAGATTGATATCCCTGTCGTAAGCTGTTGCGTCGAAATGAATGAACAAAAAAAACGTCTTCACAACGACGAGCAATGCAAAAAGAATCAACAGGAGAGAATCACCGTCTTTCCATGAAACGCTGTATATTTTTTTTATGACAGATAAAAATGGATTCACTTTCATTTGTTATCCTAATTCAACTGCAGATGGCCTGTCTGCTCAATATTGCCACATGTTTTGCTGGATCACCTGATCTAGCTGTTGCAGATCTTGATTGATCTGACCAGCACCCTGGTTCTGTTCCTGACTGGCGACCGCGGTCTCCTACACCAATTCGTCGGTCTTGCTAATATCCGGCACCAAAGCGTGGATGATCCTCTCTGCCCGTTCCGCCACTTCGACACTGGACGAAGAGAGTTGGCTGTTTTCCCCGCTGCCGCCTGGCTGCGTTCGGCGAGTTTGCGCACCTCAGCTGCGACCACAGCAAACCCCTTTCCGTGCTCCCCTACCCGCGCGGCCTCAATCGCGGCGTTCAAGGCCAACAGATTGGTTTGACGTGCAATATCTTCATAAAATTTTATTTTTTCAATGACTTAAAGCAAAAATAGAGAAAGTTGTTCTCCCCAGGATTTTTACAGTCTGGATAAAATAGCAGTCAAAAATAACCCTGTCTGTCGATTGGATGATCGACATTTGATCGATTGTTTAGATGTTGTGATGTCAGACGAATAATCGTTGATCATGCCTATTTTTTTTGGCGGAATACCCTTGCACGCGGCTGTAAATATAACATTTATATATTGTTAAAATAATGCAAAATGTCGATTCGCATTTTCCTCCTGCTATCGATTTAAGTGAGACACACCGTTTCAGCTGTTCTCCATATCATTTTCCAAAGAAACTAACCAAGAAAACCCATTTTAGTGGCATAGTGCGCCATTTCAGCTTTGGAACGAAGGTTGAGTTTTCTCCGGATACGAGACTTGTAGGTATTAACAGTGCTAGGACTGATATTCATCTGGCGGGCGATTTCCTTGTCAGTCAACCCCTTAGAAACAAGCATTATCATGGATTTTTCCTGCAATGATAACGATTTTGTTGAAGAATCAAAGTCTATGGCATCCAGTCTCTCCAGCATTTTTCTGCTGGTAAACCTTTTCCCCTGCGAAGCCTGCTTGATTCCCTGTAGCAACTCCTCAAAGCTGTTTTCCTTGAGCACAAATCCCAACACCCCCGCTTCCCAGCCTTGTTGCACTAACGCTGGATCGGCATGGGTGGTGAGCAGCACCATGTGAATGTCCAGTTTGGATAGGAAGACGCGCTTGGCGATATCCAAACCGTTAAGCCGCGGCAGCGAGATATCGATTACCGCGACATCCGGTTGATATTTCAGAATAACATCCAATCCATCCCGGCCATCGGACGCCTCCGCCACCAAGTCAATCTCTCCGTTGCTTTTCAGCAGACTGGAGAGTCCCTGACGAAAAATGGTATGGTCATCAATGAGTACGATCCGAATCATGAGGCACCGATCTCCAGGCTAACGATGGCCCCCGCACCAATCTTGCTGTTAATACGCAATTTTCCACCAATACGAGAAGCCCTGTCCCTCATGATACCAAGACCCAAAGAGGATTTCGAAATGTTTTCCATGTCAAACCCACGCCCCTGATCAGCCACTTCAAGCAACAGCCTTTCCCCAGGCCCCCACAGCAATGAAACCGTAGCCGTTCGTGAACCCGAGTGGCGCAAAGCGTTGCTGAGTGCCTCCTGAAATATTTTATACACGTTTCTTACGACCATGGATTCCAGTCGGTAGCACACACCATCCTGTAGGAAATCCACTTCGATGATCGTCCGTTCGGCAAGTTCCCAACAGGCCATACGAATAACGCCAGCCAGATCGTTTTTTTCAATCAGCATGGCATGGGAGTCCTGAATGCTGAAACGGATATCCTCTATAATATCCTTAATCCGGTCGCTTACCATATACAGCTTGGCCGGACAATCCTGAATATCGGCTCCAGCGGTCTGGTTGAGATTCTGGATCTCCAGAAGAAGAACCTGCATGGATTGCAAAGGACCATCATGAAGTTTACGGTTAAATCTGTTTCTTTCCCTGGTTTCCAACTCATCCTTTTTCTTTATGACTTCAGCTTCGATTCTGCGCTCGACTGTAAGATCGCGAATGATTAAAAAAAACAACTTTTCGTTCTTTTCCATCAAGCTCAAACGCCGCATGTGCACATCGGTCCACACAACCGCGCCATCCCGACGGTCAAAACGCACCTGTAGAGAGGAACGATCCGTCCCCTCCTCGTGAAGCTTTCTCCAGGTCTGTTTCATGCGCATCATTTCAGCGGCATGAACACAGTCCCAAAATGCATGCACGCGCGGCGGATTCGTAGAATCTTCAAATCCCAACAATTGAAAAAAAGCGCTGTTCGCCTTATGAATCACGCCATTTTCATCACAGATCAGAATACCTAAAGGGGCTAAGTTGAACAGAGCGACCAATTGAGAATCCAGCGCCGACACTTCCTGTCTCAACAGCTTGTTTTTGGCACGCTTGTTGATCAGATAAAAGGTTCCCCAGGCAAGTGCGACCAACAGGAGCATCAACATACTGAAGATATACGCGTGGTGGCGGGGTGAGGATGAGGGGATCTCCTCAGGCGGAACCCATGATACAGCCTTTATATGATTGAAAGCGTGCCTGGAGACATTCCCCCGCCTTATCAACGCTTCATTATGGGCGAATGGCTTGATTTCAGAACGATCAATGGTCAGAAAGGAGAACAGCCCCTGGCTGGTCGTAACAACCCCCTTGTGTTTCGACTGGATCAGTTCCCATGCCTGGGGAAAACGATCCTGAAACCGTCTACCATGTTCCAACTGGTTCCCCCACTGTTCGCCGGGATTGGGACTGACAAGCCAATAGCCATCTTCATTAAGAAGCATGGCCCCACTAATGTTGAAATGCATGGCCTCGCGAAATCCATCCAGAAGCGGTGCAGCCAACCTATTGAGCACAACGATTCCACGAGGCTTTCCAGATGCATCCTTGATAGGTGTCGCCAAACGGAGAACTGGGTTGTAGGGTGTTTCAACCTTTCCCTGTTCCACATTCAGATCAAACGGGGAGATAAAAATCCGATTGGCAGGAAGTGAAATGGTCTCCGTAAAATAGTAGCGCGCCTTCTTGTTCTGCCGTTGTTCCTCTGGCACCGTCACAATACCATAAGGCGTTTTTTGAATTCTGATAAGTTCCTGCCCTTGAGCATTGATCAAACGTATCTGATCATAAACCTGACGTGATTGTGCAAGATCCCGAAATTCCCCCACCAACAATCCATAAGCTTGCCGACTGTTTTCACGGATAAAGGATCTCAAAGAGGGCAAACGGCTTAAGAACAGCAGATCCTGTTCTGCGGTGGTGAAATTGTGTTTGATGTGGGAGACAGAGAACATCAGGTGCAACTGATGTTGTGCCTGAAGATCTTTCTCTTTCAAACGGGTTTCAATGATAATCGGAATCCAGGCAGCCAGTGAGAAAAGAGATGCCAGCGGCAGGAAGATGAGTAAAAAAGATCGCATCACTTTTGCGAATTTCTGACTTTGTTGCGAAAAGAGCATTTTTGATATAAAAGCCTCTTACTCCAGACATATATGGTGAATGATCAGATTGATGTTTATCTTGAAATTTACATTTTGTATCAGGTATCAGTTTTCCCTTTCATAAACCTGATTACAGGTTCCCATACCAGAAAAGATGGTACCACACCTCCCCTCATTCTTTAAAAATAATCTGGAGATCATCTCCGCTGACACAATCGAATTTTAGATTATGCTAATATTCTTGTTTACTAATTCAAAAAATTAATATATCCTAGGCAAAAATTAAGCTATAGCCTTGATTAAAAATTAAGCAGCCGTTAAAAGTCCAGATGCAGTCTGTCACATCAGCGGTTGGCAAGGGTCGAGAGAATAGCGTATACTGTGGCGCGACCGTTTTGTATCCTATGATATACAAACAATCGTTTCTAACAATACGCCTCAAAATGCGTAACTAAAACCAGGAGTTTAAACATTATGGCAGAACTTTTCTCTGACGAATGGATGAAAAAATTCGGGGAAGAGTGGAATAAAGAGTCCGATTTGGCCGGTGCCCTGGAAAAAATCAACTTTAACTCCACCATCGCCTACGGCTTCGATGGCGAAGACAACCCCCTGGGTGTTCTTGTCGTCGAAAATGGCCATGTAACCAAAGCTGGTGCCTACGCCGGCGAAGAACTCAACTGGGATCTGCGGGCCGATGCAGATAACTGGAATAAATGGATCGCTAAAGGCTTAGGGATGATGTCCTTAGGTATGGCTTATACTAGGCGCCAACTTAAGTTTAAGGTCGGTGACTACGGCGCCATGATCAAAGATCCCCGCATGGCTGGACCTTTTATCAAAAGCTTTACCGTAATGGGTCGCGTCTAGCTTCCATTTTTTATCGATAAACTAAGATAAAAGTAGATCAATAGCGAATCCAGATAGAAAATAAATCTGGATTCGCTGTTCTACTTGAAAACTCGCTCCCCTTTTATAGTTTTTAAACTAAAAAGCCAGAATTTTTTTCGTTTGCCGTTGGCGTTTCGAGCGCCGCACAGGCATAGCGGAGAGGAATTTTCAACCATGATAAAGAAATTAATTCTCTATATCGCGCTGCCTGGCGCGCTGGCCGCTTGGTTTCTATGGCCTGGTCGTTCTCCAGCCTCCGATCCCACACCGCCGCCTGCACCCAAAACCGCCGCCGCGCCTAAAACCACAACGCCTGAGCCACAAACAAACTACGGCGACATCATTACCGTAGAGAGTGGGACAAACAGCCCCACCACCACCCTGGGTGGAACCGTCATCCCCTATAAAGAGGTCTCGCTCTCCGCTCAGATGCCCGGACGCATCGAAGAACTCGCAGGCCGTGAAGGCGATGGCTTTAAAAAAGGCACCCTGCTGGTTCAACTCACCAACCACAACCTGATGGCGAAAAGACAATCCGCTTATGCGCAACTCGCCAAAGCACAGGCTGGTTGGCGTAACGCCCGCGTCCAGTATACCCGCCAGGTGATCTCCGGCTCCGACTTCGCCACCAATACTGGTATGGGTATGCCAAAAATTATGGATGAAGTGCTCACCAGCCCCATAGCAGAGATGATGGGTGCTTACTCCCCCGAACTCTCCCGCCGCGCACAGATCTACGCCCACGGCATCGGTATCGATCAAGCCCACTTCTCGCTGCTGCAAGCCCAGGCCGCGATCAAAGAGGTCGAATCCAGCCTGCGCGATACCAAAACCATCGCCCCCTTCGATGGCGTGATCATCCGCAAGCATGTGGAAAAAGGCGATACCGTTCAACCGGGCATGCCCCTACTCCACTTTGCAGATACCAAACGCCTACAGATCAAGGTGGACGTCCCTGCTCGTCTGATGCCTGGCCTGCATAAAGATATGGTCATTCTCGCAAAGGTCGATGTCGCGGATAAAACAATCGAAACCCGCGTCGCACAGATCTACCCCACAGCCGACCCCAGTCGCCATACCGTGACGGTGAAACTCGACCTCCCTGCCGACGTACCCGGTGGACCAGGAATGTACGCCGAAGTCCAGGTTCCTGATAACACCACGGCAATCAAAAATCTGCCCGTGATCCCACAGAGCGCTGTGGTTAAACGTGGAAGCCTCCCCGGCGTCTTTGTCGCTGAGGGCTCACCACCAAAACCTGCTCTACGCGCCATCCGCTTAGGTAACGCTGTGGGTACGGATCAAACCACCGTACTCTCTGGATTAAAAGCAGATCAAAAAATCTACGCAGCGCCCCCACAAACCGTGGCACCACGCTGGTTTACAGCCAATAACCACTGAATCGAACGCTCCCCCTAAAAAAAGCGCCGCCAACTTTATCTTTTAAGTCGGCGGTTTTCAGTCCACACGATCGCGATTTGATAAAAAGCCCGGAATATGAGCAATCAAACAAATTCCAATCTTGGTGTGGCAGGGAAAATGGCGCGGGCGTTTATTCAGTCCCCTTTGTCGCCACTTTTTCTTTTTGCCTCCCTCGCTATGGGTCTGTTGGGCCTGGTCCTAACCCCCCGACAGGAAGATCCTCAGATCTCCGTTCCCATGGTCGATATTTTTGTCCGCTACACAGGCGCCTCCAGCCAACAGGTCGCCACCCTGGTAACGGACCCCCTAGAACGCATCATGAGTGAAATTCACGGTGTGAAACATGTCTACTCCGCCTCCATGCGTGAACAGGCAATGATCACCGTAGAGTATCACGTTGGTGAAGAACTCGAAGATTCACTGGTCAAACTCTACGACCGCATTAAGCACAACATGGATAAGATGCCACCCGGCGTCATGCCGCCGCTGGTTAAATCCAGGGCGGTCGATGATGTGCCCATTGTCGCCCTCACCCTCTGGTCGGATGAACTCGATGATGGCACACTGCGCACCATGTCGATGGATATGCTCCAGTGGCTGAAAGAGGTTCCCGATACCAGCCAAGGCTTTGTGGTCGGCGGCCGAAAAGAGCAGATCCGTATTGAGGTGATGCCCGAACGATTGGCCGGGTTTGGCATCAGCTTAGATCAGATCGCCCAAACGATCAAAACCGCCAACAGCGAACAGGGCATCGGTAATGTTGAGAGCGGCGATCAAGGCTTTAAAGTCTACACCGGGGCATTTTTAAAGAATGCCGCCGAAATCGCCCGCCTTGTTGTGGGAATGCACAATAACAAGCCGGTCTATGTCTCCGATGTCGCGAAAGTCTTCGCTGGTCCTGAGGAGACCAAAAGAAGTGTCTCCTACTACACTGGCCAATCCTATACCGATAATACCCCCTCCGCCGATGGTGCTCCAGCGGTCACCGTGGCCATCGCGAAGAAAAAAGGCTCCAATGGAGTCACCGTTGCCAACAACATCTTAAAACGGGTTGAGGAACTCAAAAAGAACAACATGATCCCCAGCAATGTTCATGTTGCTGTCACCCGGAACTACGGACAGACCGCGAATGAGAAGGTGAACGAACTGCTGTTCAAACTGTTCGTCGCCACCGCTGCGGTCACCCTGCTGGTCTGGTTCTCCTTAGGCTTCCGCCCGGCGGTGGTCACCCTGGTCGTGATTCCAATCGTGATCCTGATGACCGTCTTCTCCGCCTACCTGATGGATTATACCATTGATCGCGTCTCACTCTTCGCGCTCATCTTCTCCATCGGTATTCTAGTGGATGACGCTATTGTGGTGGTGGAAAATATCTATCGAAGATGGCTTCTGCAGGATAGTTGCTGTGTGAATATCTCCGTGGATGCGGTTCGCGAAGTGGGTAACCCCACAATCTTAGCCACATTCACCGTAATTGCAGCTCTACTGCCCATGGGTTTTGTTCGCGGTATGATGGGCCCTTATATGGAGCCAATCCCCGCATTGGGCTCGGCTGCAATGCTCTTCTCGCTCTTTGCCGCCTTTATATTCACCCCATGGCTGGCACAGATCATTAAACCCAGCATGCGCTCACTCCATTTTCACTCGGAGAAAGAGCATAATCAGGCGGAAAAACTGGAACGCTTCTACCGTTGGCTGATTCCACCGCTGATTACCAGCAAGTTTAAAGGCTACGCCTTTTTAGTCTCACTCTTCGTGATGTTCTTCCTCTCCATGGCACTCTTCTATACCACAGATGTCACGGTTAAAATCCTTCCCCTGGATAACAAACCTGAATTTAATGTGGTCATCAACCTGCCCGAAGGAAGCGCACTGCCAAAAACCACCAACGTCGCCAGAGAACTCTCGGAAGCGTTGAAGAAAAATATTCCCGAAGTGGTCGCCCTACAGACCTATGTTGGCACCGCCAGCCCCTATAACTTTAATGGCATGGTTCGCCACTACTATCTCCGGGAAGACCCCTGGCAAGCCGACATTCAAGTGCAGCTTGTCCATAAAAATGATCGCGAACGCACCAGCCACGACCTCGCGGTTGCGGCCCGCCATCTACTCACACCGCTGGCGAAAAAACATGGTGCAAAAATTCAGGTGGTTGAGATGCCTCCTGGACCGCCTGTACTCCAATCGGTTGTTGCTGAAGTCACAGGCCCCACCGATACCATAAGGCGCCAGGTGGCCAACGACATGACCAACCTCTTTGAAAAAGCCGAAGTGATTGTCGATGTCGATAACTACATGCAGGACGATTACGAGATCTGGAAATTTGAGGTGGATACAGAAAAAGCGGTTCGCCGTGGAATCTCTGTCGATACCATCAATCGTAACTTAGGCATGGCCATGGGCGGTGCACGGTTGGGTGATATCAAAAAAGGCCACATGTTAGAGCCCACCTATATTATCATCCAGGTTCCTTTAGAGGTTCGCGCAAAAATCACCAGCTTAGCCGATCTGCCGATCATGACCCCACGCGGAACAACCATTCCTCTGGGTGAGTTGGGACGTTTTGTTAAAGCGGTTCAAGACCCGATCATCTACCACAAAGATCTCAGACCTGTAGAGTATGTGACAGGTGAGGTGGAAGGTCGTCTGGATGCCCCCATTTATGGCATGTCTGAAGTGGAGGATATGCTGCAAAGTTATACGACACCGGATAATCAAAACATCTCTGGTGAGTATATGGGCGCGCCTGAGACCTACAGTAAATCGGGCTTTGAGTGGACAGGTGAGTGGACGGTCACTTATGAGACCTTCCGGGATATGGGGCTCGCTTTTGGTGCGGCACTGATTCTCATCTATATGCTGGTGGTCTGGGAGTTTGGTAACTTCACACTTCCCGCAATTATTATGGCACCGATTCCATTAACCCTGCTGGGTATTGTTCCCGGTCACTGGCTGATGGATGCCAAATTTACCGCCACCTCAATGATCGGCTTTATCGCTCTGGCAGGAATCATCGTTCGCAACTCGATTCTGCTGGTGGACTTCTCACAGCAGGAAGTCCTTAAAGGTGTACCGGTTCGGGATGCGGTAATCCTTGCCTGTAAAGCGAGAACACGGCCCATTCTGATCACGGCATTTGCTCTGGTTGCAGGCTCCAGTGTGATCCTCACCGACTTTATCTTCCAGGGCATGGCGATATCCTTGCTCTTCGGCGCGCTGGTTTCCACTCTTCTCACGCTTCTGGTCATCCCCTTAGGATGCATCAGTGCAAAGAACTCCTTTGTGAAACCTGATGCTGATGGTCTACCACCAGAGTTTGTTGCGCTAAACGAGCCTGGCTACGAAGACGATGCAATCAAAAAACGCACCGAAAAGGCCATCGAGTTTGGCAAAAAAAAGGCGGAACCTGCAAAAAAAAAGAGCACTGAAAGCAGCAAAGAGGATCTGAAAGTTGCTTCAGAGAAGAAGGAATCCTCCGAAAAAAAGCAAGAGGTGACCTCAGCCCCAGTGACTGAAGTCGCTCCTGCTAAGGAAGAATCCAAAGCAAAAGAGGCTCCTGCCAAGGAAGAACCCAAAGCTGAAGAGACTCCTGCCAAGGAAGAACCCAAAGCTGAAGAGACCCCTGCCAAGGAAGAACCCAAAGCTGAAGAGACCCCTGCCAAGGAAGAATCCAAAGCTAAAGAGGCTCCTGCCAAGGAAGAACCCAAAGCTGAAGAGACCCCTGCCAAGGAAGAACCCAAAGCTAAAGAGGCTCCTGCCAAGGAAGAACCCAAAGCAGAAGAGACTCCTGCCAAGGAAGAACCCAAAGCAGAAGAGACTCCTGCCAAGGAAGAATCCAAAGCTGAGGAAACTCCTGCTAAGGAAGAACCCAAAGCGGAAGCAACGCCTGCTAAAAAAACATCGACAAGAAAGACGCCGGCAAAAAGAGCAACTCGCGCTAAGAAGAGCACCACAACGACTGCTCAGAAAAAAGCGTCAACAGCAGCTAAAAGCCAAAAAAAGGCAACAACTGCTAAAAAACGCCGTGGGATTCGTCTGAAGCCGTCAGAATAGGGCGTTCATCCCGTTCTTTTGAATTGCGATTAGAGGGGCTTGTGCTTTTGCATAAGCCCCTCTTTTTTTAATTTAATGCTGGCTAAACTCCCCTTAACTGGCCTATAATTTTCTCAACCTTTAATTTCACCATAAAAACATTCGAGAAAAAGCGGAGGATAACAACCCCATGCGCTGCTATCCTTATATTCCAAATCAATTTTTAATCTATCTTTTTGTATCTCTTCTCTCTTTGAACATGAACACACCCGTTCACGCCTTCAACGCCCCTTCCAGCAGTGGCCCAAGTTGGGGACGCGAGAGTGGTATTGTCACCATTCCTCCTCTGCCCACACCTAAGCAGCAAGAATATGCGCCAAAAGTGATACCACAAGAGAGTATCCCCACAGAGAAGCCCTCTTCAGAGAGAGAAACCGCCACACAATCGATAGAGGCGCAAACAATAGAGGCTCAAAAACCGCTTAAGAAAACAGAACCCTCCGCACAACAAGCAGATAAACATCCCCAACAGCACCCCATAGCCAGACACAACACACCACCACAAACACAGCCTACCCCTTATCCCGCTTGGCCCTCACCGCACACAAACATGCGGCCTCAATATGCACCACCATACTATCCCCAACCTGCACAAACGGCGACACCATCAGAAACCACAAAGCACAAAACAGCAACACAAAGAACAAATCCAACCTATCCCCCACCACGCCATCAAAACTACTATCCCACACAGAACAACTTCGCCATGCCCTCTCCTTTCGGCATGGCCAATCAGATGATGCCTTTCGGAAACTTTTCTCCTACAAGCAACCACTACCCCAGCAACAATTTTCCACCACCACAAAGCCCATTCTCTTACACCAACGTCCCAAACCACAAGACACCTTCACCAACGCAACCCCAAACAACACCCCCCTTGAATAAAGAGTGATCATGTTCTCTTCTCTACCACGTTTAGCGCTCTACCTTCTGCTGTTTTTTCCATTAACCGTTTACAGCACCCCAGAAAAAGATATTGAATTCTCCGCTTATGTAAACCGCTACCACCCACTGAAACCAGAAAAAAATGCCACCGGCCGAATGTTTGTCAGTCGCTGGGGTGTCCGCTCCGAAGGGAAGCACGGCAATAAAAAAATTATTTTCATCTATAATAATAAAAAGAAAAAGGTCTGGCTTCTCTTTCCTGAGAATAAGACCTACATCCAGGAAGATGGCGCCCCCGAACGCCCTCCTCTCCCCGATGAAGCCAACAGCCCCTGCAATCAAAATAAAAATTATCTCTGCCAACGCCAGGGCAAAGTCTTCCTTAAAGAGCGCCTCACCTGGCACTGGTTGATCTCAACCTTTGATAAAAAAGGAAAGAAATTTCACCACCTATGGATCGATCCCCGCCTAAAGGTTGCGATCCGTGAACAGTATGATGATGGCCTGATTATGGAGTTTTCTCAAATCAGAGAGGAGCCGCAACCTGAGGCTCTTTTTCAGCTTCCCAGCAACTATCGCCGCTTGGCTTCTTCTCCAGAAGAAATAAAACATAAAAAATAGCGCAAAAGACTATTTTTTTCTTGCGCTCCATTGAAAATATTGTTATGCTTCCTTTTAAGTCGTTTGGCCAATCGCTTGCCAATAAAAAGGGAGAGTTCTGCTCTTATTCGAATATTAGATTTTTATAATATTTTAATAAATTAAAACCCCTTCCAAATGACCATTGGTGCTTCAAATCATGACCCCTAAGCCGTATTGGATTCAACAGATAGGCATGCTCTGCATTATGCTCTCTTTTGCGATTTCAGCAAAAGCGACAGAGTATGAGGGCGATGTTCAGCCCGCATATCTGGGCAACCGCAACGACGATGCCACACTGATGGGGAGAAAATTTGGCGCCTTCATGAACGCTTTTCGGCAGGAGATCGATAATCCCGCAAAAAGCACAACAACACCGACACAAAAGACCCAGATTCTTAAGAGAAGAAAACCTAACAATCCCCTTCTCTATGACCCGTGGGGCGTCGCCCATCACGACTCTGCACTACTCTTTGGCTATGGCTACGACCCTCAAGCCGTTGCAATGCTCTATGGATATCCTCCCTATCGATATCCACCAGCGCCATATACAACACCGGGTTGGGGCCCACCGCCCTACTATAAACCGCCTGTAAACTTAAGAGATCACATTTCGCCAAAGAGGCCGTTACAGCAAAAACCACCCCACCAAAACGAAGCCAATGCTCCTCAACACACGCAAGAGGCGCTCTCCAGAAACCCCTGGCGCATCGTTAAAAAAAAGACACCACCAGAAAAAAAACAGATCGAGCAAACCAACAGAACACAGTGGGAATACAATCCCTGGAGCCGACAAAAGTAATTTTTTCAGTCTTTTATAGAGCTGATCTCTTTTGGACAGCACACTTTTTACCTTTATAATTGATAGACCTTCAACATGGTTGAGGAGAAACTCATGTCAGATCGCATGAAATTTTTTATGGTCGCTCTGTTTTTAGGTACACTGATTCTACTCCCCACAACAGAAGCAAAAGCCTGGTGGGGGCCTGGATGGGGCAGTCCTGGTTGGGGACCCGGTTGGGGACCCGGTTGGGGTAACGACTACTGGGGCAATAACTGGAACAACAACTGGGGCAATAATGGCTACGGTTGGGGCGACGGTCGTGCCAGAGGAAACTTCGGTTTCAATATGAACGCTGATCTTAGCGGCTGGGGCGATGGCCTGTGGGATAACCTCTGGAATAATAACTGGAATAACGGATACAACGGTTGGAATAACGGTTGGCATCCCTGGAACGGCTACCACCCCTATGGACCCGGATACCATCGCCCTTGGGGCTTTCCCGGCGGCGGCTGGGGACCATGGTGGTAAAATCGTTTAAATTTTTACTTTCACTTTACTTTGAGAAGGATTTTCTCCAATGAAAAAAGTTAAACTGCTGGCCGCTGCTGCGGTTTTAGGTGCCGCAGCCATGATCGCTGCTCCTCAACAAGCTGAAGCATGGTGGGGTGGCGGCCCCTGGAACAACGGCTGGGGTAACAACGGCTGGGGTAACAACAACAACTGGGGCAACAACTGGGGCAACAACGGCTACGGTCGTGGTAATGGCCGCGCCAGCGGAAACTTCGGTTTCAACATGGGCGGCGACATGGACGGCTCCGGTGGCGGTTGGGGCAACAACAACTGGGACAACAACTGGAACAACCGCTATAACGGTTACAACGGCTGGGGTGGACCCTATGGCTACGGTCCCGGTCCCTACTACGGCGGCTATCCCTACGGTGGACACCCCTACGGCGCTGGCCCCTGGGGCGCTCCTCCTGCTGCTCCCGCCGCACCCGCTAAAAAATAAGAGATGGACAACCAGATCCGCTCTGGAATCCCTCAAGGAGGCCGTGCAACGCACGGCCCTCCTTTAATTTTTTCAAATATCTATAAGAACATACCTCACCAAAATAGACGCATTCCCTTTTTCCTGAAAAAATAAAAAAGTCACAAAAGCTTGAATTCTTTATGCCATCATCGTACTATGAAATCTTATCCGTTTATTTTGTCTAAAATCTTGCGCTTACAAAACGCATGACGCATCGCTCCTCTGATTTTAAGCTCTGGAACGATGCAAACCGTAAGAGCATAATTAAAGAATTGATTCTAAATAATATGGTCACGGTTATCGGTAATCTCAAAGGCGGCTGCGGCAAAAGCACAATCACTTTTAACCTTGCCGTATGGCTCACACAAAAAGGACTCGATGTCGTCTCCTTCGACTTAGATCCCCAAGCCACACTCAGCGATGCAGGCGAGGTGCGCCGCGAAGAAGAGGTCGAGCCCAAACTCAACATCTATCGATCCGATACAGATCCTGACCAGGTTTTTAAGAAACATAAAGGTCATGTGCTCATGGATATCAGCGCCTCAAACCGATGGAATATGCGGCAGGCCATCCTGAAAGCAGACCGAATTATCGTCCCTGTCCCCCCAAGCCAAGCCGATGTTTGGTCCACACAAAGATTCTTAGAAATCATCGGGGATACCATGGTCGGCAAAAAAAAACCCGAAATCATTCTCTTTATCAACCGCGCCGATACGCACCCCGCACTCAAAGAGACCCAGGAAACCTTCGAAGCGATCTCTCAACTCCGCGATGTGATTGTCCTGAAAAACCGTATCTGCCAACGTACCGCATATCGTCGCTCCTTCAGTGAAGGGCGTGCCGTTTTTGAACTCGCACCAAAAAGCAAAGCTTCTGAAGAGTTCTTTAGCCTGACTGCGCATCTATACCCGGATCTGGCGCAATAAAAATCCCTAAAATCTGCCACCATCGGCTCATCGAGGTTCAGTTATGCCGGATATCGATATGGAAAAAAAATCCTCAGAAAAAACCCCGCCTAAACCCATCCATACAGCTCCCCTCAAACCTGGGAAATACCCAGGAAAAGACGCCCCCTTAATCCCCTTAGGAAAACATGACGAGTGCGGCAACTGCTCCTCCATGATCTTAAATCAGTTCGCGAGCAGCTTCGATAAAAGCGCAAAACGCTGGGAATTGATCGTCTACCCTTCACTCTTCTCCTTTATCATCCTGGCAATGTATGGCTTTTTTCTCATCTATAGCCTCACCCAGGATATCCGCACCATGGCGGTCTCCATCGACCCTAAAATGGGCGTCAATATGGGGGGAATGTCCACCAACATTAAATCGCTCTCCGATAATATCGCCAGCATGTCAACACACTTAGAGTATATCAGCGATAATATGGAAGTGATGTCTGTGAATGTGCAAGGAATCTCTGAAGGATTCGTGACCATGAATAAAAATGTCTACGAAATCAACCAGCAGGTCGCCCAGATGAGCCACGATATGGGGGCCATGAACCTGGTTATGCACAACATCTCCGACCAACTGGACTCGCTCGCACCACTCACCAGTAATGTCGCCTCCATGACTCAGGCAATGCATGTTATGACCAACTCTGTCTCCCGTATGGGCTACGATCTGGGTGGCGCTGCACGCCCTATGAGCTTTATTAATCGCTTCATGCCCTGGGGTGGTGGTTAAGTAAACCAACAAAAGAACCCCTAAAGCCGCTACGTTATTAGCGGCTTTTTTTTATGGGCAAAAATTTGGGGGAAGCGTCTTTACTGGCAAGCTTGGGGGAAGCGTCTTTACTGGCAAGCTTGGGGAAAACTTCTTTACTGGCAAGCTTGGAGAAAACTTCTTTACTGGCACAATTTAATCATTGAAAGGCACGACGCCTTCGGCGTTTACTTGGGGCGCTGCCCCAAACCCCGCCCAGGGGCGCTGCCCCTGGACCCCGCCAGGGTTTCCAACCCTGGACCCGGAATAATTGTCGCCAATCTCAATCTCACCCTAGAAAAAATCACGATAACGCGCACGAAAAG
>JBQGBW010000070.1:0-21432 GCA_052043475.1 Magnetococcales bacterium HHB-1
GACCGGTATGGGGGATGATGGTGCCCGCGGCATGCGTGAAATGAAAGATGCCGGTGCCACCACCATCGCTCAGGATGAAGCCAGTTGTGTGGTCTTTGGTATGCCTAAAGAGGCGATTAAAAATGGCAGTGTCGATATCATTAAACCGCTTAATCGTATCGCTCCCGAAGTGATTCGCCTTACGGGTTAACTTTGAATAGCCAAAGCAGGAGTGTCAAATAACATGACATCGCGTACCCCAGGGAGATCTCAATTTACCTCGCAGCATGCAACAGGAGCGCAGCACCAAGCCTCTGAGCAGCATATTGATTATAAAAATGAGCTTTCCGAACAGGATTTTCATCGTCTTTCAAGTTATCTGCAACAGGAGACAGGACTGATTATCCCTTCAGCTAAAAAAGCGTTGCTGCGTAAAGAGGTGCAAAAACGGTTGCACCCCCTGGGATTTCACTCTGCCGCCAGTTATATCAATCTGGTTACACGTTCATCCATACAGCATGAAGAGGTGCAGTTCTTACTCTTTCTGCTCACACAAAAGCCCGAACGTTTTTTTCATGGGCCGGAGCACTATGAGTATCTGATTCATGAAACCCTGCCGGAGTTGTTGCGTACCCGTGGCTGTGGATTGCAGAAAAGATTGATGGTGTGGAGTATTGGTTGTGGTTTGGGGACAGAACCCTATACACTCGCGATGATTTTGAGTGAATTCTCAAAACAGTATCCTGGATTTAATTTTAAATTTCGTATTCTCGCCACCGATATTGCAAAAAAATCGATTGAACTGGCCAAGTGGGCTGTTTTTAGCATGGCCTCTGTTCGTGCCATCCCTTTGGCGCTTAAAAAACAGTATCTGCTTAAGAGTAAAAGTCGTGTTAAACAGCGGGTGCGTGTGACACCGAGCCTTCGGAAGACGGTTAAATTTCGTCAGATGAACCTGCTCGATCCCCAGGCGGTATTGCGTGAGAAGGTGGACATTATCTTCTGTCGTAATACGCTCTCTCAGCTTGAAACATCAATGCAGCAGCAGGCGATTGAGAAAATATGTGGCAGTGGTAATCCAGGCTGTTATCTCTTCTTTGGTCCCAATGAGCAGATCCGTTTTTCAGGACTTCCGATTCAGTCGTTGACCTCTTCGGTTTATCAACTTTTTCATGAGCCAGAGGCGCAAACATCTTAAGGTTTAAATGGGATCCGCGTTCTTTTTTGAAACTGGCGCGTATCAAAAAAGGACGCGGATTACTTAGAATGCAACTACTTTAAAAAGCGTCGCTTGTTAAAGAACCAATCTTTGACTTTATGGTTTGGATGGATCATATCTTTGATTGATGTGGAGCCATAGAGTTTGAGTTGATAGATCGCCATACCAAGCATTACTTTTTTGACATAGTTTCGGGTTTCAGTAAAAGGGATGTTCTCAATAAAGAGTACAGGATCTGAGCGTTTCCACTGCTTAGACCACTTTTTTGCCCGCCCAGGGCCCGCATTATACCCCGCTAAAGAGAGCAGTAGATCACCTTTCAGATAACGCAGTGTGCGGTAGAGATAGGATTGTCCTAGCTCCATATTGAGCTCAGGAATCTGGAGATGATAGCGTGAACTGTAGGGGAATTTGGATAGACGTGCTTCAGATTTTGCTGTTGCGGGCATCAACTGCATTAATCCCAATGCGCCGACACGTGACTGTGCGCGATGAAAAAAGAGACTCTCCTGGCGCATCAATCCCCAGATCAGTGCCGGATCAAGCTTCCACCCCTTTTTGGGTTGCCACTTAGGTACAGGATACCAGGCACCTGCAAAGGGCGGCCCTTTACCCTCTTTCGCCATTTTGAGTACCAGTCGTGCGGTACCGTAGCGCATGGCCAGACACATCTGTGTTACCGCTGAAAAGCGGGCTCTTTTGGCGTATTGACGGATCTCGTCATCGTTATAGAAGGCGCGGTTTACCGCTTTTAAGCGTTCCAGACGCTTAACCAAGCGGTTGAAGGCGGAGTTGTTGACCGGAAACTTACATGAGTAGGGTTCTGGTTTAATGCCGACCAGTTTTTTATTGCTTAAACTCTCCTTGGCGAGAAAACCGTAGAATGTTCCCCAGAACCTGGCGGCATAGCGCAGCCAGTCCTGACCATCCTGGCCTAAATTTTTTAAGATCCGATAAGCCCAATACGCCCCTTGAGCCCGTCTTTCCCGTTTTTTGCCCTCCTTGGCCAGACGGGTGAAAATCTCCAGAGCGGTCTCTAAGCGTCCCAGTTGATAGGCGCTCCACCCGGCAAGCCATGCGGTATCGGAGAGTTTTCCGCCCACCTCACGCAGTGTACCATCCAGAACAATCAGCGCCTTATTGGGATCATTGATGCTGTAGAGGTAGCTCCGGCCTAAACGGTAGCGTAACAGTCGACGCCGTTCTGCACTGATATATTTGCCCTCTTTTCCTGCCAGAAGTTTCCAGGCTTTATGGTACTGTTTATTTTTACGGAATCCCTCAATGCGCAGATCCCAGAGTTCTGCATTGCGGCGCATCTTTTTAGGGAGTTTTTTTAGCCGTCGATCAAATAGAGGGGAGGCTTTTTTTGCATCTGCCATCGCCAGGAAATAGGTTTTTTTAGGCTCAGCAAAGCGTGATACCAGCGCGGAGAAGGATTTCCAGGCTCTTTTTTTAAGGAAAGCCCTTACGCGCTGCTCTTTATCGTGGGCGGAAAACTTTATTTTTAATTTTTTAAGTTTTTTATTAATTTTAGCGGAGGGTTGAAATCCCGCCCGATAGAGTTTACGCCACACTTTTTTTGCGTGGGTGATGCGGCGTTTTTGAATGAGCAGCTTTAAGTAGCGCTCCTTTCCCTTACGCAAGTGAGGAAAGGAGTGGTCAAACCAGCGTAGAACTGCCTTATCATCGGGGTGGTTGACAATCCGTATATGGAGTAGACGCTCAACGCGTGCTTTCTGGGGATGGTTGGGCCACCGCTTGAGAAAACGTAACAGACGTACAGGTGTTGCACGATAATCTGGATGAAACAGCAGTTCAAACTCCAGATAGGAGGTGAGCAGATTATCTTTTGGCCAACGGTTACGATTGAGGATCGGTTTTATCGACTGTTTAGAAGCCAGTCTGGCAAACTTCTTCTTATAGCTTTCTACCACCTGTTTATATTGTGTGGATTTCTCTCCCCAACCGGATACAGGGGTGAGTAGGGAGAGAATCAGCAGTGCAGAAAAGAGAGAAGCAGAGAAGTGTTTCATTATGGCATCATGTTTTCAAGCAGGAGGATTCCGTTGATTGCGGCGGATGGATAATGCATTTAGAGAAGGGTTTTAACGTGCAAAGAGTGCATCGACAAACAGGTCGGCATCAAAGGGGCGTAGATCATCCACGCCTTCGCCAACACCAATGTAGTGTATGGGGAGTGAGAAGCGTTCGCTGATACCCACCACCGCGCCCCCTTTTGCGGTGCCATCCAGTTTGGTTACCACTAAACCGGTTAAGTTGAGTGCTTTATGGAACTGTTCGACCTGGTTCATGGCATTCTGTCCGGTGGTGGCATCGAGAACCAGCCAGATATCCTGCGGTGCGGTGGCGTGTTTTCGATTAAGAACCCGTTTAATCTTTTTCAGTTCTTCCATTAAATTGGATTTTGTGTGTAGACGTCCAGCGGTATCCGCGAGAAGAATATCCGAATCGCGGGCTGTTGCTGCGGCATGGGCATCAAAGATGACCGAAGCGCTATCGGCATCCTGTCCTTGAGAGATCACATCGGTCTTGGTGCGGCGTCCCCAGATCTGAAGTTGTTCAACGGCGGCCGCACGAAACGTATCGCCAGCGGCTAACAGCACTTTTTTGTTCTGATGGGTAAACGTTGCGGCCAGTTTACCAATGGTGGTGGTCTTTCCGACACCATTGACACCCACCACCAGGATGACATGGGGTTTCTCCTGGCACAAGGGCGCTTTATTGGGCGGGGGAAAACGATCTTTGACCGCCTGTTGAATCAGGGTGCGGAACGTCTCTGGTGTTTTATCTGGCGCCGATTTAAGATTTTCCTTGGCTTCGGCTAAAATTGTCTCTGTTGTGGTGACACCAAAATCAGCCGCGATCAAGAGCATCTCCAGTTCTTCAATAAGATCGTCATCCACCTTGGAGACATCCAGGAGTGTATCTAAGCGCTCGACAAACCCTTGACGTGTTTTTGCCAATCCTTTTTTAAAACGTTGAAAAAGTCCCACCAAAGATCCCCTCTTTATATATAAAAAAGCACAATAAGAACGATTTGCGCATCAGTGTAACATTGAAGCGTCAGACGATCCAAGCTAAGAACTTTTGTTCTTCTTAAAGACTCAAACAGATGTTGAGCCTTGGTGCTTAGAAGATTTTTAAAGAAGCTTTAAGTTTTGCTTCTGTGGTGGTCTGCGCTATAATCTAAGCCGTAGATTGATTCTTAGTGTACACGGTCATTCGATTCAGGCAAGCGCAAACCGCACTTTGTCAGACGCGATCTTTAAAGTAAATCGATATCTTATGAAACCCACGCTCTCGATTATTATTCCCACGCTCAATGAGGCAGAAAGGTTGCCTCTGTTGTTGGGGCAACTTCAACAGCAAAAGGGGATTGCTTTTGAGATCTGTATTGTCGATGGCGGCTCAAAGGATGGCTCAAAAACCGTTGTTGAAACTTTTCAGAACCGCCGCAAAGAAGAGAATCAGCCCCACTGGCCGGTGCGGTGGCTCGCTTCTTTGCGGGGGCGCAGTATTCAGATGAATCATGGCGCTTCTGAGAGCCATGGAAGCTATCTGCTTTTTCTGCATGCGGACTCCACTTTGACCGATTTTAAGCAACTGCAACGCGCACTCAATCATCTGAAACAGAGTGAAAAAAGATACCAAAGTCGTCATGTGGCCGGGCGCTTTCAGCTCACCTTTTTAACGCAAAACAGATCAATCCCTTTTCGTTATCAGTACTATGCTAAAAAGGCGATGCTGCATCGGCGTGGTGTGATCAATGGGGATCAGGGTTTTCTGCTCTCACGCGACTTCTTTGAGAAACTGGGCGGCTTTGATGAATCGCTACCGATTATGGAGGATCAACGCCTGGCAGAGCAGATCTGGCGACAGGGCCGCTGGACGCTTCTGCCGGGGGTGTTGCAAACCTCTGCACGCCGTTTTGAGCGTGAAGGGTTCTCTCGCCGAATGATCTTAAACGCCTTTTTGCAAAGCTTTAACGCGATTGGCTTTCACAGTTTTTTTCTTCAGGCACCCCACGCCTACAGGGCTCAGACGCATGCCGACCGTCTTCTTCTTGCGCCTTTTTGTGCGCTGATTCATCAACTGAACAGATCCGCTGGCTTAAAAGCCAGTTGGCAGCGCTGGTCGGCGATTGGTCGCTATGTCCGGCAAAATTTCTGGCAGATCTTTTTTCTCTTCGATCTCCGTTTTAAACAGTTCCCTAAAGAGTGCTCTGAGAAAAAACGTTATAAAAACAGTCCTGAGTACTATATTTCACCGCCGTTGCTCTCTTTCCATGACCGTTTTATCTATCCGCTACTCAACTTTAAAATTTTTGATATCCTCACCGCACTACTCACCGCACTATGGTTCTATAGTGCCTGGTTCTACTTTACACTCATTGATCATAACCGGTGACCCATGCCCGTAGTCTTTAAACCGCTCCCCTTAAAATCCAGCTATATTCAATCACAACAGTACGCTTTTAAAGCTGCGATCCAAAGGGTGAACCGTCAGCTCGCAAAAAATCGATGGCCGACAGATTTTCTCGCCATCGGTGAACCTGGACAGGCGCTGTTAGAGATTGTGGTCTATCTCTACGCTTTGGGGTGGTTGCGGGAACATGTGCAGGTTAATTACCATAAAGCGGTGGCTCAGCTGTCAAAAAATTCTGAACATACCTATATGGTTAATCTGCTGCTGCACGCAAAAACAGAGCGTCAGTTAATCGAGAACTATCTTAATCACTGGGCTTTAAAGCCGCATACGCCCCAGGGTGAGAGTATCGCCTGGTTGCTTCATCATCGTCTATCTACCGCGCCCACGCCTGAGAATGCGTCAGAAACACCGCTTAAGCCCCTTATTGAGGCGATCAATGCTATCTGGAAAAACTTGAATCTCTTTCAGGTTTCCGTGATTGAACAGGTGCGCCAAGAGCAGAAAATTCAAAAAGAGCGCACTTTGGAGCTCTTTCAGTCTGCCGATAAGGCACGCTTTGAACTCATTGATCAACAGCCTAATCCTCCTCTTAAAAAAATTCGTTTTCAAAAGCTGGGCTTTATCCCTTACATGAAGTGTCCTCAATCCTGTCGCCACTGCCTCTTTATCTGGCGTCCAGAGGTCGAGCACCATCCCCATATGGCGAAACTGTTTAAACAGCTCACCGTGATGTCTGAAAATGTTCTGTTTACCGGCGGTGATTTAAGTCAACAGATGGATCGCTTTTATCAAACCCTGCGCCAGATGACGCAAACGTGTACTTTTGCAATTTTACTCAACGGTGATTTTGCCACTTCGCAAGAGAAGACCAGGGATCTTTTTCAACAGATCAATCATCATTTATCGCAAAGACCCAGGTCCGCTGCCGCTGCAAAAGTGACCCTCCAGATCAGTTTCGATGAGTACCATCAGGAGATTATCAGTAACCATAGAGGCGAGTTGCGTGAACGGATTCCGGTGGCAAATATTGCCAGAATTATTCGTGAAGCGCCCCGCTGGTTTCCAAAAATTCAACTCAGTCTACTGCATAAACAGAATCATTTTAACTTCTCCATGGACCTCTTTAAAAAAGGCGTTTTTCAGCGGCTTCAACAGACGTTGGCACAGGATCAGCACGAACTGAAACTGCTGCGTCTGTTTCCCTCTCCCGATCAAAAGGTACACCCCGCAAAGCCGAACCATTATGCACGCATTTTTCGCGAAGCGATCCTGACCCTAAATAGCTATCCACACACACCGATCCATTTCTATAGTTCCGCCATCGATGCGTTAGGAAGGGCACAGTTCTTAGATCCCAGTACACGGGTTATCCGTGCTCCCAGTCAACCTTTATCTACACCGCCTAAAAAACAGAACAACCCGTTCGATATTGAACCGATGTTCTGGTTTAATGGTTGGGTTACCCTCTTTGGCCATAGCCTCTACCCTTTAGGAAATGTGTTTGATGAAGGGCTGGAGACTATACTCAATCGCTGGCAAAAAGATCCTCTTTTAAAGCGGCTGAAAGATCATGATTCTGAACTGATACACTATTATCAGCAACTCTTTCCTTCTAACCCTCTGCCAGATGCGCAGAAGACAAGCCGCTATCATCAGTTTTATCAGATGGTTGATCATCCTGAGAAACGTTTTAAACTGACAAAGGCACTTTTGTAAAAGATTTTTTACTTAAATCAGGTTTTGATGTAGACTGTTGAGTGTGAAAAAGAGATCTGTTTTCTTGTGTATGTTCAAAAAGATACCATAATCCTTTACTCTCAATGTTGATCACGCTACTATGACCTTTTTAAGGCGCCACTTATAAGGTGTAGGGGACGCGATGTACGGTCTTATCCTCCAAAGTTTCAATGACTTTGCAAAAAATGAACTCAAAGAGCAGTGGGATCCCCAGCAGATCATAGATCATCTGGATGGAAAAAAAATTCAGGTCAATATTCAATATCCAGATCATATTTTTCATGATATATTACAAAAATTTATTAAACAGTCGGAACTCTCCTACAAAGATGTCTTAGGGCTTTTTGGGGTGCATATTGCACCAAGTCTTGTTGAAATTGGCACCTTTCTTGGTCTATTAAAAGAAGAGTGGGGGCTCTTCGATCTGATTACTCATGCCAATGATATGGTTCATAAGGTGTTGCGCAGTTCTGATCCAGAGATAAAACCACCAGAAATTCGTATTTTACGTTTCTCCAATACAGAACTTAATATCTATTACGACTCCCACCGAAGGCTCTGCCCCTTTTTAATTGGTATTGTCCATGGTTTGGCGAAACACTTTGGTGAAAATGTCACTGTTGATGAACATCGGTGTATGTTGGAAGCGTCGCCCTTTTGCTCAATAACTGTAAAACAGCAGACTGTTTCAGAGAAAAGTGATTGGCAGGAGCGGTTTCAGTTTATCTTTCGCAATAGCGGTTTGGTCTACCTGTTTAATACATTTAAAGGCATTCCGATCTCTTTTCCTGCACAGATCCAGAAGGTTACAGAAACGGAGGTGATATGTTCTGTCCATGCTTTTCAACGCATTGCGATGAACGAGGAGAAAAGCACACAGATAAACTCGCAGTTCCTCACAAATGCCTTTCGTGCTGAAGTATCCCTCATTGATTCGGTTACCAATACAGCCACACTGGCGTCGATCCAGCAGATTGCAGGAAATGTGGGCTATCGTCGCTTTGTTCGGATCCAGACCTCTAAGGAGATCTCTGTCGAGTGTCATCTGGGAGGGCTTCGTCTACAGGATGTTTTTTTGGATGAAATCTCTTTAGGGGGCGTGGTTCTCTCGACATCCCAAGCGTATTATGAACAGATCAAAGAGAATCTGCACCATGAGGTGAGAGCGCGCTTTAATCTTCCTGTGCCGCATATGAACGAGGACCATCCGCCGATCACGCTTTGGGGGCGCGTATTGCGCACACTAAAAAAAGAGCAGGCGCAGGTCGCTCTGGTGGTCGAAATCATAACCATGCATGCCACCAACCATTCGATTATTCAGCAGTATGTAACCAAACAGCAGATGGAAGTGCTCAATGCGCTGGCGAAAATTATTGAAGAGGAGAAACGTGAACTGCAGCGTTTTGATCTTTGGTAAATCTTGTCCATTTATAAGTTAACGATTTTTAAGGAATCCTATGTATCAATCATCCCATTCCTATTTTTTGATTCTGGCGGTCATGTTTTTTATGGTGACCACGCCAGGATGTTCAGAGCAAACGCAGTCGGCCCAGAAAGGTGATATCATGGCGCTAGAAGAGAACGCCAAAAAGGAAGGCGTAAAAGTAACCAGCAGTGGATTGCAGTATGAAGTTCTCAAAGAGGGTGATGGCTCAAAACCGAAAGCAACCGATACCGTGCGTGTACACTATGCAGGCACTTTGACCGATGGTACTGAGTTCGATAGCTCCTATAAGCGTGGTGAGCCGATCTCCTTTCCATTGAATCGGGTGATCAAAGGGTGGACTGAGGGGCTTCAACTGATGTCGGTGGGGAGTAAATACCGTTTGACCATTCCAGGAGAACTGGCTTATGGTCCGCGCGGTATGCCTCAGGCGGGGATCGGTCCCAATGCGACCCTGATCTTTGATGTGGAATTGTTAGGTATCGAGTAGATCTTACGGATGTAATAGAAGGTTTGCTATTTTAGCAAACCTTCGTGATTTATCCACTGTGATGACACCCCATTGATAGAGAGGTTTACAATGGCGGCAATCCAATGTGTGCATCAACCCGCACCAGAAAAGCTGAAAGAACTTGGGGTCGAAACGTGGCCCATCTGGGAGAAAGAGGTCTCAAACTTTCCCTGGACCTATGATCAAGAGGAGGTCTGTTATTTTCTTGAGGGAGAGGTGACCGTAACCCCTGATGGTGGTGAAGCGGTGACCATGGGCAAGGGCGATCTTGTGACCTTTTCAGCGGGCATGTCCTGTACCTGGGATATTACCAAGGCGGTGCGTAAACACTATACGTTTAAATCTTGATGTTTCTATAAAACACTATAAAAATATTTTATCTGTTCATTGGGCTACTCTATTTTTAATGAAACAGTGCAATCCAACGCTAAAAGAGACGGTTGGCCGTTTCTTGTTTTTTTTATCTCTATTCATCTGTTTATCTATGGCAAAACCCGGCTTTTGCCTCTCCAATATCGGGGGTGAAAATAAGACGATTCCCTATACGGTAGAGATTGTTGGTGCACCCAATGAAGAGATCAAGAATCTTCTTAAACAGGCATCTGGAACGATCCAGGGTCTGTCCCGCCCTCTCAGAAGCCTGATTATCCTGAAGCAACGCATTAATGCTGATCTGAAAGTTTTGACCCAGGCGTTGCAATCACGTGGTTATCTCTCCTCTACGGTTGAGGGAAGTTACAATAATAATAGCCATCCCATAAAGGTGGTTTTTTACATCCGGGCAGGGAAACGCTATCGACTGGGAAATCTGCACATCAATCCTCACGGTTCCCAAACATCGGATTACACTTATCCTTCATGGGAGTATCTGAAGTTGCGGCCAGGAGATCCGGTGGTCGCGCGTGAGGTTCTTGCAGCACGTGAAAAATTGCGCCAACATGCCCGGGAATCTGGGTTCGCCTTTGCAGAAAATGACAACTATTTAGCCCATCCGAACCATACCAAACAGACCTTGGATTTAACTTTCCGAATGACTCTGGGGCCACGCGTTCATCTGGGCCAGATTGAGTTAAAAGGTCTTACCACAACCCGTGCAGATCATGTCCGAAGAGTGATTCCCTGGCAGATAGGCGAACGCTATACGCCTCAACTTCTGAAGAAGACGAAACGTGTGCTGTTCTCCAGTGGTCTGTTTCGTACCGTGGTGATTGATATTCAGAAGACTCCAGACCAGCAGGGACTCTATCCAGTGCATATTACGTTGAATGAACGTAAACATCGGACCATCTCCTCTGGGTTGCGTTTCAGTACAGATGCGGGACTGTCCGTTTTGGCTTCCTGGAAGCACCGGAACTTGGCTAATGCTGGTGAAACTCTGGCCTTGGAGGGGGAGGCTGGAACAAAGAAAAGGCGTCTGACGGCGGATTTTGGTAAGCCCGTTTTCCTCAATAAAAACCAAAAACTGACATTGATTTCAGAGTGGATTGATGAAGAGACAGAAGTTTATAAGAGAAATCTATTGACGGCTGATATAGGTATTGAGCGGATTGTCTCTCCACAGATGAAGCACTCTTCCGAACTGAGTTATCGGGTCGTGAATATTGTGGAGAAGGGAGAGGTCAGTGAAGAGACCTTTGGGTTGGCCTCATTGCGGTTTGCAATGAATCTGGATCATGCCAATGATTCGTTGGAACCCTCTTCTGGGTGGCGCACAGAAATAGAGGGCGGCCTCTCTTTGGAGACCATGACCGATGGCATTTTTTATGGCAGATTCCGCTTTCAGCATAGCCATTATTTGTCGCTACTAAAGCGTCATCAATTGATCTTGGCTGGGAGGGCCGCGGTTGGTGCTCTGGTGGGGGTAAAACGTGATCAACTGTCAGCCGATGAACGTTTTTATGTTGGTGGCGGTGGATCCTTGCGTGGTTATGGATACCAGATGGCTGGCCCTCTGGATGAAGGGAGTGCTCCGATCGGAGGGATATCCATGGTTGAGATAGGTGTTGAGTTGCGTTCTCATATTTACAAGAATATCGGTGGTGTTCTGTTTGTAGACGCCGGACAGACCTTTGAATCCCAGTTGCCGACCTTCGATAGATCGCTCCACATCGGTATCGGTGCAGGATTGCGCTATGCCACGCCCATTGGTCCGTTGCGATTTGATGTGGCCACTCCTGTAGAACATCGTGACAATGTAGACGAGGCTTTTCAAATCTACATGAGTTTAGGACAAGCGTTCTAAGATGCTCTGTATGTTTGACAGAATTATGGTCCTTTGGAAAAGCGCATGGCGTCCCTTGATGCGTTTGATGGCAGGGGGTCTTTTTGTGCCTCTTATTCTTGTGAGCGGGTTTTACGGCGCGCTGCAATCAGAGCCTGTTCGCGCGTACTTTTTGGATCAAATTGAGCAACATCTGGGGGGAGTCGGACTGCCTACGGAAATTGAAGGGGTGTCGGGAAATATTCCCTTTCATTTTCAGATCGAGCGGTTGACCATGGCTGACGCGTTCGACCGTACCGTGCCCTGGTTGACGATGCAGGATATCGATATCCGCTGGTCTTTAACGGACTTGTGGATGCCTGCATTCGAGATTGAAAACGTATCTGTACGCCAGGTCTCTGTCAACCGCAAGCCCTCTTTTAAAGCGTCATCTTCTGAGTCTGTTGACGCGCCATCAGAGATAAAATCTGCATCGTTGTTGCCGGATGGGTTGTCTGCTTTGCATGTTCGACATGTGGGAATCGATCGACTCCATCTGGGAAAAAAACTGTTGGGTACGACGGCGGCGACCTTTACGATGCATGGAAAGGCTGGATTTGAAGCGGATTATACAAAAGCTTTTTTTGATTTGAATTTGCAAAGGGTTGATCAGAAGCGTGCGAGAATCGCTATTTTAGCCACGGTTGAACCCCGAAAGGATTATCTTAAGATTCGGATTGACGCTGAGGAGTCGGGGGGATTGATGCGTCTGCTGTCCGGTTATGAACAGGCTGGTAACCTGCGTCTCTCTCTGTTTGGAGAGGGACCACTCAGTGGTTGGAAGGGACAATTAGACGTTCATCTGGAGGGCGTTGCCAAAGTTGGTAGCCAGGTTGAGTTGGCGGTTTCTCAGAATATCGCGTTTGGATGGCGTGGTCAGTTCCATCTGGCCAATGATCCGCTGGGAGAGAAGAGGGCGCCATGGCATTTTAAGGCGCATATTTTACGTGATCAAAAAGGGGATGTTCGTTTGACACGCTTTGATGTTGAACGATCCCGTGTCACACTTCATGCAGTGGCCCAACTGACCGAATCGATGTCTGGGCTGACTGCCGATATGCAGATGGATCTGCCACATCTGGAACGGTTGGCTCCCCTGATAGGCCAACCCATCACCGGTGGCGTGCAACTGAAGCTATCCGCTAGAGGAACGGTGACCCATCCAGAGATTCAATTGAGTATGCGCGCAGAGGATCTGAATACGCCACAGGTAACCTTTGCTTTGGGCGATGCCAGCGTGTCGATCCGTAAAAGTCGCCAGGAGGCTGAAGTGCCCTGGAGGGTCAATGGCCAGGGGCGTTTTCTTAAGGGGGCGTTGCCGGGTCATCCTTCTCTCCCTGAGGGGCCGCTGACATGGCATCTGGCCGCCACTATTCCTTCTAAAGGAGCCATTCGAATCGATAGATTAAAATGGGATGGCCACGCAACCTCTTTGCAGTTTGCAGGACAGGTTGATCCGAAGAGTCTGGATAGCCAGGGAACCATTCAAGCGGTCCTCTCCGATCTCTCTGCTTGGAGGGCATGGACGGTATTGCCACTGCAGGGTGATCTGAATCTTATGGCAGATCTTACTTATCAGGGGAGAGAGAAAAAACTTCTGGTGGATCTGCAAACTGACTTAAACAAGTTTCGAGGTATTTCCGCTGCTGAACTTCTGTTCGGCCCTTCGGCGCGTTTGTCAACACAGATTGCACTGCGAGACCATCAGGATTTACATCTCTCTCATCTATCTTTGAAAGGTGAACGTGTTTCTCTGGTGGGATCGTCTTTGCAGATTTCCGGAAGTGATCAAACGATTCAAGGGCGTCTCGATCTGGATGTAAAACAACTGTCCGCTTTCTCTAAATTAGCCACTGTTGCTCTGGACGGTAACCTTCATACGCAGATACGGCTTGATGGAACCATCAATGAGCCACGCATGGTGTGGCGTACTTCAAGTCCCAGAGTAATGATCGATTCAGAAAAGATGGCGTCGTTTCTTCTGACGCTCCATGTTTCTGGTCCGCTGGATGCGCTTGCCGGGAAAGTGGCGTTGTCTATGCGTCGTAACGGGCAGGATTTAAAATTCTCGACGCCTGTTCGTTATGTTGATGATCAGATTGATCTTGCGCATTTGAAGATGATCTTCCCGGGAGGAGAGATCAACGGGCCATTGTCCATCACTCCTGCTGGTCCCAAACTTGATGGGCAGTTACGCATTCGAGTGAACGATCCTGCAGCACTCCTATTGACAGAGGCTCTTAAGCTAAAAGGGACTATTGATGCTCTTGCGACATTCATTTCTCAGCCGGATCATCAGACGCTCTCTCTGACGCTGGATGCTGCAAAGATTGAAGGGGCTGGATTCGGTCAACTTGAATCAGCGCATTTGCAAGCCGATGTTCATCATTTATGGCGTGATGCGCTTACGCTTACGGTTCACGGAAAAGTTAAGCGGTTTCATCGGGAAGATTTTTGGATTCATTCTGCTGATATTCAAAGCAAGGCCAATCTGAAACAGGCGATTCTGACGATCAATGCCACCGGAAAACAGATCTATCCTTTTACTGTAACCACCAAAGCGCATCTAAAACAACAGACAAAAGGGGGGCAGGTGACCATTGAGGCGTTGGATGGTCATATTGCCAGGCAGAAGCTTCATCTTCATCGCCCCATGGTTTTGACGATGGCTGGGGCAGATGTCGATTGGTCGCCCTTTGATCTTGCCATCGGAGAGGCGCGCTTAAAAAGCGAGGGGAGGCGAACTTCCCGAAAGATCCAGGGTGATATTTTGGTCGAGATACCGATGCAGATGGCGGCCTCTTTTGGTGCCCCCCCAATGGAAGGAGTGACCCTTTTGAAGGGGACGTTTTCCGGTCACCCGGGCAACCCTGAAATCGACATGGATGTCAATGTTCAAAGGTTCCGTATTAACGATAACAGTTTGAAAACATTGCCCTCGATAAATATGTCTACTAGTCTACATATTAAAAACGGGTATCTTAAGAATCGGACACGTATTGACAAACTCACGGAGAAACCTATTGTCATGGCGGTTGGTTTTCCCGTGCGGCTAGACCTGGCGGATATCGTTGTTCAGATTCCGCCCGCAGCACCTCTAAGCGGACATCTTATGGCTGATGTTGATCTGGCCAGACTGGCCGCTTTTGCCTTTCTTGATGGTTGGCTTGTGGCAGGTCGTCTCAAAGCGGATCTGGTTCTTAGCGGAAATGTGGAGAAGCCGCGACCCGTGGGGCGTATTCTATTAAGTCAAGGCGTTGTGGAAAATGTAGCGATGGGTCTCTCTTTGGGCCAGATGGAGATGGTTTCCCAGTTGCAGGGTCATCGTCTGCGGATCAAAAAACTGACGGCAACAGATAATGACGAAGGTACTTTTGTTGCGCGTGGACTGATCGCCTTTCAGGAGTCGCTGAAACTGGTGATGGATCTCTCTGGACAGATGGGGCAGATGCGTCTGATTCAGAAAGATGATTTTCAACTGGCCATGAGCGGTAAGTTTGGCGTTTTTGCAGATCATCGTAAGGGACGTATTTATGCGGATCTGACCACAAATCGATTTCTGTTCTACCTGCCAGAAGATACTGGCCCAGATATTGAGGCGTTGCAGCTTCAGAGATCTCATTCTACAGCCAAGAAAAGTGTGCAATCGGACGCTTCTTTGCTTCCCCCTGTTCAACTCGATATAAAACTAAATTTTCCTGGACAGACCTTTGTGCGAGGTCGGGGACTGGAGTCGGCGTGGCGCGGTCAGATCACTGTTTCGGGTCAATTGAAAAAGCCCAAAGTGTTGGGGACTCTCGCGGTGCATCGCGGATACCTGGATGTTCTGCATCACCGTTTTGCGCTACAAAAGGGGATCATTGATTTTGCAGGAAGTGATCCACCGACGCCAGTTATCTCGATAAAAGCGATGGCCAAGCAGGATGATATGACCACAATCTTTGCCTTGGATGGTCCTGCCAGTCATCCTGAGATAACAATTAGAAGCGAACCAGAGCATCCACAAGATGAAATTCTCTCCAGACTGCTTTTTCGTCGAGATGCCAATAAGCTGAGTCCTGCTCAGGCGATCTCTCTGGCGGCCGCAGTGGCTAAACTGAAAGGGGGTTGGCCGGGTGTGTTTAATCGACTTCGCGATCGCATCGGTATTGATAGCTTCCAAACCAGTGGGGACGATTTGCAAACGGGAACCGTTAAAGTGGGAAAATACGTAGGGGATAAAATTTACTTTGAAGCTGAACGAGGTATGGAGAAGAAGAGTGGTAAGGTGCGTATTGAGATGCAGGTTCATCCCAATGTCAGGCTGGAGACCGAAGTTGATCAAAACCAGGATGGTGCATTTGGAATCAATTGGAGTCTTGATTATTAAATCATAATTATTCTTACTTCGGATGCTAACCTACTTTTTTCGTTCATGATTTTGGGGTTCTAAGGCGGGTTCTTCAATATCGATATGGTACTCTTTGAGTTTGCGATACATGGTGCTGCGACTAAAGCCTAAAAGGCGTGCGGCTTTGGCTTTAACCCAACCGGTGCTGCGTAAGACACGGAGGATGGATTCGCGTTCATCCTCCTGAGGCAGATTTTGTGTGTGCAAAGCAGGGGTGAGCAGTTGTGAGGAGCGCAGTTCTGGGGGGAGGTCTTCCACATCAATGGCGGCTTTATGGCAGACCACAAAGGCGTGTTCGATCACATGCTCTAATTCACGGATATTGCCCGGCCAGCCATACTCCATAAATACTTTCATCACCCGTGCGGTGCAGGATTTAATGTTTTTAGCAAATTTTTGATTAAAACGCTTGATAAAATGGTTGACTAACAGCGGGATGTCCTCCCGCCGATCTCTTAAGGGGGGAAGAATAATCTCCACCACCTTCAGACGGTAGAAGAGGTCTTCACGGAACTTTTTCTCCTGCACCCTTGTGCGTAGATTCTGGTTGGTGGCGGCCACAACGCGCACATCAATGGTGACTGTTTTTGTGTCGCCAACCTTCTCGATGGTTTTCTCCTGCAATACCCGAAGCAGGCGTGTCTGCATATGTGAGGAGATATCACCGATCTCATCTAAGAAGATGGTTCCCTTATGCGCCAACTCAAAGCGTCCCACCTTATCTTTGATCGCGCCTGTGAATGCACCACGGATATGACCAAAAAGCTCGCTCTCTAAAAGGTTGTCGGTCAGTGCGGCACAGTTAATTTTTACCAGCGGATCTTTTTTTCTTCCGCCCTGATAGTGCAGGGCATCGGCAATCAGTTCTTTCCCCGTGCCGCTCTCTCCAGAGATTAAAACGGTGGTCTCCACACTGGCGAGATCTTCAATCAGTTGATAGATGCGCTGCATGGCAGGGCTTCGGCCAATGATGCGGTGAAACTGTCCTCTCTCCTGGAGATCTTTCTCTAGAATGGTGATGCGGGTTTCATCGCGGATCACCAGCAGTGCGCCTAAGAAATGTCCTGTTTCGCTAATGAGTGGGGAGGCGGTGACTTGAAGAAAGCGTTGATGCTCTTTGCTTGGGCAGGAGAGTTGTGGAATCTCTACGGTTTTACGATGTTTGACGACTTGTGTTAAAACCGATTGAAACGCTTCTAAGCACTGGCTTTTTAGTTTAACCACCTCTGCAAAGGCGCGATTTGAGCGATTACGTTTCAATCCGAGCAGGTTTTCAGCGGCTTCGTTGGCTTCCTGGATCTCCAGGTCTTTATTTACGGTGACGATGGCATCTTTGACCGAGCGAAAGATGGCGGCCATATTCTGCCGGAAGCGCTCCTTCTCATCCACAAGATTCTTGTGATTCATTGCCGAGGCGGTAAGGCGTAACAGGGTCTCTTTTAATACGGGTTTGGTTAGATAGTCATAAGCGCCAAACCGCAACGCCTGTTGAACGGTCTCTAAGTTGGGATAGCCTGTCACCAGAAGAACAATGGCGTCAATTTTATGATCTCGAATGGTTCGCAGGAGGTCGAGACCGTTTTTATCTCCAAGATGGATATCGGTATAGATCAGATCAAACTTCTGTTTCTTTAGTGCCTGAATGGCTGTATCGTAGTTGATCGCCGTGGTTACCGTATATCCTGCATTGGTGAGAAACGACTCAAAGACAACGCGGATGTTAGGTTCGTCATCAACAACAAGAATAGATCCTTTCACAAGTCCCTTCCGAAATCACAGAGCATACAACAAGAGTAGATTATCGATTGTTATTCTAACATGCTCTTCGGACAAGACAAGTGATACAATTGCACAAACTGTTTTTTTTATTCAGAAAAATCATTAAAGTGCGTTAAATTCTCATGTGATTAATGAGTCCAATGTTTTTTTTGATAAAAATAGATAAAAAAACCATTTGGCTTGTAGGGATCAGCGTTCTTTGGAGGGAACGATTTTTTAGCGTGGTAAAAGGTCAGATCACGTGCTTCACCCAATCCAAATGGTTTCCCTTAGAGATTACAGTTTTTAGGCCATACTGAAACAAAAAAGGAAAAAATATTTAACGTGTTGTTTTTTAATTTAATGTGCTGTTTTACCCAACAAAGGCGCGGCGGCTTTAATCTGTTCTATGATACATGGGTGTATCATACAGAATCGTTTCACGACGCAGATAGATATCACCTATTTATTGTAATGAGGTTGCTATGACACAATATCCTAAGCGTGCTCAAGAGCTCAAAAAAATTTTTGGGGTCTATGGCCACTTCTATACACTGAGCATTGCGGGGGAAGATTATCCCTGTCGCTCGGTTTTAGAGTTGATCGAACATGAACAGACACCAAAAGAGATTAATCAAATTCAAAGCCGATTGCCCGATCTGATGGTTATTATGATGAATCCTGGTTCATCACGCCCCTTAGATCAAAGTTATACGCCGCCATTGATCACCGATTTAAAGATGCTGCAACAGAAAAACTATGTGCCCACCCGACCGGATACCACCCAGTATCAGATTATGCGTGTGATGGTGAGGCGTGGCTATAAGCATGCGCGAATTTTTAATTTATCCGATCTAAGAGAGCCCAAAAGCACGATTTTCTTGAAAAAGATAGCCAAACTGGGTTATAGTATAGGAGGTGAGGTCCATTCGCTCTTCTGCAAGGAGAGAACGAAAGAGCGCATGACGGTGATGGGGTGTGATAAAAAACGGCCGATCATCGCAGGATGGGGGCGTAATAAAGGATTGCTTCCTTTAGCGACGCGCTGCTTAACGCAGATTCAGGCGTGGCCTGTTGTGGGTGTTTCTGTGAATGAGGAACAGACACTTTTTGCACATCCAAGCCCTATGTTGCAGAAGCTTAAGGATAATTGGATCACAGCGATACTGCAACAGCTTCCTTAAAGAGTTCATCCTTTACGTGAGATGTGGCGTTTTCTCTTCAAGAGTGTTGGTTGGCTGACGGTTAGACTGACGGTCTGTCGAACAAAAAAACGTCACAGGTTGAATTGAGTGGAATGCTTATATTAGGTATAACAATTGGTTATACTTATTTTTCAAACATGGCATGGAGCCTGCTTTAAAGTAAGCATTCTCAAAAACAGGATAAAATGTCTATCAACCTTACATATCTTGGTATGAAATCATGCGTAAACCTGATCTAATCAACTCCATTTCCGAAAACGCCCAAATTTCTAAAAAACAAGCGGGCTCCATTGTTGATGTATTTCTTTCAAACATTGGTAGTACGCTGGCCCAAGGAGAAAAAGTCGAACTCTATGGCTTTGGTTCCTTCCAGGTTGTTCAGCGCGAAGCGCGCAATGGCCGCAACCCCCGTACCGGTGAGCCCATGGTTATTCCGGCTTCACGCAATGTGCGTTTTCGCCCTGCCAAAGCGTTACGGGATCAACTTAACTAATATTTTCTGATGATCAATCTGCATAAAGTCTCTTAAAATGCATTCATTGCGATCATCAAAGATATTATTATATCTCTTTGTAGAGTGTAGTATAATCTCTACACTCTACGAATCTTTTTAAGCCGATGACCACGTCACTGTAACCGGTGTATGGTCAGAGGGTCTTTCCCATGTTCGGGGTTCTCGATCAATGGTGCAGTGGGTGATTTTTTCTGTGATCGTTGGTGTTGCAAGCATGTGATCAATGCGTAAACCATGGTTGCGTGGAAAGCCACCACGGCGATAGTCCCACCAGGAAAACCACCGTTTTTCAGGGTGCAGAAGACGGAAACAGTCGTTCAATCCTAGATCCAGCAATCCTTGAAACGCTTCTCTCTCCTGGGGAGAGACCAGCAGTCGATCCTGCCACACTTCAGGATCGTGAACATCAAGATCTGTAGGTGCTATATTAAAGTCTCCCACCACGATCACTTTGTCAAATGTTGCTAAAGCCTTCCTAAGATAACGCCTCAAGGCGTCCAGCCACTGCATTTTATAGATAAACTTATCCGACTCCAATGAAGCGCCATTGGGTACGTAGATATTGACCACATGGACATCTTTAACCGTCACAGCGAGAAATCGCCGTTGGGGGTCATTTGTCATTTCCGGTAGCGCGGTAATCACATCAGAGGGTGGATCTAATGATAAGGTTGCTACACCGTTATAGCGTTTCTGGCCTGTGAACGCGACGGAATATCCCGCTGCTTTTAATGCTTCCTGTGGAAATTTATCATCGGTCATTTTGGTCTCCTGTAGACAGAGAACTGTTACAGGATTGGTTTTTAACCAGGTGATCACCTGGGGAAGCCTGACATTGAGTGAGTTAACATTCCAGCTTGCGATTTGCATTCTTTAAAATCCAGTTTGAGTTATTTTAAAGTGTTGCTCTCTCTTTGGCCATATCTTTGGAGCGGTTCTTCTCCAGATCATTTTTTGCAAACTGAATCAATTTTTCTTCCTTTTTTTCATCATCAGGAAAAAAGCTGCTTCCCACCGAGCACTCCAGTAGATAGATCTGATCATCCACACGAAATGGCACCTGAGTCAGTGCGCGTTTCATCCGGGAGATAATGGCGCGCAGGGTGTTTTTTGAGCCACATTCAGGCAGGAAGACGGCGAAGAGAAGACGATCCATGCGTCCGATCATATCCTCTTGACGTAACTGTTTGCGCAATCTTTGGGTGATCTCTTTGGCGACCTGTTTTTCATGTTGTTTATCAAGAATGGTGTGTAGGGGATCAACGCGACTGAGTTCAAGAAGAATGAGCGCGATGGGGCGCTGTTTGCGTTGATTTTGCAGTACAGCGCGATGAAACAGTTCATAAAACAGGGATTGATTTAACAGGCCGGTGAGCGGATCGTGTGCTGCGGAGTCGATGAGTGATGTGTTATCTTTTTGAAGTCGTGTCAGGTAGGCGTGAATTTTCAGGAACGAGGTGTTGAGCGCAGCTTATAAGGTGTAGATCTCATTGCCATGTTTCAGCCCATGTAGTGGAATATTCCCTGGCTTCTCAGCACAGATATCAATCAGTCGGGTGGCCTGTTTTCTTAGTCGGTTGAGCGGCGTTAAAATCATACGATAAAAAATCAAGCTCAAAAGAATGAGAATCAGAACAATAAAGAGTGAGGAGACCAGCAGACGTTTTCGACTTTGATTGAGCATTTTTTGTGATGATTCCATTGAGACGGGTAAAATCAGGCAGAGTTTTGAGTCAAAAAGTGTCAGTGGTGTATAGAAGAGTCCCCAGGATTGGCTGATATCAAAATCAAATTGATACTGTTCTTCTGTTAATGTGGTGTCGATCCGTTTTTGTGAACGCAGTGCGGCTTGGGCTTCATTCAGATTGTTGAGTACCAGCGCATCTGTTGTGGTTAACATAAAGGCGGCCTGTTCAATCTTTTGCATCTGTGTGGCGGGTGGCTGATTTAACCAGCGTCCAAA
>JBQGBW010000071.1:0-21306 GCA_052043475.1 Magnetococcales bacterium HHB-1
CGCTACCAGCGTATCCAGAGCTTTAGGAATCCCACACCTATCTAAAAATTTTATCACGGGGATCAAACCCGCTTGGCTCGTCAATCCCCTTGCTCCTCTCAGGAAACGGATCTTCCCGGATGGTTTCCGGGCCTTGCTTCTGGTATTCTTCTTCACGGAAAAGGTGACTCCTCTTGAGGTCGAAACTCGATCTTATCCCATTGGGGAGTCTATCTTTTCTATCTCCATACGGCCATTAGGTTGCAGAATTTAGGAGATCGCTTAACTTTTTACAGGCTCTTACAAAGATCCGTTTAAATACGGTCAGAAATCAACAACAGGTTTATTAAGGATAGAGGTCGGATTTTTTAACCGGTTTAATCAGCGCCACATCCACCAGATCATTATAGTCTCTGGTCACCCGTTTGCGCAGATATTCGGCAGCATTAATCCAGTCTTTGTTATCCACCTTCTTCAATGCCTTAAGGTACTTATTAATCTTACCCCCTTTCTTGGCACTACGACGATGCAGACCACCCAGGATGTGGGCTTCCATGGATAAGACTTCAGGAATTTCATCCTTTTCTAACTTAGCCAGTTTAACCCCTTTATATTTGTTCCAGCGAGGGCGGAATTCCCAGATGCTTTTATCAAATTTAACAATGTTATAAAAATCACCCAATGGCTGTCCTTGTGCAAAGGTCAGGTTCTCTTCAATGCACTTGCCAATTTTACTCCGTGTAAAGTAGGCGCCAGGATAGACACCAGGAACAGTCAACTCTTTGAGTTCCATAATGCCTTTTTTAGCAGAGTTCGGCTTAGAGGGCTTATCTTTATCCTTGAAGGAGACCAACATGCGGTAGCGTCGCAGTCCACCAGAACCACCGACGACTTTCACATAGGTGTATCCCTCTTCAAACTTCATCGCTTTGCCAAAAAGTTCTTCAACAATTTCAGCGATTCTTTTCTCTTCCCAGTCGGAGAGTTCAACATGATGCATGTTGTAGCCATACTCTTCCTCCTCTTTCTCCTTTTTCTGCTCATAATATTTATCTTCGTAATCTTTACTGGTTTCCTTTTTCTCTTTATCCATTGCATCCTTAACTGCTTCGACCGCGTTATTGCTAAAGCGACATTTTTTGCCTTTCAGTCCCCTCTCATAGGATTTAATCAAAGGCTTAAGGTTGATACTTTTATCATAAAGCTGTATCGAGCTTAAGAAACGCAGGAAGTCACGATAGAGATACTCTTGACCGCCATCATCACCATCATTCATCGTGATAAAGGTTTCATCATGGGTGTTATTATAGACCATACCAAAATTTTCAGGATGGGCATCCCCCATACAATGGCTGAAACAGTCCTTATTACCCAAAGCACGATCCAGAGGTTTCAACGCCCGATGATTGCTGGCAATATCATTGAGCATGTCGTAGTAGTAGGGGATAAAGCAGCGAAAGAAGGTGAACGACTGACAGAGATCCTTTTTATTGCGATGGATATAATCAATCTTCTTATGCAGAATAAAATTCTGGCTGATATAGGGAAAGAGATAATCGAAACGGCGAAGCAGCTTACGACCACGTTGAATAGACATAATCTTAAGTGTCCTGAATATAAAGTTGATATCTGTAGATGGAGGTGTTTTTGTTTTACGTCCTGAGTGATTATGCCACCAAATTAAAAAAGAAGACAACCAAAAAATTACATTTAGAGCAAAAAAGTTTTATTTTTTCATTTTGATCTAGGTATAAAATTATTAAAATACGGTATCAATAAAACTAAGTAGTTGTGTATAGGGCAGATTAGGGTTATCAAAGGTTTGATCGATAGAACTAAAAAAACAGCGCACAAAATTCCTCTTTTCATGCGCTGTGTATTCAAGGTTTATGTGTCAGCAGGCTTTAGAACCAGATCTGTTGCGGCATGGTAATCAATCTTACCCGTTCCTAGAACCGGCATCTTATCCACCACCAGAACCTGTTTTGGCACCATAATCTCAGCAATACCCATTTTACTCGCGTCCTGCAACAACTGCGTGCGGGTGGCTTTGCGTGCGGTGGTAATCAGAATGACCTTCTCTCCCCGACTGGGATCAGGCACATTGACCGCAGCATGCATCGCATCTGGCCAGACACGGCCTGCTTGACCTTCAACGGCGGTTAAAGAGACCATCTCACCACCCACCTTGGCAAACCGTTTCACACGCCCTAGAAGAATCAGGAAGCCATTCTCATCTACCGTGGCCACATCACCAGTATCATGCCAACCATTTTCAGGGGGTTGTAATTGACCCGGTTGATCCTCAAACAGATAGCCCATCATAATATTTGGTCCTGAGATCCAGAGGCGACCCCCATGATCAATACCAGGAATCGGATCAAGACGATATTTGATCTGGGGCATCAGACGTCCCACTGAGCCGATCTGACTGTTCATTGCGGTGTTGAGGCTCACCACTGGAGAGGCTTCTGTGGCACCATAGCCCTCATAGATACGAATGCCATACTTATCAGACCACACCTTACGGGTACTCTCTTTAACTTTCTCAGCACCCGCAATCAGATAACGGATCGACTGAAAATCATAGGCGTGCGCCATACGGGCATAACCGGTTAAAAAGGTATCGGTTGCCAGGAGTATCGTGGCTTGCAGATCGTAGATCATCTCTGGAATCAGACGATAGTGCAGTGGTGATGGATAGAAGAAGACCGGAATACCACCAAATACCGGCAAGAGTGTACCGGCAGTCAAACCAAAAGAGTGGAACATGGGCAGGGCATTAAAGAGAAGATCTTTTGGTGTAAAATCAATGATGGCACGAATCTGGGCATAGTTACTCAATAGATTCTCATGGCTCAACATCACCCCTTTAGGCGCGCCTTCAGAACCCGAAGTAAACAGAATTACCGCAGGCTCTTTAGGATCGGTGGGCGCATACTCTAAAACCGATTGTGCACACTGCTTGACCCGTAAAAGCCCTAAGAGACGATCTTTTAATGTGATCGATTTTTTAAGATCCTCCAGATAGATAATCTCTGCTACCTTGGCTAACGCTTCGATTGTATCTTCCAGGTTCGCTGCTTCAATAAACTTACGTGAAGTCAGGATCTGTTTAATTTCCGCAGTTTTTATTGCAGAGCGCATATTATGCTCACCGGTGGAGAAGTTGAGCATGGCGGGTAGGCGTCCATAAGCCTGCAAAGCAAAGAAGGTGACCGCACCACCCTGACTGGTCGGTAATAACACACCCACCGGATTCTGACCATCACACCGTTTTGCAATCGCCTCTCCTAAAACCAAAGAGGCGATCACCAGACGCTGATAGGTAAGTGGTGTGCGTTGGATATCCTCGATAATTTTTTGATCAGCCCCAAAACGCACTTGAGCTTGCCACAATGCATGAAAAAGTGAAGAGGGCTGCTCATAAGCTTGAAACGCAGTATCACTCATCAGATCAAAGAGTGCGCGCTCCAACCAGTGCCGACGCTTACGTCCTCGCATCTCATCCGGTGGTCTTAAGGAGACGGGTTCTAAAAGGGTGACGGTAATTTTAGGAAACAGACGTCGTTTAAAGAGGTGACCAACACGAGAAAATTTAGAGAAGACCGCACCTTCAATATAGATGGGTAGCACTTCTGCCTCACCACGATCCGCAATAATGCCTGGTCCATCGTAGATTTTCATCAGTGCGCCAGTGGAGGTTAAACGCCCTTCGGGAAAAATAACACACCATTTTCCTTCTTTGACCTTTGCTGTCAGACCTTTAATCGCCATGGCATTGTTAGGATCTAAGGGGAAATGATCCACCAGCATGACAAAAGGGCGACTCCACCATTTTTTTGTCATGCGGGTATCAATGGCAAAGACAATATTATCCGGTAAGAAGGTGCCAAGAATAATCCCATCAAGGAGAGAAACATGGTTGGAGACAATCACTGCACGTGAGCCAAGCTTCTTTAGGTTCTCCTCACCACGGATCTCAACTTTCCATAAAAGTTTTAAAAGGGTTGCAAACAGAGGACGGATGGTATCCCGTGGCAGAAGACCTGCGATATAGAAGGCCACCAGAAGATTTGCAACTCCTAAAGAGAGAAACAGTTCTGGAATACTCCAACCCAGTTGCAGAGCCAGTGCACCCCATACCGCTGCGATTACCATAAAGAGTGCATTAATAATATTATTGGCCGCAATATGGCGGGAACGGTTCGCAGCGGAGCCATCGGATTGCAGCATGGCATAGAGCGGCACCAGATAGATGCCACCGGCAATGGCAATACCTAACAGATCAAAGAGAATACGCCATCCATTAAAGAGCGAGAGAAAGGCGCCCAGACTCCATAACGCAGCACCTTGAGGAAAGTCCGTTGATGCAAAGTAGAGATCAATAATAAACAGAGAGATGGTTAAAGCACCTAAAGGGACATAACGTGCACTGATCTCCCCTTTAAGTAGATGGTTACAGAGCAGTGAGCCAATGGCAATACCGATGGAGAAGAGCGATAAGAAAAGCGTAAAAATATGCGAATTGGAGAAGAGCGTCTCTTTTGCGAAAATGGGCATCTGGGTTAAAAATACTGCCCCTAAAAGCCAGAACCAGGATATGCCTAAAATGGTGAGCAGTCGGGAACGCTTGGCGGCGGCATGCTTTAAAATGGCTTTTAGATCACTCAAAAAATTAAAAGTGCGCTTCACTTTAGCCTGAGGGCGCGCGGCCGGAATCGAGAGGCTACTCAACCAGCCAAAAATTGCGAGCATCAAGACGGTGATCATGATGTTTTTTGCGCCCGCATCACCCAGAACCAGTAACCCACCCACAATGGTGCCGATTAAAATGGCTAAGAACGTTCCCCCCTCAACCAGCGCATTACCAGAAATCAGTTCCTCACGTCTAAGATGGTCGGGAAGAATGGCATATTTAGCGGGACCAAAAAAGGCCGATTGTGTGCCCATGAGAAAGAGCGCTAAAAAGGCCAACTCAATTCTGCCATAATAAAAAGAGAGTCCCCCCAATAACATAATAAAAACTTCAGCAAGCTTGATCCGCCGCATTAATAAGCCTTTATCCATGCTATCAGATAGTGTACCCGCAAATGCAGAGAAGAGAAAAAAGGGCAGAATAAAGAGTCCGGCGGCAAGATTCACTAAAAGGCCGCTCTCATCCTGGCTCAATTGATAGGCAATCAGCACAAGAAGCGCATTTTTATAGACATTATCATTGGTGGCGCCCAAAAACTGGGTCATGAAAAGCGGCATAAAACGCCGTGTTCTAAACAGAGTCCATGGGGAGTTCTGCATGAATTTTTTCTCCTTTAAACCTGTTGCGTTTTAGCTGATATCCTTGGGTAAAATGGATCATCATGGTTTGCAATCTTCTCAAAAATAAAAAGGGGATAGATTAACTCTATCCCCTCGGGAGAAATACATAACTGTTATTCAGAGGATGGTGTGGGTTTCTCCTCTTGAGTTGCTGATACTTCGACCATCACTGAAGGCACCTCTTCTGGTTGCTGCTCGGCAGGTTCCGCTGGTGTGATGATTGGATCTTCTGTTGTTTCAGTGACTGTCTCTTGTGTGGTGGTCTCTTCTGGTGTCGGAGGCGTTTCGTTCTGTTGCTCAACCTTTTTCGCAGTATCAATGACCTTTACAGGTGCATCCTGTTGCGTTTCTGTTGATTCTTTAGCAATCAGAGTCGCCATGGAGAAGAGCCCCGGTGTAGGTGACTCCACCACATCTGAGACGGCTGGTGAGTTTTGTTCTTTGGGGGTGATACCAAAGAAGTTTGAACCGGTTTCAATCTCCTCTTCAGAAGCAGGTTCAATCGATGCTTGATCATCTGTATCGTGATCTTCAATCTCTTCAGAGATCACCTCAACGGTGGTCGGTTGCTCTGAATCGTCTTCGGTTTCAGGCAACACGTAGACACCTGGAACTTGAGTCTGTTGTGCAGGGACATCCTCGCTCTTCTCTGCATGATTGTGGTCGGAGAGTGAGAAAAAGTCCTGTGGTTTTTCAGGTTCCAAAGAAGGTAGAGGCGCTTCTTGGTGCTCATGCTCAACCTGTTGTGTTTCCACTTCCGGTTGTTGAGGCTCCTGTGGCGCGGATTTTGTTTTTTTGTCGGCCTTTTTTTGAGGTTGTGGTTTATACTGCTCACCACTCTGGGTTGTACGCTCTTTGGGACCGCCTTTCTTTTTCTTCTTTTTGACCGGTTGTTCGCGCTCCTCTTCGCGCTCCTCTTCGCGCTCCTTGGTTTTTTTACCACCATTTTTAGGAGATGACGCCGCATCAGACTCTACATTATTGGCTTGATTCCGCCGCCGCCGCCGTTTACGACGCCGTTTGTTATTGCGGTCGTGCTTATTATCCTCTTCTTCCGGATCTTTTTTGGCCTCATTCTCTTTCTGGTTGGATGACGGCTGACTCTTCGGTTGATTGCTCTTCGACTGTTTTGTATTGCTCTGGGTTGGTTTTTGTCGCGGCTCTGTGCGCTCAACGTGGTTGGTATGAAAATCAGCTGTACTTAAGTTGGCATTGGAGTAGATCTGGATCACAACATCGTTGTTCTGCTCCAACTGGCTTAAGGCGCCACGTTTGCTGTTAAGCAGGAAGTTTGCTACATCGGGTGCAGCATAATAGACCAGTTCACTATAACGATCCCGGCTTAACTCCTCTTCTAAGCAGCGGAAGAGATGAATGGCGGCAGATTCGGTGGTGCGAATGGTCCCCAATCCTTGACAGTGGGGACAAACTTCCCGATTGGTCTCTGAGAAGGTGGGTTTCATTCTCTGGCGTGATAGTTCTAATAAGCCAAATTGTGATATTGAACCCATCTGAATTTTAGCACGATCCAGTTTTAAGGCATCGCGCATGCGCCTTTCCACTTCAATGTTATGCTTTTTCTCCTCCATATCAATGAAGTCGATCACAATGAGTCCGCCAAGATCTCGTAAGCGCAACTGTCTGGCGATCTCATCGGCGGCTTGAAGATTGGTTTTAAAAGCGGTGTTCTCTACATTTTTTTCACGGGTCGCGCGACCGGAGTTGATATCAATGGTTACCAACGCTTCGGTGGATTCGATCACCAGATAGCCGCCAGAGCGCAACGCGATCACACGTTCATGCATCGATTCAATCTGCTGCTCTATCTGATAGCGGGAGAAGAGCGGGATGCGATCTCGATAGGGTTGCACAATCCGTGCGTAACTCGGCATAATCAGGCGCATAAAATCTTTACCACGCCGATAACCGGACTGTCCTTCAATGAGGAGTTCCTGCATATCCGAAGAGTAGAGATCGCGGATGGTGCGGAGAATCAGATCACCCTCTTCGTGAATCAGGGCTGGCGCTTTAAGATGTTGGGTTTTTTTATCGATCTTTTTCCAAAGACGTAGCAGGTAGTCGAGATCACGGGAGATCTCCTGTTTCTTACGACCAGAGCCGGCGGTACGGATAATTAGACTGACCTCACGGGGAATCTTTAGAGAGGAGACCAGTTCTTTCAGTTTTTTCCGTTCACCCGATTCAACAATTTTACGTGAGATACCTCCACCACCAGGATTTTCCGGTAGGAGTACGGTGTAGCGTCCAGCCAGAGAGATGTTGGTTGTTAAAGAAGCGCCTTTATTACCGCGCGCTTCTTTAACAACCTGGACCAGAAGGACCTGATTACGATTGAGGATTTTTTGAATGGGTATATTGCGCCGTCTGGGCAGAGAGCGGAAAGAGAGCAGTGGCTCTTCATTCTCTACCGAAGTGGCCTCTTTGATCTCATCATCACCATCTTCCTCCTCTTCATCATCATCTAGAAGCTCAGGTTCAGGGATGACATCCTCAATCACGCTGTGATCTTGATCGATCTCTGGATTTGTATCGATGTGCGGTGTACTGGCTTCCTCTTCTACTGCGTTCTCTTCTATAGAATCAGGAGCAGCCTCTTCGGTGATTTGATCGGCTGTCTCTGATTCATCGCTTACGGATGGTTCTTGTGGATCTGTATCTTGGTGATCATCCGATGTTTGTTGTGCTTCTGTTGTGGTATAGCGGGTGGAGGTTTTGGGTAAACTCCAGTTCCAGACAAACGGTTCAGTTGGTTCTTCCTCTGTTTTTTGATCGTCTGATTTAACCTCAATCAGTGTCGGTGTGGTATCATCGTTGATCTCTTTTTCAGTTTGATCGATTTGTGATATCTCTTGATCGATCTTTTGTTCACTGACCAACGCTTCTTGCGGTGTGACCGATTCCGAGTGCTGTTGGGTTTCAATCTTCTGTGCTGAATCTTTCTGTTCTAAAGTAGCATCTTCAGCATCTGTCTGGGATGTAATTGATGCAGGGGCTTCCTGTACTGGATCTGTTGTATCTTTTGTTGAGGAACGTTCTGCATCAATATGATCCTCAACCGCTTCGGATATCGATGATTCTGATGTTTCTTGAGATGCTTGTTGATCTTCACCCGTCTCTACTGACGGTTTTTGATCTGTTGCATCCTCTTGGTCCTTTTCAATTGATGAGACGGGCTCATCTTTGACCACGATTTCTTGAGCGCTTTCAATCGGAGGCTGTTGTTCCTCTTGCGTCACAGGTTCGGATGCATCTTGCGCTACAGGTTCATCACCTTGGTCTGTTTCCGTGGCTTCGGTTGTGGCTTCGGTCTGTAAATCATCCGTTGATATCGTTTCAACAGGTGAATCAGAGGTAACCGGTGCTAAATTTTCCGATGGCTTTTCTGTTTCTGAAACACTTTCTTGTGCTGATGCTTTTACATCAACAGAAGACTCTTTTGTCTCTGGTGCAGGGGTAACCTTTGTTTCTGGTGAAACGTCATCGGTGACTGCTGCCTGTTTGGTATCCGTGGTCTCTGTGGTTGCTTTATGTTCATCACGCTCTAAGGTCAGACGTGTTGTTGCTTCTGGTGGCGTGGATGCTTCAAGCGCTTTTTTTGGCGGTTTTATTCTGTTTTCATCCCGCTTTTTATCTAAGGAGAAACGCGAGGATACGCCTGTTTTATCGATCCGTGATTCTGACTTTTTACCGAGACGGAATTTTGGTTTTTTACTCTTCTCTTTGCGGCTTACCACCGTTGTAAAGGAGTCAGAGAAGCGTCCACTGCTCTTACGTCTGCCGGAACCGGAAGCCTGAAAAGCTTCTGCTTCTGCTTTCAGTTTTGAGTAGAGTTTTTCAGCATCAGGAGAGTGGGAGATATCCCAGATCCATGATGAAGGTGGCGTGGTGCCATTCGCTTCTTTGTTCTCTTCTGTTGAATCAGTTGTTGTTTTGGCTATGGGTTCTTCTGCTTTGGGTGGCGTAACTACAGGTGTTTCTTCTGGTGCAGAAGGTTGAATTTCTGGCGTTACTGAAGGCTGTTCCTGGTGGATATCCGGGACAGGTTTTATCTCAGGAGTAGGCGATGTCTCGATGGTGCTCTGTTCAGAAGAGAGTTCCAGAGCGGGATCGTAGTCGCCATCCGCACTGCCATCAATCAGGTTAACTGTCGCATGGCGTTGGGCGTGGGTATCGTGATCCTGCTTTTTCTCAGCAAGCGCACTTTGGTCTTTTTTGTTTTTTCCCGAGCGGTTATTTCTGTTGTATCGTGTCTGGCGCCCACGCCCTGAAGCGCGGCGTTTCTCATATTTACGCCGTTTATGATACCGCTTAGGTTGTTGTTCCTGGGTGAGGGTATAAGGAAGCAACAGAGGGATACTGCCTTGGACAAAGTGATCTAGAAAGGACAAAAACATTTCCGGTGTCCAGATCAGTTCAAAGTCTTCGTGGAGTGTATCGCTCTTTTTCTCGCGCGCCTCCTTTTGTTCCCGGCGTCGATTCCGGGAGCGTCGGTTATCTTTACGCAGGGCCGATTCCAACTCCTTGAGCAGATCGACCGGATAATATTTGGGATGGATATCGTTGACCGACAAAAATCCTTGGCGTCCTCCATCGAAATCGATAAAAGCAGCCTGGAGTGAGGGTTCGACACGCGTTACGCGGGCCAGATAGATATTCCCTTTAATTTGTGCTTTGCTGGCTGTTTCGATATCGAGATCGATAAGCCGTTGGTCTTCAACGATTGCGATGCGAATTTCTTCTGGGTGGCTTGCATCCACCAGCATTCGTTTGGTCATGCGAATATTTCGCTCCTGTTTTGAACCTTTCGGTTCTTGAGCGAGACAGCGGATTAATTTTAAGCGTTTAGACTGTTTTTTACCGTGATCGGGTTGTGTCAGAATTCCTTTTTAAGGTTCTGAGAAAGCACAGTGTTTGCTTGGACTCGTGCGGAGCGGCACCAAAATTGGGCTGGGCTGCACGTGATTCGCCGTCTTCGTGGCCGAAAGGTGTTTCGATATTCTTTTTTATGTTCGAATAAGTTGAAAATTCAAAAAAGAATGGCTTTTCGATAATTTTTTATAATTAAAATTTTTATGCAGAGTAAAAATGAATTGGTGGAAAAAATATTTCCTTTACCCTGATACGTCAAGATTAATAGAATTCATCGCATTAAGCAAAGTTCAAATTGTGTGCAGCGTGGTCTGACTGGTGAATAATGGTATGGATCGCTGTGATTCAGACGGTCTGCTGAAATTATGGAGAAATGTTTGTGACGAAGGTGAAGAGGAAGCAACGTACTTTTAAGGATCATGGTTCACCTTCAGGGGGTTCTAAAGAAGAAGCGCGGTTTGGTTCAGTGCAATATCTAGAGGTTGATTCGCGTGCTGTGGATCAACGTTTAGATCGGTTTATTGCTGATTTCTGCCCTGATTTGCCTTTTTCAGCGATTCAGCGTCTGTTGCGTCAGGGTCAGATTCGTGTCAATAGCAAACGTGTACGGGGTAACAGGCGTTTAGCTTTAGGAGAGCAGGTTCGTCTTCCACCGTTACGTTCACTGATCCAATCCAGTGTACCACAAAAGCTTAAGATTCCCAATTCCGTATTGCGTGGGCTCAAGCAGCGCATACTCTATCGTGATGATTCTTTTCTGGTACTGAACAAACCCTCAAGGATACCGGTGCATGGTGGCAGTGGTTATCGATGGGGTATCATTGATGCGGTACGAAGGCTGGATAAGGATGTTTCGGCTGATTCTGATGATGCATTAAATAAAAAAAGCAGACCAGAGCTCTGTCATCGATTAGATAAAGAGGCCTCCGGCGCGCTTCTTTTTGGTTTATCCCGGCCTGCACTGCGTGAAGCGGCCACCATGTTAAAAGAGGGACGGATCGAGAAACACTATTTAACATTGGTGCAGGGCCATCCAAAGTCTTCTGAAGGGTGGATTGAACAGGCTTTGACCAAAGAGAACGGGGGACGTGGTGAGAGGATGGTGGTGACCAGAAAAAAAGGAGAGGGTCAGAAGGCGAGAACGTTTTATCGTGTGGAGCGCCGCTTTAAAAATGCCACACTACTCTCGGTACAGATCTTTACAGGCCGTACCCATCAGATCCGTGTCCATATGCACTGGTTGGGTCACCCTTTGGCGGGTGATCAGAAGTATGGCAACTATCAATGGAATCGTGCGTTGCGTAAGCAGGGTTTAAAACGGCTTTTTCTTCATGCACGTACACTCTCATTTATTCACCCCTATACAAAAATAAGAGAACAGATCCAGGCGCCTCTGGATGATGATCTGATTCAGCTTTTGGATCAGCTAACATAAAAGAAAGAGATCATAATGAACCGTTTTGAACTGATTATCTTCGATTGTGATGGCACCCTGGTGGATAGCCGCACAACCATTGTGCGTACCATGATGGAAGCATTCACCACCATGGGTCTGCCCCATCCCAGTGAAAATGAGATCGCCTCACTCATTGGATTGGCACTGCCAGACGCCTTTAGACTGCTGTTGCCTCACCATGATGAGGAGACCCGAAAGAGAGGTGTTGATCTCTACCGATTCTATTATCAAAAAAAAGCCAATGCCGGTGAGCTACAGACTGAGCTTTTCCCTGATGTTGAGAAGGTGCTGCGTGTTTTAGAGGAGAGATCGATTCTGTTAGCGATTGCGACGGGTAAATCTTTTGCCGGATTGCAGCGCACCCTGCGTGATCATCAGTTGGGCGCATTTTTTCCATTCTTACAGACCGTCGATAGCGCTCCCTCAAAGCCCGATCCAGGGATGATTGAGAATATTTTACAACAGACCAACATTGCACGGGAGAAAACTTTGATGGTTGGGGATACGGATTATGATATCCTTATGGGGAAGCGTGCACAGGTTCCCACATGTGCTGTAACCTATGGTTGTCATAGCGAATCCCGCTTAAGAGAGGCGAATCCTGATTTTGTGATTCACCACTTTGCTGATCTTCTCACAGAGATCGATTCTGTTTAAAGTCTTTGGATCTACAACAGCGAAGGAGTTTGGAAGATGCATAATCAATCGAAAAAAGAGTCCCAGTCTGGCGCGGCTAAAAAAGAACATCGTTCAATCTATCGTCAGCCTGAGGGGCCAAAAACACCGCCGCTTTTTGGTTTACGATTCCCTGGAAAATCATTGGATGAAGAGATCTTAGATCCCGCCAATCCAAATCTGCACTCTCGTGATGACTAGTTTATATGAATAAGAATAAAAAAGGGTCTGTTTTGATGCGTGTTATTTTTCTTATCGCACTACTCCTGCTATCCCCTGGATCTGGGATGGCCAGTGATGCACAGGATCTTTTCCTCAATGTATTAGGTACCGCCATTGAGATGGGCTTACAGAGTGCCACAGAAGAGTCGGAACCTGCACCGCCACCACCGCGTCGTATGGCACCGCCCCCCCCACAAAGGAGCAGTACAGTTAAAGGGCCAATCCCTGGACCTTTTTATGCCACAACAGCGGTGAATGTCCGCTCAGGACCAGGAAGCCATCATGCGAGGCTCTTTACCCTGCAAAAAAATCAACGCATCTGGGTGACTGGTCAACAGCGGGGATGGGCGATCTTTGATGTGGATGAAACCCGTGTGGGTTATGTCTCTGGACGCTATATTCGTGCAGGGGAGCCTGTTGTTAGAAAAAAAGCGATTCGACCCGCACCTGTTGCGACCCAAGCGATTCCTGCACCCCATACCATGACTGCCTCCTGTAAGGAGATTGCCGCAAGACGGAGTATTTCGGTTCTGGATAATGGTATGGTGCGCACATTTGCGATGCCAAAGTTTGATGATGCCACCATCAGTCTGCGTGCAGGCGTAAGAATGCATGTCGGTGTAGAGGATGCGATCCTCTCGGAGGATAATAAACCCGATGTCACCGGCGGAATAAGGTTTTGTCACAATTGCGATTATGGGCCAATGTTTGCCATCTGGGACCATGGCGGCGATGTGGGTGAGGGGGATTTTAACTGGCTTAAGGAGAGTTGTGAGGGCGTTGTCAAAGGGGAGGTGATTCCTGAGAATCGCAAGGGCGAGAAGATCTTTACTCTGCCTGAAATGGGTCAGAAACGTTTGATCAAAGGTTATGTCAAGTGGGGCCAGGTGGAGCACTATCAGTTTCAGGGGAAAAAAGGAGAGCGTATCTCGATGCGTATTCAGGGTATCGAAGGCCATGATAAACCCCGTTTTCAATTCTGGCACCTCACCGATGGCAATGAGGAGTATCCCATTCCAGATGAAAAAGACCGACGGCAGGATGATTGGCAACACTGGTCTGGCCTGTTACCTGAAACCGCAACCTTCCTTGTTAATATGGTCTCTGAGGGGCGTCTTGGGGCTAATTACCGTTTCTCCATCGAGAGATCACCGGCACGGGTGGCCGCACCTCCACCACCGCCGCCGCCAGCACTTAAGACGGGTTTCTTAGGAGAGTGGCAATCGAAGTGGGGGAATGTGCGCTTTCATCAGAATGGTAATCGTATTTCAGGGACCTATGACTACTATGGTGGACGCTTGGATGGCATGATGGTCGATGATAAGACGTTTGAAGGGCTTTGGGTACAGGACTCCAACGCACGAAAATGTCGTTCAAAGCGCTTAGGCTCACACTACTGGGGACGGGTGACCTTTACCTTTAATAAAGACCGTTTCCGTGGCCAGTGGGGCTATTGTAATGGTGCAACCAGCCATAATGACTGGTCGGGGTGGCGATAGATTGTATCGCTTGATCCGATGATTTTGCAGTTTATGCCCTGGCCATTGCTGGCTGGGGCTCTTTTTAAGAGACGCTTTTGCTCAACATATGGAAGAATAACGTATGGATACGCGCCATAAGTCTTTATCTCTGTTTTTTGTTTTTTTTCTACTCTTATCAGGCTGTGTGCCAGAGAAGGAACCCGATACATTGGCTTTTATGGATCGGGAGTATGAGGAGAATCTAAAACAGCGCCATAAACATAAATATTGGAATGAAGGTAAAAGACTTCTGGCAGAGAAAAAATATTTTGAGGCGGCTGAAAAATTTTCCCAGGCGGCCCAATTTGATGAAATGGGTAAAAAACCCAGTCAAAGAATTATCGCTAAGGCGTTACATAAGGCGGGGTTAAGTTACTATCATGGTGGCCATTATGAGCAGGCGGAAGATCTTCTTCTGCGTTCCCTCCAGATTCATCAAGATCTTTTTGGTCTGCAACATCTGCGTACCGCGATTAACCTTAATAGTTTAGCAGAACTCTACCGCACGTTGGGATTATACTATAAAGCCGAACCCTTACTGCGTCGGACGTTGAGTATTCGTGAAGCGTTGTTAGGTGTGGATCATCCCGAAACCGCAACCACACTGAATAATCTGGCCGATCTCTATCGTACCATAGGTGCAACTTATAAGGCGGAACCCCTCTTTGAGCAGGCGCTTGAATCAGCAGAGAAAGCGTTGGGTTTAGAACATCCCAATGTGGCGGTGGTGCTGAATAATATGGCGTTGCTTCAGGAGGCGACAGGAAATTATAAAAAAGCAGAAGAACTCCATAAACGCGCCTTGATGATTCGTGAAAAAGTGCTGGGGGATAACGATCCCAACACCGCCACCAGTTTGAATAACTTAGCGTCACTCTACCGCAATATCGGCAAGTATAAAGAGTCGGAAAAGCTCTCTTTAAGGGCGCTGGATATTCTAGAGAAAAAGTTGGGACCAGAGAGTCCCAGAGTGGTTTCAGTGCTTGATAATCTGGCTCTGCTCTATCAGTTTACGGCACGCTACAAAAAAGCCGAAGCCCAGCATCTGCGTCTGTTAGCGTTGGTGGAGAAACTCTTTGGTAAGGATCACCTAAAAACCGCTGTGCGGCTCAATAAACTGGTGCTGCTCTATAACTATCTTAACCGTAAAAGTAAAGCCAAACCCCACCATCAAAGGGCATTGAATATTATTACCCAAGCGCTTGATCTGCGCTATCCCGGATCAACGGTCAGCTTTTATCATACCGCCAAATTTTCTCAGCATATGGATGTCTATGGTAATGCCTACCAGCTCTTTAATACCATCATGAAACGGTTGGAGAGAAAACGGGCACAACAGCCCTCGCTGGCGAACCGTTATCATCTGGCGAAAGTCTATTATCTGATTGGAGAACACCGTAAAGCCCTGCCTCTGCTTCGCGGTATGCTGACTGAAGTTTTGAGCAAAAACAATCCTGAAAATGTCTGGCATATGCAGTATGAGTACAGCATGCTATTAGATGGACGGGGGGTTTCAGCAACTGCTATTTTGTGGGGTAAGATTGCGGTCAATCAACTGCAAAAGATAATCCAGAAAGATCCTCAGTTCTTTGAAGATAAGCACTATGTCTATCAACGCCTTGCCGTACTCTTAACCGAGCAGGAGCGCTTTGAGGAGGCACAAGAAGTGCGTCAGCTTTTAGTGGATAATCGCAATCTCTCAGATAAGTCTGAATTGCGGCAACTCAAACTCACCAAAAAAGAGCAGCCGTGGTATCAAGGCTATCAGAAACAGCTTTCCCGCCTTCTACAGAAACGTTATCGCCGCACCGCACCTGCACAGATGAATGCTTACATGAAGCGTATACAGGATCAATTAAAGTAACCTAACTTTGAAAACGATCTAACATCGTTTTAGGTATGCGTACCGGCCTGCGTTGCAGATTAACCGTTGCCACCACCACTTCAGCGGAGATCAACTTTTGTTGGGGTGTCTGATAGAGAAAGATGGCTTGATCAAAGATAAGGCGCGCACCAGAAATTTTTTTGATGGTTGCAGTCACCTGGATCTGGTCATCCATCTGGGCTGGGGCATGGAATTGGATTGACATGCGCGAGACCGCAAAAAGGATCCCCTCCTCTTGGGAGAGCTTACGTTGATCATAACCGTGGCTGCGTAACCATTCGGTGCGTGTACGCTCAAGATATTTAAGATAGTTGCTGTGGTAGACGATACCGCCAGCATCGGTATCTTCATAGTAGATACGAAAGATCTGTTGAAAGGGGGTTGCGCTGTTTTTTTGAATATCAGGCATGTTTTTTTAATCGTTGAAGAGTGATTCTGGGGAAGGTGGTTGCTGACTTTGGGGAGGTATGCGGCCTAGGTGTTGATAGGCTTTGGCGGTGGCACGACGCCCCCGGGGTGTGCGTTCGATCAACCCCTGACGCAGGAGATAGGGCTCAACCACATCTTCAATGTTATCACGGGTCTCACCAACAATCGCGGCTAAGGTATCTAGACCTACAGGACCACCGGTAAAGTTATCGATAATCACCGTTAAGAGCCGATTATCCAGAGAATCCAACCCCTGTTTATCCACCTCTAAAGAGGCGAGTGCTTTATCTGTCAGGGATTGATCAATTTTTCCTGAGCCCAACACTTGGGCAAAGTCGCGTACACGACGCAAGAGACGGTTGGCAATTCTAGGGGTTCCCCTGGCACGGTTGGCCATCTCCATGGCACCATCCTGATCGATCTCCATCTCTAAAAGTTGGGCGGAACGCTGAATAATTTTTGCCAGATCGTGTGGTTCATAAAAGGAGATTGGTGCAAGAATACCAAAGCGGTCCCTGAGTGGTCCTGTAAGTAGACCCGCGCGGGTGGTGGCACCAATCAGGGTGAATTGGGGTAGATCAATTTTAACTGAGCGCGCCGAAGGGCCTTCACCAATGAGAAGATCCAGTTGAAAATCCTCCATGGCGGGGTAGAGAATCTCCTCAACGGTGTTGCTCAGTCGGTGGATTTCATCGACAAAGAGAATATCACCGGGGCTTAAGTGGGTGAGAATCGCAGCGAGATCGCCGGCTTTCTCAATTACTGGTCCAGATGTGGATCGAAAGTTAACGCCTAATTCGGTGGCAATAACCGCAGCTAAGGTGGTTTTTCCAAGACCAGGTGGACCATACAATAAAACATGGTCCAACGCCTCATTGCGTGCTTTGGTGGCGTTTAAAAAGATATGTAAATTTTGTTTTAGTTTCTCCTGCCCGATAAACGCCTCTAAAGAGCGGGGGCGCAGACTAATCTCAGTATGTTGTTCTACTTCTGTGGCTTCGCTGGAGAGAAGTTCGCTTGGCGGTTTACTCATGGGGTCTCTTTGCGTTGACAGGCGGAGATAAAATGGTCACGATAAAGGTTTTATGATCAATCTATCTTAATCCATTTATAGCATCATGGCCATGCGCAAAGATTCCCTTATTATCTGGTATTTTTCAGACCAAAAACCAGGACATGAAAATCAAACGGTGGGCTTGTTGCGTGCACTAAAGAGGTATCGTGCGCTTCAGATCGAGCGGTTTGATGGTCAATCGTTATCTGGCTGGTCGATCTTCTGGCAGGGTTTGTGGCGGCAGTTCTCGTTATCATCGCAGGATGTCACGCCCGATCTTCTGATTGCCACAGGTCATCGTACCCACGCGATGCTCTGGCAGGCGCAGCGTGCGTTTCCAAAAAGCCGCAGTGTGGTGCTGATGAAACCCTCACTACCCCATACTTGGTTTGATCTCTGTGTGGTGCCTGAACATGATGGTCTTTTAGAGAGTGAACGGGTAATTTTAACAAAAGGGGTGTTAAACAAGGTTGTCTTTTCTAAGGATAAGGATAAAAAGAGGGGCTTGATTCTTTTAGGTGGGCCATCGAAACATCATCATTGGGATCAAGCGCGAGTTGGCGAGCAGGTAATACAGATTATTTCCCGTCTGCATGATTCACACTGGACTGTGGCTTCCTCAAGAAGAACACCAGAGGAGACATGGAATCATCTTAAAGGTTTGATTCCTGAGAAGCAGCAGAACAGGGTTCAATTTATTGCACCCGATGATGTGGGAAAATCGTGGCTGGCCGAACAGTTACAGCGTGCCGCACGGGTCTGGGTGAGTGAAGATAGTGTCTCCATGCTCTATGAAGCATTGACCTCTGGTGCTGTTGTGGGATTGATCCAACTCTCACGTAAAAAACAGAGCCGTGTGGTAAGGGGCGTGGATCAACTGATTGAACAAAATTATGTCACCCCTTTTCAGGTGTGGCAGCAGAATGAACGGGCGTTGATGCCACTGAAAGAACCACTACAGGAGGCGGATCGAGTGGCTCAGTGGATTATAAGTAAGTGGTTTGATTAATTGTTTAAGATACTATCGATTATTTAATGTGTTACAGGCCGCGTTGGTGTAGAGTTCCTGAAGGCTCTGAAAAAATTTTGGCCGCAGTTCGCGTCCAAAGATATTCAAAGAAGCCATCAGATTCCCACGCTCTTCTTCAGTATGACACGCTTTGGCACGATTCAGTGCTTTTTTGGCTTCTTCATGGAGAATGCGATGCACAGACACACACATATCACCACCAAACTCTGAGAAACGCTCCTGTCCACCTTCCTGCTCCCACCACTTCATGAAATGAGACTGATCGAGCGTAGGTAAGACAATGTTATCAATCTGTTGTTCGGTTTCACAGCGATCCATGGATCGTTCCAGAATAAATAGAAACTGATAATAATCGCTCATCAGGTGTTCCACATCAAAAGGTTCTGGACCAATAACAAAACGACCGATGGTTTGGCGTAGATTTCTCTTGGCATCATTCAGACTATCGACCAGCTCAAGAAAAGAGAGATTAATACCGGTTGTCATGCGTCGTGCGGCGACCAGCGCCATATTCATTTCATCCACCACGCGTGAGGAGAAGTTATTCGCCTGTTGTGTGGCTGCCTGGATGCTCTCTGCCTGGGCATTGACCTGTTCTGCCGCTTTAGCGACCTTCACACCGATACTTTGCACCATATGATTGCCACGTGCGATCTCCTGAACGCCCAAATCAGCCTCTCCTGATGCGCGTGCCACCTCTTCAGCGGCATGTGAAAGTTCCAGAGAGTTTTGACTCACGGTCTGTGTTGCTGTTTTTACGTCATTCATCGATTGAGAGATCTGCATGACTGCGGCCATCTGGGCATCCACGGATTCCGATATTTCCTGATTCACCTGATTGATGCCATTGGCCTGTTTTGAGATCTCTTGCGTGGCTTCAGAGGCATTACTTGTATTGGCAACCATTTCGCTGACCTTTGTACGAATCAGTTTAGTTGCTTCTGCCGTTTGATTCGCCAGTTCCTTGACTTCGTTGGCTACCACAGAAAATCCTTTACCTGCTTCCCCGGCTCCAGCGGCCTCAATAGAAGCATTCAGAGCCAGCATGTTTGTCTGGTTAGCGATGGTATTGATCAGATCAACCGCTTTGTCGATCTCCTGCGCTGAGTCATCCAGACGTGTCATCACTTCTCTAGCCTCACTGGCCCTTTGATCTGTAACGGATGCCTGTGTCGTTGCTTGTTCGCACTGCTGTTGGATTGTCTGCAAAGATGAAACCAGTCCATCAACTTCATCTGAAACCATTTTAACCGAATCGCTGACTTGCTCCAGACTCTGATTGACACCAGTAATGTTGCTGGTCATCTGTTCTGCAGCCGCAGCGACTGTATGCACATTGAGAGACGCCTGCTCGGTGGCTGCGGCCATGGTGGTCATATTATGATCCAACTCTTCAGCCGCACTGGCCATATTTTTGGTTTCACTGTGGGTCCCTTGCACCGATTGATGAATCACAGTCAATTCATGGGTCAGAGCACTGACCTGTTTTTGAGCAATTTCTGACTGTTTCTGTAATTCATCTGCGCCTGATTGCATACGATTTTTGGTCTTATCAAACTCTCCTGCGATCGCTCCGATGGTAAGAACCTGATAGTTTACCTGCCAAAGAATGGTTAAAAGCTTATCCATAAAGCGATTCACATTACGGGCGACAACGCCCATTTCATCCTGATTCTGGATCGGTATACGAAAAGTCAGGTCTGATTCACCATCGCTCAAATCCTGTGTGCGATTGGCCAATGCATGGGTTGTCAATGTGATCGAACGCGTAATCAGATAACCGACAATCAGCAAAAAGATCAGTGCAACCGCAGCAATCACTATGGTGTGACGTCGCAATCCACTGAGTTCCTGTGCAACGACATCCAGAGCACTATGAATGGCTACGGTCTGATGTTCAACAAAAGGTGTAAGCAGCTCAGATAAGGCTTCTGCCTGGGTATCAAAGCTTGCCATGGTTTTGTTTCCAGCAGATGGGCCACCATCAATATAGGCCTGAGCCATGACTTTTCCTACCCTATAGTAGTTGTCAAAGCGTATTTTCAGATCTTCCATGCGCTGTTGAAAGGCGACATCGGTACGGTTGAGAGGTAGTGCAGAGATTTTGGCTAGATCTTTAAGAAATTCTTGATAATGTTTCTCTGCTTCATCAAAACCATCATTTAATCCATCCTGCGCACGGGTCGCTGAAATGTCAGTCAACCATTGTTGAACCTGAACGACATGTATTTTCATGGAGAGTGCCAGCAAAGCGGATTCCAACTGGCTTTTTTGCGCATGTTGTAGATCTTCATCAACCTCTTTCTCAACAATAAAAATAAAAACAGCCAGGCCGATAATCAGACAAAAGGGAATAAAGAAACCAAGAATAATCTTTTGAACGATTGTCAGGTTCCACAATTCAGTACGCATAATCACACCATTGAAGGAAACGATTTACAAAAGAGGACGGCTTACAGAGCGCTTTCTAAGATAACCGGAGCGTTAGCTTTTTTCGATGTTTATTAAAAAAAATGTGCCCTTTTTGTGAGAATTTTGAGCGGGGTCTCATTTTTTAATCCGGTGTCTCATCATCGTGCTTATAGACTACGCTGAATTTATTATCCATGCAAAAGGTTAAAACCACCGCCTTTCAGGCGGTCAGCTTTTAGCACCAATCTGCCGATATAGAGAACATAAGTATGTTTTTGTTTCAGGGCAGGGGAGGGCTATATGGGCTATCGCTATGGAAGTCATACAGTTTTTGATATTCAGTACCATTTTGTTTGGGTAACAAAATATCGTTATAAGGTTTTGACAGGCGATGTCGGATTGCGTGTCCGCGAGTTGGTTCGTCAAACCTGTGAA
>JBQGBW010000072.1:0-21066 GCA_052043475.1 Magnetococcales bacterium HHB-1
GGTACATTTAGAGGTGGTGTTCAAGAGAAACATATTCAAGCCTACCTGAATGAATACACTTTTCGGTTTAATCGCCGATTTTGGCGTGGCCCAGCTTTTAAACGTGCTCTTAATTTGGCAACAGAAGCTGAGTGTTGGCCAACATACGATAGTCTTTACGCTGCTGGAGATCCAGATGGATGGCAACACCCTAAATAATTGATCATTTATCTTAAATATAACCAGGGCCTGCATCAACCGGATACCCATATTATCAAAAAGGCAGGTTAGAAAATGAGAGTCCTTTCAAAAGTACGGTTCAGTCTTTTCGTTCTCGCCTCCACAACGATCTACGCTATCTATCAATCTATGAACAGCCTCTGGAACTTTCTGCCCATCACAGACAGGAAATTCCCCGTCTTGATTGGACTTATCACCTTCATTCTTTTTTTTAAACTCTGCAGAAGCTTTCTCAAAATCGAAAATAAGAAACAGCGCTATAAAAATTTAGAAAACAGAGCTAAACGCGCACTTTGATACAGACATATATTAATAGAAACAATATTTTATAAAATTTTTTTTCGACGCTAAAGGAACTATTCCATACCAGCATGGAAAAAAACTTTCATTTAAGAACAAATTCAGATATCTTATATGTATACATAATTCCTATATGCTAAAAAATAAGCAATACAACCATGGTTCAAAATGCAAAGCAAAACCATAACAGAATGGTCAAATGCCGTTGGGCTAATCTTTCTTGTATTTACCATGTCCATTGATGCCTTTGGTAGTCGTTCTTTTCAAATGGCCGCGCATATGTTTCTTATTCTTTTTATAGCTATTTTTTCAGGGTGTTTTCTCAATCACTGGCGTTCAACAAAGCTGGACAAGGACATTAATGATCTTGAGAAAACACTCAAGAACGGATAGCTTGTTTTTAAAAAGAGGCATGTTTTCTGCTTTACAACGATTGTGTAACAAGCATGCCGTTAAGACATCTCCAAACGCTAAAGCTTTAAGGAGTTGAAACAATGGATGAACTCCTCTTCACCACACCATACTACGCCCTCCTCTATCTCGTGTTTCCTCTTATTTTTGTTGCACTTCTACTGCGCTATGTTCGAGAGCACGCTATAAGAACACTAAAAAATAGTTTCTTTGAATTGCACTTGCGTGCCAAACAGGACAAAACTTTCAAAGAGAGCGTCTCCTTTAAAATCTATGACGAAATATTGAGATTCTATCTTGAACAGCCTATTGGTGCTTGGCAGTTAACAAGACAATCAAAAAAAGCACAGAAGACAATGACCCTAGAGCAGTCAAGTCAAGTCGAAGGGATTGTTAACAAACTCAAAGCAGAACGGAGTTCGTTTTCTCCAGAAGTTCAAGAATCTATTGATAAAGCTTTATACGGCCTTGTTATGTCAATAATGTCCCATACCTTCTCCTATCAAAAATTTAAGAAGAAAGAAAAAAGCATTGAAACAGATCAAACCGTTTCAGACCGTCAATTACTTCTCTTCAGTCGCCAGTTTCTCCCCCTCAACAAATATATAGCCTTTGGGCTCTAGAATTTTCCTCATCTCTCTTAAACTAGACCACACGCACTGAGGGCCTTAAGTCTCTCAGTGCGTGTGGCAATCTCATCCCTTCGCCAGAACCGAAAACAAAGCCTTAGGATTCTCTTTTAAAGTCCCTAAAAAAAAGGACTCCCTAGAAAAAAGACACTGAAAACTGCCAGAGAAGATCCGCTCAATATCTTCTGGAAAAAATCGATAAGGGCCTTCACTCCAGGTTTCATTGCCACTGAAACACTTCAGAAGCAACATCCCCTTCGGCGCCAGTAGACGAAAACAGTTGCGCACATAGAGATTGCGCTGCTCAGGCAGCAAAACATGAAAACAGCCGCGGTCAACGATCCAGTCAAAAGGCCCCTGTTCGGCTGTTTTTGTGATATCATCCACCACAAAGTTGATATCCAGATCCGCAAAGCGTTGCGCCGCCTTCCAAACCGCTGCCGGTGAAATATCGGTTGCCGTCACCTGATATCCCAGACGCGCCAACACCGCACTCTGTGTTCCCGGACCTGTACCAAGATCTAACAGACGTTTCTTCCCCCTCTCCTCATCCGCATAGCGCTCCAGAGCCCACGCCATATCCGCATCCAGATCCTCACAATACCAGGGCATGGTCTCCACCGGCTCTTTTTGATAGAGCGCATCCCAATCCCTTAACCCTTGTGCATTTCGTGGCACCACCGATGCATTGCGCTCACCATCCATAACCCCAATCCTTTTTTAGTTCATTTAAAGAGACAGCAGTGAATACTGTTGAATCCAACAAAAGTAGCCCAAAAATTGCATATCTTTTAGGATACGCTTAAAACAGGCGACCTTTTAAACATTATAAAAATGCTTTACAGAATCGATAATCCTACCCTAAACTTTAAAAGTAGAGACTTCTTCCTCAAAAGGAAAGGGCTATGACCGAAGATACCGCCATAACCTCCTTTGAACGCATCATCGACGCCCTTCTCCCTGATCAACTGCAAGAAGCCCTGAAACCGCTCTCCTTAGAACGGCAGGCCGCACTCTGTTTTGGTCTCTCACCATCACTGAAAGATAAAATCTTAAACCAGACCAACAGATCCTTTGCCACACCTCTACGCGAACAATTTAAGCGCCGAAGCCTTCCCCCTTTAGAGCAGGTCGCTGGAGCACAACAACGCTTTTTCCATCAACTCAATAAGATACTCGATGAGTCCGAACTTGGCCAACAAGCCCCCCCCGGTTTAGGCCGTATGCTCTTTACCGCCCAAAGAGAGCGCGCCATTGCTTTGGTCTCCCAAAAACAGACACCTCTACACTACTGGATGGAGGAGCGACAACATCTGCTTCCCAATGGTATCGGCGGCTATATCCAGGAGATGCGCCTACGCTACCGTGAACATACCCTCCCCTATATCCGTCGCCATCCCTTTCTCCATCCAGATCTCAAGCAGACCTTCTCCATCACCTTTGCCCACGGCCTTTTCTTAAGAGAAGATATTGCCGCCGGACACCCTTTTCGTAAAGCAATCGTTCTCGCCCACGGCATCGGCCACCTGATTTATGCGCAGTTTGGCCATCACTGGCTAGAACATATCCGCCGCCGCCATGAAGGCCGTATCCGCCGTGAACTGCTCAGAGCAACAAATCTCCTCTACCCTAATATTTTAGAAGTCAAAACACAGTGCCCAAAAGATCTGATTGGATTTCTCACCACCCCCGAAGAACTTATGGCGGAACTCAATGCATTTCGCTTAGGTTTTCCTGAGATCGCCCGTGAAGCCACACCACATCTCTTTGAGTTTCTAGAAGCCCACGACAGCCAGGTACGCGCAAAAAAACAGCCCCATCTTCCCCTGGATAAAGAGCCTGAAAAGAGTTATCCCCTCGCCGCCGAAGAATATCTTAAGGAGAGTGAAGAGGTGACCGCTGTGGAACTCTCAAAAGAGGCGCCCACCCCTCCCCCTTCCGAATCGATGGCCAAGCCAGAAGAGGATCAAGATGAACTGCATGCGCTGTTTGATTCCAGCATCACCGCCGATAAATTTCATGTTTTTCTCAATGGTCACCCCGCCAATCCATGGAAAATTGATGATCGAGGCTTTCGCACACTACTAAGGAAGATCCCCAAACCCCTGCTCTTGGTCGCTCTTAAAGGCATACCCCAATCCCACCGCACCATGATCTGGCAATCGGTATTTAATAATATGTCTCAATGGGCAGCACAAAAGCTGGAGAAGGAGTTGGCCGCAACACGCGAACAACAAGAAGAAGATGTCCAAGCTGCCTATAATGTCATTTTTAAACTGATCAGCCGCTTGGAACGTTTTGGGGAACTCACCGTAACCGCCACCTACACCACAGAAACATAAAGAGGAGTAGAATTTATGCACGCCGTTTATGCCGAAGAACTTCTTATGGTGATTATGATCATCTTCACCGGCAGCGGCTTTCTGGCCGGTATCGCTCTAGCGATCCTATGGTTCATATGGCGACATAAAAAAGATAAAATCCCTCTGCCATCGTGGCAACAGTGGATTAAGCCGCTCTTTTTTGGTGGCTTAATCGTTGCTTTGGCTGTTGCTGCAACAATGTTCTTTATCTTTTGGGGGCCTGTGCTCTTCTAAATTAAAGGATACTTAAAAAGGGGGGCACTAAACATCTTTGGGGTTGAATTTGAGCGCCAATCCATTATTACAATAGCGTTTTTTCGTAGGTGGTGGACCATCGTCAAAAACATGGCCCTGATGGCCACCACAACGGATGCAGTGGTACTCTGTACGTGGAAATATCAGCTTAAAATCGATCATGGTGCCAACCCTGCCGGGCAGTGCAGTATAAAAACTAGGCCAACCCGTACCGCTATCATACTTCATCTCTGAAGTAAATAACGCCAACTGACACCCGGCACAGAGATAAACCCCTTCACGTTTCTCCTGATCCAATGGGCTGGAAAACGGGGGCTCCGTACCCTGCTCACGTAGAATATGGTACTGCGCTGGCGTAAGCGTTGCGCTCCACTCCGCTTCACTTTTAACAATTTTTTTAATTGGGCGCTGTTGCTCACTGGCAAAAAGCCAGGATATTTTACAGGTTCCAATCAGGCTTAAGCTACGCAATAAAAAGAGCCGTCGTTTCATGGTTTTATCCCCTCAAGGAGCCTGGTCGCATCATAGCCTTGCCACAGCGTTTTCAAACGCTGCTGGCGCCCACAATTGTAGCGGTAGAAGCGGTAACGGATTGGATTTTTATGATGATAATCCTGATGATACGGTTCAGCGGGATAAAAAACAGGGGCGGGCAAAATTTCCGTATGGATCGATTCAACAAAAGGTTTTGTTCTCGCCAGATTTTTTTTCGAGATACGGGCCAAAGCGGCTTGTGAATCGTTCTGATAAAAAATTCCCGCGCGGTATTGGCTTCCTCGATCACAAAACTGTCTGTTTTTTGTTGTGGGATCAATATTGATCCAGAAACTTTTTAAAAGCTCAGCATAAGAGACCCGTGAAGGATCGAACACAACCTTTACCGCCTCAGTATGGCCTGTTTTTCCAGAAGAGACCATCTTATAGGTTGGATTTTCAGTCTCTCCTCCCATATAGCCTGATGTCGTTGAGATGACCCCATCAATGGTATCAAAGAGATGCTCTACGCACCAGAAACAGCCACCAGCAAAATAGGCGCTCTCCTCCGCCTGAACCGGTGACCAGGAGAGAAAAGAGAGACCAATACAAACAAGTACGCTGTTAAAAAATGGACGAAACATGATTCCAGCATGATTAAAAACAGTTAAAACTCAATACCACGACAGGCTTTCATACCCTGTTTAAAGCCGTGTTTGACCACATCAATTTGGCTCACCGTATCGGCAACGGAGATCACCGCTTCGGGGGCATCACGCCCTGTTAAAATCAGATGGCATGCGGATGGTTTCTGCTGCTGAATAAAGGAGGCCACCTCTTCAGAGTCGAGCCAGCCCAAACCAAGAACATAGTTGATCTCATCAAGGATGACCAAACCATAATCATTAGAAACCATTTTATCTTTAGCAAACTGCCAGATATCGCGCGTTGTTTTTTTATCTCGCTCCAGATCTTCTGACTTCCAGGTAAAGCCATCCCCTAATGCATACCAGTCAATGCCTGGCAGGTTTTGCGCCGCGCGCTCCTCTCCGGTCTTCCAGTCACCTTTAATAAACTGAATCACACAGACAGGGATCTGCCATCCACAAGCGCGCAGCATCATACCAAAGGCGCTGGAGGACTTCCCCTTCCCCTCTCCGGTTAAAACCACAATGCGCCCTTGAACCGAAGCGCCTCTATCTCTATTTTTCTTCATATCAAAAAGGTTACATCATATAGGTGTGACTTAAGATATGGGCCACAGTATCACGCAACCAGATATGAGGAAGGCTCTTATCGGTACGCGGATGCCAACCCATGGCGATGCGCAGTGGAGAGATATCGTGGAGAGGAATTTGAGAGAGGGTTAAACTATTCACGTAGGTCAAAAAGTATTCTGCTGTCAAATGGGGCATAATCGCCAGATAATCACTTGAAGCCAAAACGCCAGGAATGAGTGTCAGGTTATCCATGCGCGCCACAATACGCCGTTCGTGGCCAAGTTCCCCCAACATTTCATCGATCACCGTTGTATTCATTCCTTGAGGATAGTAGTGAATAAAACGTCCCTTAATAAAGTTGCTTAAGGTGAGTTCGCCATCATTAATCAAGGGATGTCCTTTACGGTGCAGACAGGCGTAGATCATATCCATAAAGCGATGGATATAAATTTTAGAGGGAACCCATTGAAAACGGCTTAACACCAGATCGACCGCGCCGCCTTCTAAAGGGGCCAGATCATCATCGCCACCGATATCGTGGATATGGAGCGTAATTCCTGGTGCATACCGCGTCAGATAATCCAAAAGTTTAGGCAGAAGCAACGCACCTGCATAGTCTACCATGCCTAAGTGGAATGTATATTGGGTCTGGGTGGGATCGAACTGCTCCATACGCACGACCTGTCGTGCATAGTGCAGCGCACTGCCCACAGACTCCGCCATCTCCAGCGCTCTGGATGTCGGTTCCATGCGTGCGCCATCTTTGACAAACAAAGGATCGTTAAATGCGCTACGCAGTCGTCGCAGCGTATTGCTCATGGCGGCCTGCGTTATACCGAGTACCCGCCCCGCCCGAGTCACACTCTGTTCTGTCATCAGCGCTTCAAACGCCACCAGCAGGTTGAGATCAAATTTATCCAGATCACTTGCCATGGTTAATTTTGCCGTTATTTTGCTATCGCGCTTCTTAAACAAGCTATTTTCGTTATCGTTTAAAGCACGATATATCTTTTAGCCAGAAAAAACAAACTTTTGAATATCCCCCATTTCAAAAATAAATTTGTTTTTAAAAGAAGAGCACCGTATCCTTAAAAAGAGATGGAGAAATTTTATGAAATTGAAGTTAATCCATCTTTACGAATAGAGAGAATAAGGAGAATCATCCTTTGCGTGCTATTCGAAAAAGAGTTGACAGTCTTTAATATCAGGGACTTCCCCCCCTCTAAAAGTCCCGATTGTGCTGTCAACTCTACCTTATTCGCATCTTATTGATTATTTTTCTATCAAAATTAATGTAACAAACCAGATGACCGCTTAACAAACCTTATGTTTAGAAAAAAGGCCAGATTGAGCGTTCTGACTCAAATTGACTTTGGCACCCCTTCAACTGAACATGATACTGCCTCTGTATCCTTGCCACCTTTTTAGCAATACGCATCAGCCATTTTTTCTTCAGATAGGTTTTGCGCCGATAGCCTCCCTGGCCTTCATGATAAGCCAGATATTGCCGATAACCATCGGTCTTGGAAATCTTTAGCTGTTTATGGCTGACATGAAGATACCAGCCGATAAAATCCACCGCATCATCGAACCGATCCCTCTCCGCATTATGGCGTCCGGTTGATTTTTTATACCAATCCCAGGTGGCATCGAGCGCCTGCGAATAACCAAAAGCGGAAGAAGCTCTCTTCCAGGGAATAAACCCCAAAAGCCGCCAACGCGGCGGTTTCGCATCCTGTCTGAAACGGGACTCTTGATAGATGATCGCAAGCTGAAGCGAAATGGGTACCCGCCACTTTTTTTCCGTGGCGCGGACCGCAGGAAACCACTCCGGTTTCTCACGGAATATGGTACAGGCATTGAGGAGATCTGTGGGCAGACGGGTTGCGCATCCTGCCAAAAGCACTGGCAACATAAGAGAAATGAACCAATATCGAAAAGGCGTTCGACAAAAAAATGTCATTATTTTAACCTACCCAAGATCGCATCACGGCTCAAAACCCAATCAAGATCTAAATGATTGAACACCAGATAAAGCGAACAGCTCCACAGGCGCCACCGGATTTCAGGATACACCTTTAGACAACAAAAACAAAAAAAAATTCTTCTATACCCCCTTTCATTCAACCAATTCTCATGCCAATCCGATCTTTTTTCTTCTTAGCATGCGCTATTTAGCAGTAGCATTAATGGCGCACTTGGTCTATAGTGTTCTATTCTTGAGAGCAGGGTGGCTGTTCTCTATAATCATTTTAAAAATATCGATTACATAAAACCGGCATTTTTTTCCTCAACCCAGTCACTTTCTGCCCGCTTAAAAATGATACCGCACTTTTTTTTGAGCCTCTCCATCCTGTTTTTAGCTACATTTTTTTTATCCTCCCCCTCCTATGCCGCACCAGAAGAAACCGCAACATCCGTGGCAGTGGCGCCACTAAAAACCCTTCTCTCTCAACGCCAGAGCGAAATACCGGCTCAAGTGATCGCTTTAAGAGAGAGCCAAGTTACCTCCCAGGTCTCTGGTATCGTTAAAGAGATTTTTCGCGAAAGTGGCCACACCGTACAGAAAGGCGAAAAACTGCTGCAACTGGATCACTGGAATGAACAGTATAAACTCAGTCAAGAGCGCGCACAGCTAAATAAAATTGAGGCCCAACTTAAACTGGCAGATAATCAACTTAAGCGCGCCCATAAACTGCGCAAAAAAGGCCAGGCCACAAAAGAGAAGCTCGATATTCTCCACTATGAGCAGGCGGCACTTCGCGCCGAAATTACACAACAGAAAAGCCGCATCGCCACCACCAAAAGACGCCTCAAAGAGTATACCATAACCGCCCCCTTCGCTGGCCTTCTCACCCACCGAAAAACCAACCTTGGCCGCTGGATCAACCCTGGAGACCCGCTTTTTCATCTCACCGATCCAACCTCCGTGATCCTCTCCGCCCAACTTTCATCCTTTGATAAAATCGCCTTCGATCAAGGCGAAGCCTGGTTTTTCATTCATCAGAACAGACGCTATCCTCTCTCACAAAAACAGCTGATTCCTGCCTACCATCCAATCAATCAAACGCTTACAATCCGCTTCTCATTTTCCCAAAAATCTCCTCTACCAGGAACCAGAGGTCTTCTGACCTGGCAGGATAAACGCCCCTTTATCAAAGATCAGTATCTTATTCAGCGCAAAAAAGATCTGGGGCTGTTTATCGCTAAAAACGATCAAGCGCACTTTATCCCACTCAAAGCGGCCCAGGAGGGTTGGGGGGCTTATCCCACCAATATTGACTTAGAGGAGAAGATTATTATTCGCGGCCAGGAAAATCTAAACCATAACGATAAGATCCGTTATACGCCCACCGAATAATCAACCCCCAGAACAGGCTCCATACAGACCACTTTTTTCATGGAATCAAAATCGATCCAAAGCGCTCCATTAAAAGCGCTCTTTATTGAAGGATAATCCAAATGTTCCAAAACAAACGCATCCTGATTACAGGCGGTGCCGGATTTTTAGGGTCACACCTCTGCGAAACGCTTCTCGAACAGAAACATGATGTGATCTGCGTCGATAATTTTTTCACAGGATGCAAAAAAAACATCTACCACATGTTACAAAATCCCTCCTTCGAACTGCTCCGACATGATATAACCTTCCCCCTCTACTTAGAAGTGGATGAAATTTTCAACTTAGCCTGTCCGGCCTCTCCGATTCACTATCAACTGGATCCAGTACAAACCACAAAAACCAGCGTCCATGGTGCCATCAACATGCTTGGCCTGGCGAAAAGAACCCGCGCAAAAATTTTCCAAGCCTCCACCAGTGAAGTCTATGGCGATCCTGTAACCCATCCACAGGTGGAAAGCTACTGGGGAAATGTCAATCCCATTGGACCACGCGCCTGCTACGATGAAGGCAAACGCTGCGCGGAAACCCTCTTCTTTGACTACCACAGACAGCATAAACTCAACATCCGTGTGGCGAGAATTTTTAACACCTACGGCCCAAACATGCACCCCAACGATGGTCGCGTTGTCTCTAACTTTATTATTCAAGCCTTAGAAGGGAAGGATATCACCATCTATGGCAGTGGAAATCAGACACGCTCTTTCTGCTACGTCGATGATATGATTGATGCCTTCATCCGCCTGATGAACGCACCCGATGAGATCACCGGCCCAATGAATCTCGGCAACCCCAATGAGATGACCATCAAAGAACTGGGTGAAAAGGTGATCGACCTCACCAACAGCCGCTCAAAACTGATTTTTAAACCCCTGCCCATTGATGATCCCGAACAGCGCCGGCCCGATATCTCCCTGGCTAAAAAAGCGCTGCACTGGACACCAAAAACATCCTTGGAAGAGGGCTTGAAAAAAACCATCGCCTATTTTGAAAAAGTGGTGGCCGATAACCGCTAACAAGCCCATAACTGCGGATCAACATTAATCCATGTTACAGACATTTCTCAAGAATCACGTTTTTGCCAATCTCACCTTTGCTCTGGTTCTTGTGGTGGGCTTTATGGCCTACTTTCTTCTGCCCCGGCAGAAAGATCCCAACATGAACTTTAACTGGATTCAAATTATCACCCCCTTTCCAGGCGCTTCGGCTGAGGATGTGGAAAAACTGGTCACCGACCCTTTAGAAGAAGCCCTGGAGCAGATCCCTGATGTACGCTTTGCCGCCTCCAGCAGTCGCGAAGGCGGTTCCACCATTCTGCTCCGCTTCAATGATATTGATGATCTCACCTTCAATAAGCGCGTTGAAGATCTGCGCCGTGAAATCAAAAACAGAGAACGCGAACTACCAAAAGCCGCCGAAGATCCCCAAGTTACCGAAATTACCAGCGCCAATGGCTACCCCTTGGCCATTGTGATCATCAAAGGCCAGGATGATAACGAAAACCTTCGCCGCCAGGCCCGCCATATTCAAAAAGATATTCTTCGCATCAAAGGCATCGATAAAGCCCTGGCCATCGGCTTAAGAGATCCTGAACTTCATATTCGCTTTAACCCCAAAACGCTAGCAAACCTCAACATTCCGCCATCCCACCTAGCGGATACCATCACCAGCCGTTTTCGTGACATCTCGGCGGGTAAAATTGAGATCAATAACAAAACCTGGCTTCTACGCCACACCGGCTCCCACCAGGCGATTGAAAACCTGCGCCACTGGCCGATTATGCATCTGGCGGAGAATATCCCCATCAAAAATGTCGCCACCATCACCAGAGCACGTGAAAAAGCCACCTACTTAGTTAAAATGGATGGCAAGCCCTGCGTTATGCTCTTTATCACCAAACGGCCCAACATCAACTCCCTTGATCTGGTTAAAAAGATCCAGAACGATGTGGACCAACGCCAGAAGATGAAAACGCATACCGGCGTTGAGGTAATCCTCGCGGATGATACTACCCCCACCGTCCGCAGCGCTCTGCGTGTGATGGAACATAACGCCCTGTTAGGACTCTTTCTGGTCTTTCTTACCACCTGGTTTTTTCTCGGTGGCCGCGTCGCCATCCTTATTGGCTTAGGCATCCCATTTACGCTGGCGGGAACATTTGGCATCATTCATAGCCTGGATGGCTCCCTTAATGTGATGGTTCTTTTAGGAATTGTCATCGCTTTAGGTATGCTGGTCGATGATGCGGTGGTGGTGGTCGAATCGATCTATCTCTATATCCAACGTGGACTCGAACCCTTAGATGCAGGACTTGAAGCGCTCAAAGAGGTCTTCTCGCCGGTCACCGCATCGGTACTCACCACCATCGCCGCCTTTCTTCCCCTGATGCTCCTGCCTGGGATTCTGGGAAAGTTTATGCGGATCATTCCTCTTGTGGTCTCATTGGCACTGCTCTTAAGCCTGGTTGAAGCCTTCTGGATGCTTCCCTCCCATATGGCGGCAATGCGCTTCCCTAAAAAACAGCGGCTACGCAGCCATTGGCGAACCCGATTTCTCAATGCGATCCGCATCCGCTACACAAAAACACTGCTCTTTGTCCTGCGCCGCCCCCGCACCTTTCTTTTTCTCGCCCTCATCCCCTTCACCGTGGCGGTATCCGCCATCACCAAAGGCATGGTTAAAGTGGACTTCTTTGCCCACGATCCACTCCCCGTATTTTATATCAATGTAAAAATGCCCCCCAGCAGCGACCTGAATGAGACCATCCGGGTCACCGAACAGATCGCGCTTAAAGCAGAAAAAAAACTCCAACCCAAAGAGGCGCGCGCCGTGGTCTCCTATGCGGGCTACATGATCACAGAGACAGAACTCTACTACGGAGAGCGCTACGGACAGATTCTAGTCAGTATTGATGTCAATAACCCCCATCGGCGTGATACCAAAAAGATCATCAATGCCATGCGTCATGAGATCACCACCATCGCGGGACCTGAGTCGGTCACCTTCTTAGAACTCTCCGGCGGTCCTCCCACCACAAAACCGATCAGCATTAAAATCCGCGGCGAATCCTACCCTCAGATTCTTAAAGCAACACACGCCTTAAAAGATTATCTATACACCTTAAAACCCATCACGGATATTGAAGATGACTATCTTCCCGGTCCCAAAACGCTCTCTCTAAAACTCAATAATGATCCACTCCACCACACAGGAATCTCTGCAAGAGAGGTCATCCGCACCATGCAACTGCTCGCCGATGGTGAGGTCAAAGCCCACTTTCAACATCAAGGTGAGAAGGTTGAAGTACGCATTCTGGCAGATATCGATCCCAATCAGGATCTGGAAGGATTTCTCCGTACCCCCATCGCCCTATCTAATGGTACCACCATCCCTTTAAGACATCTGGTAGAAAGCCAGGTCCAACGCGGTATGGATACCATCCGTCACCATAATTTCCGTCGAACCGTCACCCTCTCCGCCAATTTAGATAAAAAACTTTTGGATACCAAAAGCGCCAATGATAAAATTAAAGTGCACTGGCAGAAAATCCAACATCAATACCCAGGCGTGAGCCTCGATTTTTCTGGTATCTTAGATGATATCAATGAGAGCATGGATGCCATCGCCGTACTGTTTCTCTTCGGCATCGGTCTGATGTATATGATCTTAGGAACCCAGTTTAAAAGCTACTGGCAACCCTTCATGATCCTCACCACCGTGCCAATGGCATTCACAGGCGTGGTCTTTGGACTGCTGATCACCAAACACCCTTTAAGCCTCTACACCCTCTATGGGGTTGTGGCGCTCTCAGGAATCGCTGTCAACGCATGCATTGTGCTGATATCGGCGGCAAACAGCCGTAAAAATCGTGGCATGCGCACCTTAACCGCGATTATCTATGCCGCACGCCGCCGGGTTGTACCCATCTTTATCACCACCCTCACCACAATGGCCGGCCTCTTCTCTCTGGCTACAGGCTTGGCAGGACACTCTCTGCTCTGGGGCCCCGTCGCCACCGCTATTGTCTGGGGATTGGGATTCTCAACCCTACTGACCCTCTTTCTTGTCCCCCTGCTCTACTGGACTTTTATGGGACGAAAAGAGCGCAAACAGATCAACTCCTTAAAAGAGCGCTTAACCGCTTAAGATCACCTTCTTCCAGAGAGTAATAACATGGCTACCGATCTTTCACACCTTATCTCCCCAGAAGCTCTGGAACAGGCCCATATGGATATTCGGGAAAACCTGGATAATTTAGAACAGGTTCTCCTGCTGATCGAGGGCGATCAATGCAGCCAGGAGCCCATCAGCGCCATCTTCCGCCATATCCATACCGTAAAAGGCGTTGCACATATGTATGGCTTCTCCGCCATGGTGGATCTCGCCCATGCCATGGAAGACGCCTATAACCTTGTACAAACAAGCCAACTCAAACTCTCTGAAGAGATGATCACCCTCACGCTGCAAGGCAAAGATGTGCTCAGTGCACTGCTTGATGAAGACGAAGATGAATCCATTAAAAAAGCCCAGGAGATCAAAGCGACCTTCCGCGCCTGGGCACCTCTCGACCAGGCGCACTCTTGGCCAAAAGAGAAAAAGAGTAAAAAGAGCAAAAAGAGTAAAAAATACGCTAAAAATAGATTTAAAATCTCTTTTGGATTCAACAAAGAGGAAACTATCTTCAATAGCGCCATTGATCCTGGCGCCTATATTCAAGCCTTAGAATCATTTGGAAAATGTCAGATCGCATACAATGATCAAGCCCTCCCCTCCTTAGAGACATTCAATCCAGAGATCTGCTATCTTGATTGGGAGATTCTACTCGCCACCAAAAAAGATCAAGAGGAGATCCAAGAAGAGTTTCTCTTTATCGAAGATGAACTCTCCCACTTAAATATCGAATCTCTGGATCGCAAGAAGAAAGCATCTAAAAAAGCTCCTAAAAAGGCCACAAAAAAAAGAAAAGAGCAACCCGAAATCCAAGAAATACTCACAACCACCTTCAACAACCTACGCATTCTTGTCGCGGACGATGAACTGAACAACCGCCTGTTACTGAAAAAATATCTTGAAGATTTAGGCGATATCGATCTGGTTGTCGATGGCTTAGAAGCCGTTGAAGTATTTCAACTGGAGCTAGAAGAGGGCATCCCCTACGATCTCATTCTTCTTGATATTATGATGCCTGAAATGAACGGCCAAGAGGCACTCAAAGAGATTCGTCGTATCGAAAAAGAGCACCCTTCACAAACCCTTCGTGAAACCGCCATCATTATGGTCACCGCTTTAGATTCCGCCAAAGATGTGATCGAAGCCTACTATCGCGGAGGATGCACCGATTATCTCACCAAACCAATCACCCGCTCCGCACTCTTTGAAAAACTAAGAAATAATGGTTTGATAAGCTAAAAAAAGAGAGAGGATTTATAAATCCTCTCTCTTTTCACATCAACTTAAAAATGTCACGATAAAAGTTACAAAGAGGATTCCGGTGGCATCAATGCAGGACGCGCCTCCGCCTGATAAACACCAGAAGAAGAACCCGAATCAACCTTGAAGAACTGAATCGCTTCACGCAGTCTTTGCGCCTGCCCTGAAAGTTCCTCGGCGGTGGCCGCCATCTCTTCTGAAGCGCCCGCATTCTGTTGGATCACACCATCAAGCTGCTGAATCGCACTGTTGATCTGCTCTGCACCTTGATTCTGTTCACGGCTGGATGCGGTAATCTCCTGAATCAGTTCAGCCGTTTTCTGAATTTCAGGCACCAGTGCGGTTAACATCGTACCGGCACGTTCGGCTACTTCTTTACTGGAGTCAGAGAGGTGACCAATCTCTCCTGCCGCCGCCTGGCTTCGCTCTGCTAGCTTACGTACTTCAGCGGCCACCACAGCAAAGCCTTTACCGTGCTCTCCTGCACGCGCCGCCTCAATGGCGGCATTGAGTGCCAAAAGATTGGTTTGACGGGCAATGTCACCAATAATCGAGATTTTCTCAGCAATCTCTTTCATTGAGGCGACCGCTTTGGTCACCGCTTCACCGCTCTCCTTGGCATCCTCAGCCGCTTTAATGGCAATGTTCTCTGTCGCAATCGCATTCTCTGTATTATGCTGAATATTTGCCGTCATCTCCTCCATCGCTGAGGAGGTCTCCTCCACCGAGGCGGCCTGAGCGGTGGCGCCTTCCGAGAGTTGTGAGGACGAACTAGAGATCTCCTGGCTTCCCGAAGAGACCTGGTCCGATTCAGAAACAACAGCAGAGATTGACTCCCGCAAACGCTGCGTCATACGTATTAAATTATCCGTCAAAGCGCCCAGTTCATCACGGCGATTGGACGCGCAGGAGAAAGTCAGATCGCCTGTATTGGCTAAACGATTCATACAATCAGAGACATAGAGTACCGGTGTTGAGAGATTATTGGCCAAAAACAGTGCTAAAATAAGAATGAACAGCGCCAACCCACCTGCGATTCCAGCCGATATATACATCGCATGATAGATCGGTGCCTCAACTTCAGCCTGATCAATCTCTGCCAAAAGCGCCCAATTTAAGCCATCCACCTTAATCGGTGCATAGGCGGATAAAACCGGGTTGCCATTATAATCAATGATCACTTTTGCACCAACATGACCTGCCAAAGCTTCTGTGGCCCCTTCTGTATCCACGCCATTATCCTGCACCGTTCCTGCAAAAGAGGCATTCACGGAGTGACCATCCGGATCTAAGAAAGAGTCACTGCGCATGCGCTTATCACTGCCGATAAGATAGGTCTCACCGGTCTCTCCCATCCCTTCACGCTGCTGCATCACATCGTTGATCGCTTTGAGTGGCAGTTGCAGGGCAATGATCACTTCCACTTCATTATTATGCACCAAAGGTTGTGCAATAAACGCCGCCGGTTGATTGTTGCTGGGCGCATAAGGCGCAAAGTCAGCGATAGCAAACCGTTTCTCTTGTAAAACCGAACGGACCAACCCACCTAAATTAGAATGGGCATACTTACCATCCACCATATTGGTATGATAATCAGGCTCACGTTCTGCGGAATAGAAGACAAAACCATCGGAGGAGATTAAAAAGAGATCATAATAACCATAAAGTTCGCTATAGGTTTTAAAAAACTCTTTTTTGGTCTCAGAATCAACAGGACTGAACGCCTCCTCAATCCCCACTTCAGCAACAATGGCCCAGTTAAGTCCTTCAAAACGAAGTGGTGTCCAGGAGGAGACAACCGGCTTGCCAAGATAGCCTGTAATCACATCAGAGTAGCTCTGACCAGATAGCGCCGATTGAACCGCTCTGGTATCAATACGCCCTTTTTTGCTATCCCGAAAAGCATTCACCACATTACGGTTTTTGGCATCAAGAAAGGTATCCGAGCGCAGCAGTTTATCCGATCCCACCAGATAGGTTTCACCACTCTTACCCATACCTTCACGCTCTGTCATGATCGCATTTAAAGCGCCAATGGGGAACTGAAAGACAACCACACCAACCCTTTTATCCCCATCAAAAACAGGCGTCGAAACAAAGCCGGCAGGCGCTTCATATGAGGGCCAGTAGGTTTTAAAATCTTCGAAAAACACCTCTCCTGGGCGCGCTTTAGAAGCCTTCTTAAAGGCAGAGGCAAAATTGCTTCCAGAGAGCGGTCCGGTCATTAGAGGCAAAGCATAGTCAACCTCTTTAAAAACAGAGTAGACAATCTTCCCCCCATTATCGATAAGAAAGATATCGTAATAGCCGAATTTCTCAAGATAGTCTCTAAATACAGGGTGAATCTTTTGATGCAACCGACTGTAACGGGAGAGATCCTGGGCATGATTTAACTTATGTTTTTCCCCTAAGGGGTTCTGATTCTTATGAATATAGTGATATTGCAGTGCAACGGTCGTGGCGCTTAACTGTTCAAGATAACGATCAATGTCAGGCTGACGACCTTGATTCTCCGATTTAAATTTTGGCAAAAACTGCTCGGCATAATAACGGCGCAGAGACTGCCGCATCATATTAATTTTTTCATCATCCAGGCTGTTCTCTTGCTGAAATGTCTTAAAATATTCACCAAATCCTTTCATTGCACCCACAATGGCTGGATTTCCTGAAAATGTTTCTGCCTGCGATTTAATCGTTGAGAGGTAACGCAATACGGCGGATTTTTTTATCTGCCGTACCGAATCCAAGGAGTCAACGGCCTCACGGCGCAGTGCGGTCACCGTTTCAACCAATACGCCCATATCACCACGGCGTTCAGAAAAAAACTTCTCAATCTGTGCTTTTTTTATCTCACGTACCGCAACAAGCTGATTAAAAGCCGCCGTCTCTAAACTCGTTTTATTCTGAATAGCATTAAACGTCCCAACCACTAAAAGAGGAAAAAGCCCCACAAAGAGGAAAAGAAAAATAAGCTTTGGCTTAATTTTTATATTGTCTAAAAACATAAGCAATCCCCAGATAAAATAAATTGATACATAAAGTACCTTAAATCCATTCTCGAAAATAATAATCAATTAAGTTGAATAATGGAAGTGTTTACCATGAAATATAAAATACCTACACAATAACACCCACAAAAAGACCGTTCACTCAATACGTTCTATAGTCAAAAACAAGAAATAGAGAGAAAAAAATCAATGAGATAAGCAGAAAATAGTAATGAACACCACGTCTTTGCTGATACGGTTTGCGCTGATCTTCACTCACCTCTAACGCATCAATCTGACGATAAGCCTCCTTCAAAGAGTCCTTATCCACCGCGCGAAAATAAGCCCCCTGACCAATTTCCGCAATTTTTTTCAACATCGTTTCATCCAATCCCCCCCCTGTCGGAAGAGAGAAACCCATAAAATTACGTGAAACATACAGACGACCTACACCGATGGTATAGATGCGAATATTTTTATCGGCGGCAAGCTTTGCGGCACGCTCAGGGGAGACCACACCCGCTGTATTGGTCCCATCAGAGAGCAGAATAATGGCACGACTATGCTTTTCTCTTCCAATTAAGCGTTTTACTGAAAGTGCAATGGCATCACCGATGGCGGTCCTTTTTCCCGCCAACCCCACCTCGGCCTGCTGAAGAAAAACAGCCACACTGCGAAGATCAAAGGTGAGCGGCGTCTGGGTGTAGGCGCGATCGGCAAAAAGAATCAAACCGAGACGGTCGCCCGCTCTTTTTAAGATAAAATCCTGCGCCACCCTTTTTACCGCCTCAAGCCGCGTAATCCTCTGCCCTTGATGCCTGAAATCTTTTTGCAACATACTTTCAGAGAGATCCACCGCTAAAATAAGATCACGGCCCTCAGTAGGCGGATAGCTTGGCGGCCCCAGATATTCTGGTTGAGCGGCGGCTAAAAGAAGAAAAATCCAGGTCAGAAAGGCCCAAAGAAGCGTAATTTTAGATGGTTCAGACCGCTTTATTGCATCAGAAGAGAGATCTTGAGGTGAGGGAAATGGCGAGCGCAGCACAAGGAGTGCATTCTCTTTGCGCGGAAGAAAAAAATAGACCAGTAGAGGGAGAGGAAGGAGAAAAAAGACCCAAGGCAGGGCAAAATGAAAAGATTCTTCCATAGTCAATGCGATATTGTGTGATCTTAAAGCTTAATCAGGGGGGCATCCATGGCGCGAATTGATGCTGTGATCTTTTTTAGTTGTTCTTTTGAGTGCAGGCCAGTCAGAGAAAGCGATCACATAGAGTAAGATGATATTCACCACAGGAACCAGTAGCAGCATACAAAGCCAACCGGAAAAACCTGCTTTTGTAAAAATCTTCCAGAACGGCCAGAGAAGGATAAATACCGCCACAGCAACGCCCCCCAAGGTCAAATACATCGCCATGGTGCCGGATAGAGAGAAAGGGAGCAGAGGCATGAAGAAAAAACCTTCTTTTAAAAAAGCGTTCTTTTTGCTTATCGATTGCGGCGCAATCGAGATTAAAAGAGAGGAGACCCCTCTTTTAATCTAAAACCGAAAACTTTAGAAAAATTCGGAGGGATCTAAAGTAAGCTCCTGGCAGACTTCCGTGATAATCCCTTTTTCAGCATCATCAAATTCGCCATCCGCCATGCCGATTGCACAACAGACCCTGACCAAAAGCCGCGCTGCTTCGGTATCACCACGCATTTTACCAATCGCTTTGAAGGCTTCTGCTTTACCGATCTGGTAGTCAAATTCAAAAGATTCACTGATGCGGTTAAAGCTTTTGATCACATCCGCGATATCAAAAACCTTCAACTCCTGACTGCGCTGAATAAACCCCACCATCTTCTGTTTTTCCGTGGCATTAATCTCACCATCCGCCGCCGCCACCAGAGCACATCCGGCAACAACACCATCAAGAAAATCCTGGTTCTGGTAACGTTTAATGGAGTCTTGCAATGAACCAGCCTGTTCATCGATCCACGATTTCATTTTATCAAAAGAGAAAGACATTGATTTACCTCAATAGAATTCTAGAGAAAAGGGCGCATCGCCTGCGCCAGATCGGTTACACTCTGCCCATAGGCGGGCTCACCAATGGCGTGCAGTTTCCAACTGTTCTGGTGGCGATAGATCTTACACATGACCAAAGCGGTATGCTCTCCCTGACAGGTCAGGTTATAGTGTGCCACCTCCTCCTCACCAACCGCATCCAATAGACGGACAGAGGCGTTAGCAATCTCATTGAACGTTTGCCCTGAGTAACTGCTCACCACAAACATCAATGTTTTTACCTGAGGAGGCACGTTAGAGAGATCGACAATGATCTGTTCATCATCCCCTTCGCCATCCCCGGTCCGATTATCTCCGGTATGCTTAACACTCCCATCCTGACTCATGAGTTGTTGATACCATACCGCATCCAACACCTCACCTTCCGCACTGAAAAAGACACAGGACGCATCCAGATCGATCTCCTTTGATCCACCAAACAGACCAAAAAAGCCTTTACTTTCCACAGGATCCCAACCCAGTCCCATAATAACCAGTTTTAGCTGAGGCCCTGAATCTTTTGCCAGTGAAATTTTCTGGCCCTTAACCAAGCTGACGGCCACTTAAATATCTCCCCAAAAACATAAAAAGAGCAAGGTCTCTATTTAAACCCTGCTCCAAACGGATTTAATCAGACATCCACGCCATGCGCCAGAGCCAAAGGCCGCAACCCACCAGAAAAACCTTGCCCGACCGCTTTAAATTTCCAATCGTTATTGTGGCGATAAACCTCACCAAAGACCATGGCAGTCTCTGTACTGGCATCCTCGGAGAGATCATAACGAGCAATCTCTTTCTCCCCCTCCTGGTTCACCACCCGGATGAAGGCGTTAGAGACCTGACCAAAGTTCTGCCCCTGATTCTCTGCATCGTGAATGGTCACCGCAACAACCATCTTTTTAACCTCAGGAGGTACGCCTTCCAGATTGACTTTGATCATCTCATCATCGCCCTCTCCCTCACCGGAACGGTTATCTCCGGTATGCTCCACAGCACCACAAGGGGAAGTGGCATTATTGTAGAAGATAAAATGCGCGTCAGAGAGAACCTTACCGTTATCACCAACGATAAAAACGCTCGCATCCAGATCAAAATCTCGGCCATCGGTCATACGCAGATCCCAGCCTAAGCCAATATTGATCTGCTTGAGTCCTGGCGCCTCTTTGGTGAGCGAGACATTACCACCCTTCTTTAAAGATACAGCCATATTTGTGCTCCTTACAGCGTTTTTTAAAAAGTCATTATCTTCATTAAGCGGCAAAAAAGTTTAAAACGGTCAACCCGACCACCTTTATAGACTTTCGCACCAATTCCCGGATTATACACGCCAG
>JBQGBW010000073.1:0-20913 GCA_052043475.1 Magnetococcales bacterium HHB-1
GTGATTATTTTGATCAGTGAATAGTTAGTGGTCAAGTTTTGTGTTGAGTTGGTAATTGTGAGTTATATTGTTATTATAATGTAAATAACATCAATGTTTTTTTAGAAATCATGGAGAGCGCATAAAAAAAGCGAATCTGAAAACAGATTCGCTTAAAACGTATAAAATATTTTTTCTAAAATAAGATGGCGCGCCCGGAAGGATTCGAACCTCCGACCTACTGGTTCGTAGCCAGTTGCTCTATCCGGGCTGAGCTACGGGCGCTAAAAATAAAATAAAAATCCAGACCACACACCCCAAATCACCCGATCGATCCTATCACTTATTTTAAGAGAATGGCTTAAATAAGAGGAGGCTTTTTGTCTGATGAAGGGGATTATAGGGATATGGGCGGTAGGTGTCAACAGAAATAATTGTGCGGGAGATTTTTTTGTTTTTGATGAGGGTTGGTTTGTTAAAAAAGCTATTTATTCAATTGATTAAGGATATTAGTGAGCTGTTTGGCTACGCTTTGCCAGTCGTGATTTTTGAGGATAAAAGCGCGCAGTGCTTCCGCGTGTGATGTGGTCTGCTCTAGCGCTTGAGGGAGTTTTTGGCGGATCTCCTCAATGGTGTGTTGTGGGGTGGGATTTAAGCGCATCTGATCACAGCTTGTTTTCGGGATGGTTTGGCTTAGGGCATCAATGCTGGCTTTCATGCCCGCAAAGTCAGTACCTAAAGGAAAGCAGCCAGAGGCTAAGGCTTCTAAGAAGACCAGTGGGCCGGATTCAGCGACCATGGAAGGAAAAAGCGCGACATCGGCGCAGGCGAAGAGATGACAGAGTTCGCGGTGGGTGAGATATCCGGTAAAGATAACCTGTTGGGGAGAGAGGTGCTGTTGTGCGGTTTGTAGATAGTTATCCCACTGGTTCTCTTTTTGTAGTGCTGAGAAAAAATGCGCGACAGGTTTAACGTGGGCGACGGGATTCTCCAGCACACTGCCCCATTGAATGAGTGCTTTAAGCCATCGTTCATCGCCCTGTTTTAAGGCTTGGATAAAATGTTCAGCCATATCTCGCAGAGGGCCATGGCCTACGATAATGAGCTTGAGGTTGGGATGGCGAGAGAAAACATCGGGGAGTGCGGCTAAGATGGAGAGAAGTCCCTTTGCAGCAATGAGGCGGCCAACGAAGAGTGCTATGGGATCATTCTGCCAATCGATGATTTTTAATTTATCTTCTAAATCTAAATCTGGACGTTTGCTGTTGCTGTTGGTGAGGCGTGGCGTGGCTTCTTTGATCCACTTTTCCTGATTGGGTTCTTGATTGTGAAACAATCGATTGAGTGGTGATGATTTTTGGCGGCGGGGAAGTTCTTGAGCCTGTATCAGAAGTTGATCGATCTGTTGAGCGCGTTGATCTTTTGGAATCTGTTGAAACTGCTGGGTGTTGACCCCTAGAGGCAGAATGGTAATTTTTTTATCAATGGTTGGCAGTTCAGGAAACTGCTCAATGATGCGTGTTTTGATTTCATCACCACTGACAATCACACTTCCTGCTTGGTTGAGCACATCTCTGGCCATTTTATGGAGGCGGGGATCTTTTTTGGTGCCATATTCAATATCACTGCCATGGGGCATGGCGGTATAGGGTACACCGCTGTATTGATAAAAACGTTGTGCCACAACACAGGTCAGCACCAGATGGTTTGCGTGCAGGGCTTTTAAGTGCCATTTTTGGTGAATATTTTTAAGTGCGGCGAGATTTCTGCTGAGATAATCTTCAATTTCAGTATCATCCAGATCGACCATAGGCTCGACACGAGAGAAGTGGGGATAGTGATCACGAACAAATACAGGGAGAAGATCATTTAAGATGGGGCGGTGAAGAATCACGCGGCCAGGAAAAGGGATCTCTTTAGAGAACTGTTTCTCCATATCTCCATTGGGGTGGTGCAGATAAGCCGATGCAACAAAGTGGTAGTGCTCTGGTGTGGGGTCTTGGCAGAGCAGATGGACGGTCTCTCCACGTTGGCAGAGGGCACGCAACATGGCGCGTGTCCAGAGATTGCTACCAGAGCCTTCGAGGAGATATCCGTGGAGAATGGCAAACACTTAAGCTTTCCTTTTTTACGCTGTTTAGACCATGGAAGATCTTTTGGATTAAAAACGCTTTATGGTGCACTTAGAAGTGCGCCAGATCAATCAACTGGTGCCAGACATCAAAAAAAACGCCGAACTTGTGCAGGAAGTTTCTGCTTCAAGTACGGAGCAGAATCAAGGGGCGGATCAGATTAATCAGGCGCTGTCTCAGTTGGATGAGACCTTTCAGTCCAATGCGGGGGCCTCTGAAGAGATGGCAGCAACCGCCGGTCAGTTGAATGAACAAGCCCTTGATCTTCAGAATTCTGTTGCAGAGTTCAATCTGGGCAGTGGTGGTCATTCCTCATCCAACCCCAGAAGGCCGACACCGCCGGCATCACAATCCTCTTTACAACTGCCCGCGCCTCAACCATCAGGCGTGCGACAACGTGGCCATAACGGCTCACCTGCTGCTATTGCGCACCTTGATCGCAGTGACGATGAGACCTTTGAACGGTTTTGAATGCTACGGGCTTTGAGGGCAATCTGAAACCGAATGTGGCAGATTATAAGAGAAAAACAGGTTAGCAAGATCAACATCTTTTTTGTCAACTAGAATCTGTTACCCTGGCTGCATACTGCCCTGATCCTCTTCCAGTTTGATGCGCACACTGATGCGCGCTTCACCAGAGACGATATAATACATCGCTTCACTGAGTTCCTCTTTCTCTTTTAAGATCACCTGTTGATCGGTAAAGTGTAAGCGTCTCCAGGCGCTGTTTTCGGGGAAAGTCGGGATGTTCGAAAAGTTTTTTTAATGTGTCCATTTTTTTCCTTGAGAGGCTACCAACTGTTCTCATCGCTATCGATTGTACTGTTCTCGTTCGCATCCCACCAGCGTGAACCGGTATGATCCAGTTCCAGAAAACCTGCAATCGATCCGCTCTCTGTATCAATGGGGGTGGCGCGGAGTAGAAAGCCTGAATTACTCGCCTCTTCAATGGTGAGGTTATAGTATTTTGTTGTGCTATCCACTGGCGCCTGGGTGGCATAAATTGAGGGTGATCCGGTATCCGCATCATCCGTCGCCGCCCCTTCATAGGTATTGTTCGCAGTATAGTGGCGTTCCATGGCGTGGGCAAATCCTAATAGCGCGGTTTGTGCATCGGTCCTGCGGGTGCGATCAATATAGGCGGTGTAGGAGGGGTAGGCGATGGTCGCCAGAATACCAATGATGGCGACAACGATCATCAGTTCAATGAGCGTGAAGCCTAATAAGTGGGCTCTTTTAGGGGAGGGCTCTATTTTCATGAGTCGGGCCGTTTGGTTTGAGTAAATTGAAGGATGATCATATCGGTGAGCTCAGGTAAACGGCTGAATTGTGAGGTTCTAAAACGGAATTGAACCTTCATTCCCTTGGCCAGGTCCTCTCTTCCATGGGGAAAGCCTCTAAGATTACGCACATTAAACCACTGTCCTAATGTATACTGCTTATAAGCGGCTTCGCCCTGTTGATCATCTAACCGTATCTCGATTTTCTGTCGGTTATGGGAGATATCAAAGATATCTCCCGTGAGCAGATCACCACTCCAGGCTTTGCTGGTCATAAGAGGCGTGATGATCAGTAGCAGCAAGAGGTTTTTTAAAAAATTCACCATCGGTCGCTCCTTTTATTGACTGAACAGTTGGCGCCAGGATTGGCGGCCACCACCTGTGGTGGTGACGGTGGGCATGTAGTTGGATGTTTTCTCAGGAACACCGCCTGCTGATCCACTGACATATTTATAAGCCATATCTTTTTCAGGGTTGGTGAGCAGTGCTGGGGCTGTGGGTATGCCTACGGTGCTGCGCTTACCACTGACGCCTACGCGGTTTCCATCGATGAGCATTTTATCGTTTTCATCAAACTGATCATCTTCATCCAGATCAAAGGTTTTATCCAACCGGCCACCATTGGCCCAATTTAACTCATAGAGCCAGCCCCCCTCTTCGGTGGAGCAGGGATCGGTGGAGACAATGCCTGAGGTGAAGATCACGCGGCCATTGACTAAAACAGGATTGTTGAAAATTTTCTCACCGTGGTTAAATCCATCGTTGGGATTAACAAAATCGATATACCAGCCCTTTTTATTGGACCAGGAGATGTTGTTATCGCTGGTGGCGCGAACATCAAAGGTGTTATCTCCATAGGAGACATTGGTCTGCTCAGAGATGACCTCCTGTTTGAGCAGAGTGCCATAATCACCACTCTCATTACGGATATCAACCACAGCGGCGGCATTATCCCAGATGCCATAAAAGGATTGGGTGGTGACACAGCGGTTTTGATTGTCGCCCTCAGCAAAAAACCTTCCCGTACCAAAGTAGACGATATAGCCATCCAATCCTTCGGGATGGGCGCTCACCTCAGGGCGCACGGTAATCGGTTGATAGCCATTGCTGTTATCTTCAATCTCAACCCGGCGTGCCGTTTGAACGATTTTTGCCGCATCCGCCACCACGCGGGAGCGATCAACGTTTCTATTATTGCGTACCCTGACTTTAACCACATCGCCGCGATCCAACTCTAAAGAGACCAGCTTATTCCAGCGGTTACCATAACGGCTCTGATCTTTGCGGAAGACGTTGGTGCGTGTGCCGTTTACAAAGATATCATGAGGGACATTTCGAGCGAAATAGTCGGAGTTGCTGACCCACCATGCATAAACATCGTAACTACCATCTTCGGGTACGGGATCAAAGTTAAAGGTCCAGGAGCCAGAACGATTACTGCTGCTTCGGCGATGGCGACGAAAGCGTGCGCCCCAATCCTGGTTGGAATCTCTTTCAGACCAGGAGCCAGAAGAGCTGTTTTTACCATTTCCGTCGCGTTCATCAATAATCTCTTCGTGCATGCCGTCGCCCTCTTCGGTGGTTGATCCACCGCAATCGGTTTCTGCCGATGCAGGTGTTGAGGCGATAAAGAGTGCTGTGCCCCCATTGGCGACACTCCAATCGGCGGGATCACTGCTGGAGAGATCAAATTTCCACATATTGCCTTGAAGATCTCCGGCATAAGCATAATCGGCCACCGCATTGCCATCCACATCCGCCACTGCTGGTGTGGCTAACCCTTGTCCTCCGGTGGAGATCTTTTTAATCAGTGAGCCATCATCCAGTTTGACCACATAGAGCGTAGCGTCATCGCCTTCACTTAAGTAGCCATTGCCAAAAACAGCCGCCCAGTTGCCATCGGCTAAACGCACAATTGAGGCTTGGCTGAAGGCATAACCTAAACCGCTATCCTCGCTGTCGGTAAACTCCCAAAGGGCAATATTCTCAGCGTTATCTTCGGTAAAGTTATTCGGATCGGTGACATCAAGGGCGAAGAAACCTTTGCCACCACTGCGTAGACTGCCCACTAAGATTGTACGCCAACAGGAACCCGCACAGTTTGGAAAAGCGCCATAAGCATCGGAGACGGTGATCTTACCATCGACATAGTATTTATGGGTATAATTTGGTGAGGTGAGTTGGCTTAAATTAGGAAAGACCTTTGCCGGTACATAAGCCAGTTTCTCCTGTCCTGCGGTGTTATCCCGATCAATCAGATTGGCATTAAAACCATGCAGCATGCCGTCATTGGCGCCCACATAGATCATGGCGCCACGGTTGGCGTAGGTGGCCTTAAACAGATCATAGGAGCCATCTTCCCCTGAAAGTCCCTTGGGATAATTGTTGCTGGGTGGGCCAACATAGACAGGATCGGAGTGGATGATATCACCTAAAAATGGCCCTGGATCTTTTCCAGAGAGTGTGGCTCTGATGCGAAATTGACCACTACCCGTACCTTCATTGCTGCGATTGCCGCGCAGATAGTTGAGTCGGGCTTCGCCAAGATTGTCATCATCGTTTGCTGAGGTTTCAGGATCATCATTGAGTGCGCTTACTTGGACTGCACTGAGTTCATTTTCATTGGGATCATTGGCATTGCTTGGCCAGCGAAAGGGGACTCCTTTTTTAGAAGTGGTATTTAAGGTAACAATTGTTCTGCCCGTATCATAATTTTGATCGTTAAGCTTCTCTCTTGCGCTCCACTTGATCTGGTTTTTATCCACTCTGCCGCTATCTTGATCCAGGCCAAAAGAGAGCAGTGTACCGCTCCAGTCACCGCTGAAAAAACGGGCTTGATAGAGACGGGCATCACTGCTCAAAGAGCCTGTGTTGAGCGCGGCACTGGCGGCAGAACTTGTGCGCTCAGAGATGTTGGCTAACGCTTCTTCTAAGGCGGAGAGCACTGCTTGTGGGGTTTGTGCGGAGACAAACAGACCTCGACCATTATAAGAGGCGTGCCAGAGATCATCCACCTTCTCAGAACAGGCATAGCAACTGTTTGGATTGCCCCAGTTGCCATTGCTATCAGGGATACCATCAGCAGGAGAACTTCTATCCACAGCGCTATCATTGGGCCAGCCATCACCATCGCTGTCGGTGAGGTTTCCGCGGATACCAAAAGAGACGCCGAATGTGACCATATGTTGATAGTTTGCGGGATCGAATGTGGATATAGGAACGTTGTTCTCCAGTGCTGATGAAAGGTCGGTGGTATAATATTTTTGTGCTACATCTGCAAGTGTACGGGTAAATCCATCCCCATCCTGATCGGAAGGAGAGAGCGATGGATTTTCTCCATTCCAGTAGCCATCGGTGAAGAGGATGGTAAAGTTTTGTTGGCAGGATTCCAGTATGGGGGAGGTTTTTCCTGAGAGTTGACCTTGATAATATTTCCCCGCGCGATCCAAACCTAAGCGCAGTGGTGTCCCTCTGGCCTGCCAGCGGTAGGCGAAGAGTGAACTAATCAGATTGTTATTCTGAGTTGTATAGTTATCCACATCCGCATCGGGCATCTCAACAAAGAGACTGTTATAATTATTGATGACGCTCAAACCGTAACGATAACCTGGATTGGAACTGATCACGCTGGAGATGGCATTTTTAGCCACAAAAGAGCGGCGTCGATGATACTGATACCAGTTGGCGATATTCTGTTTCGCCTCAGCCAGTGTTCGGCCTTGATTATCAGCATCCGCGCCTGAGCGGGTGGTTGTGGATGTTGTTGGTGTCATGCAGCGGCTTGTTCCATTACCATAGGAGCAGATGGATGTGTTATCTGGATCGTAGGTATATTGATCGATACGGATAAAGGCATCATTGACCGTATAGCGGGTGTGGCTATCCCAGAGATCCACCAATCCATTGGCGCCGCTGGTGTAGTTCGGTACATTACTTGTCCAGTCGGGATAATTACCGCTGTAACCGGCATCGTCGTTCCATACCTCATAGGCCAAGCCTGAAAGATTACGTCTCACAGTATAGCCGGGCTGGCCTGATTGTGGATTGCTTCTGACGTTATTAAAGTCTGCATCAGGAAAGCCTGGCCAGGGTTTATAGTTGATCGTTGGGTTGTAGTAGAGCACATTTAAGTCAGCGGAGCGGACGCGCCAGTCAAGGGTGACCGCAAAACGCTCATTTTGCCAGGCGGGATAGCTGTTACCATAGAGATTATCAGCGTTATTATGCCAGTAGGCGTACTCTTTGCGGCTGGAGCCGTTGTAGGATGACCATAACCCTTCATCCTCCCAACGTTGATTATTACTATCCCAATAGGTCCAGTAGTACCAGTATGGGGTGGTTAAAATAGTCCAGTCCATGGAGCCTGAGTCATCGAGTTTAAAAAAAATATTGGGATCGATGCGGGTTTGCAGGTAGAGCGGTTTGGTCTCTAAGGTGAGGACTTCGCCTGTTCCTGTACTTGTGGTAAGAAGCGCAAGAACGAGCGCCAGAAAAACAGCCCGCTTTCTAAGAGGGGGCAAATGATTAATGTGCTTGTGGGAAACAAACATGGAAATCGAGCCTATTCTCTGGTTAAAGGTTAATCGGATTGAAATGCTTTGGCGTAGACGGACTGAATCACTACCGTTGTGCTGGAGGTCTCTCCAGAGCCACGGGCTGTGATGGTGTAGTAGTACATTGTATCGGCTTGTGGGGTGTAGTTGCCACCACCGACAACCAGTGAGTTGCCTACAGACTGGTTGGTTGTAATTGAGGTGCGTTCTTCAATGAGGTATCGGGCGCGGGAGTGGTTATCAAAACTTCTGGCGTTACTCTCCCACCAGTTGTTGTTGGCGAGGTTTTCTCGATAATCGAGGGTGCCGTTACCATCCGTATCGAGACTGCCTTTACTCCAGAGGTTGCAGGGAGACGCCTCTTCACTGCAACTGCTGACCGCTGTTGGTGGTGTGGGCGGGCCGACGTAAGACTCCAGCCAGTTTTCTCCTGCCCTTAACGCGGCCTCGGCATCCTGGAAGGCGACATTGATCTCCTGGGAGTTTTTAGACATTTTCTCATCAATGATTGAGACATTCATATTCTGCAATCCCAACAAGGAGACAATAATCAGTAGAATCAGACTGATTAAAAGGGCTGATCCGCGCTCATGATCATGCGTTTTCATGGAGAAGTCTCCTGTAACTCCAGGGCTGGTAAAATTATTCGGGGGTCTGGGGGATCGTATCCACCAGCGGGGGTCCAGGGGGCAGCGCCCCTTGGCGGGGTTTGGGGCAGAGCCCCAAGAACAATGTGAAAAATAGCGTCTTCTAAATTTGATACAAGATGATATTTAAGGTGACGCTTTTTTAAAGATTAGAAAATCCGGTTACGCAGATGGATGGTGGTGGTCACCAACTGGCGTATGCGTTCATCATCATCGGGATCGATGGTCACAGCGCTCCCCTCTGACTCTCCTGTCAAAAGATAGGTATTGGTATTTACATCCGGGTTGGCATCGGTCAAACTACGTAAGAGAAGACTGATGCGAAGGCTGACCACCTGGTCAAAGTCGAGACCGGTGGTATTTGCGGTGACATAGCGGTTGGCCACACCATCATTATCGGTATCCTCACCATAGAGAATCTGCATATTCTCCACTCCTTCAACCAGTTCTTCGGGATCATCGGTACCCACCTTACGAAAGAGTGAGGGCTCCTGGTTAACGCCCTGACCGATATAGAGAATCACGGTTTTGACGGTGAAGAGTTCTGCATCGGTGTCGTAGTTTTCATCGCTGTCTGCGCCATCTCCTCCCCAGAGCGCATCACTGTTTCCTGGTGTCCAGCCGGTATCATCACTATGACCTAAGCCTACTTCTACGGCCCCATTACAGTCAGAGCCGGTATCGGTTGGCGTGATGCTGGTAACTTGAAAGTAGCGCCCTTTCTGGCAGTCGGATAGAACCACCAGATCGCCTAAGCAAATTCCACCATAGCTGTTTGAGTCATCAGAACAGTTTGCCGGTTCGCAGGTTCCTGAAGCGTAAACAAGCGTATCGCTGTTGCTCTGGCTCACATTAACCGCATCGCCATAAGCGCCGCGAATCACGAGAATATCTGAGCCGGGAAGGGCGATGGCAGGATTGGTAAGGAAGGAGGGTAGATAAGCCAGTGTACCTTCTGAGGTCTGGCTCCAATCTGAAGCGCTGGAGGAGGGCAGGGAGAGCGAAGCTTGGTTATAGTAATCTCCAGGTCCAGTGCCGGCGGCTTCAAAACCTTCGAGTCCTAAAAAAAAGTTGTAGGGGAGGGTTTCAGAGCTGTTGAGCATGGTGGTAATTTCACTGGAACGGCTGTTGACACACCCCTGGAATCCCGCCATACGGGTGAGATCAAAGATAAAGCGGTTGGCAAAACGGCCATTTTCCTGAAGCTTAGAGATGCTGTCGTTCATGCGGTAGGTCTGTTTAAAGCTGAAAAAAATCTGCATCACGCCTAAGAGAACCAGAGAGCCTAAGGTGAGTGAGATCATCAACTCCACCAGGGTGAGTCCACGGCTTTTCTCTCTTCTTTTTTGTTTTCTAGAGACGCCTTTTAAGATCTTCATAGCTCGGTTACCACAGATAGTTGTTGATAATCATCTGGATCGCTGCTTCGGCCCGCCTTCCAGCGCACCGTGATGGTCAATGTTTTTCGTTGGGTTCCAGTGGTTCGTGAGATTGCACCGCCACCATCGGGAAGGGCGCGATTGAGCGCGGTTTTCCACTCAAAAAGATCAAAGATGGCGGTTTGTGCAGGCGTGCAGTCGCTAACCGCACCGGTGCAGGTGATATCTTCGAGTGTTGTGCTGGTGAAGTCTGTGCGATAATCAAAGTCGCTATCGCCATCGCTTTCGGCCAGAGTTCGATTCGCACGCATGCGGTCAATAATATCGGCAGCTAAGAAGGTGGCTTGGCCGCGAAGGTAGGATTGATGAGCGTAGTGTAAACCTTCAATCTGAAGTTTGGCCAAACCTAAAAAGCCGATGCTCATGACAAAGAGGGTAATGAGAACTTCCATCAGGGTGAAGCCCGCTGAGAAACGCGTTTTGGGCGCATTTTTTTTTAAGGTTAAAAAATCAGACATGAGCTTATATCTCCCCCAGAGGCGTCTTCAATCAGACTGTTGGCATTATTATCCGAAGCGACGCGTATACGTCCTTGGAAGTTGATGATAATTCCCTTGGCTGTATTGATATCCTCCTCATTACAGAGAAAAAAGGTGCCGCGTCCGGTTACCTGCCCGGTAGGGTAGAAGACCGCGCGCCTCTCAAAGAGACCGTTTGTGCCGCGCAGGGTTAGATTGTTATCGAGGGGGGGATAGGTTTTGAGCAGTGTATCTTCGCTGTCATCGTCACGATCCAGGCTGTTTACAGAGTTATTGCCGATCTGGGCGGTGTTGGCAAAAACAATCCATCCCTCCTCCCAGTTGGTGTCGCTCTCGCAGTCATTGCCTTCGCTACTGGCGCAGACCGTGACCGGTTGTGCGCGTCTTATGGCTTCACTTCGTGCCAGATTCAGCGCGCCTGTGAAGGTATTGATCCTTGCAATGAGTTGGTTACTCTGTATCAGAGATTGATAGGCGGGAATGATCAGGGTGAGAAGCGTGCCCGCAATGGATAAAACTACCAGGAGTTCCACCAGCGTAAATCCCTGTTCTTTTGATTGGCGTGACTGTCTCATTGCATCCATATCCTTAACCAGAGGGATCGATTTTCCAGGGAGAACACAAATAAACACTTGTGTGCTTTTTTTGTGTTTCAAAAGCATCTTTTATTGTGTTGTGAGTGTTTCTTTGTTGTGTCAACAATATCTATTGATAGAAATGGGCCAAAACAGATCGCTGATTTTTATGTGGTGGTGTTTCAGGTCAATAATCAAAAGCATCTGTAATAAGAGGCTTGTTTTATCCTATTGAATCTATTTCTATTATTTATTTTTCTTGGTCGAGACTTGTCTTTTGTCGAATGGAGAAAAGAGAGGGCGATGTGAGGTTTTAATAACATTTTTTGCAAGTATTTATAAAATATCTTATCTAGTTTATAGCTTTTTTATTAGACTTTTTTTCTATAAATCTTATACTATACACTATTTTATTGTACTATCTGGACAACTTTCTAGATCCCTTTAGCTATGGCATCTCTATGTAACTATACGTTGGCTTGATAAATCTGTTCGAGAGACTGAAGGTGCGTATCCCTTCGCGGAAAAAGGAATATGCACCTTCCATAATTATGAATACCTGACTATTCCATCTCTTTGTACCAGAAGATGCGACGTCTCTGTCCCAGGCTGATTTGTGGGGGTTCATCGACCCGGATTCCAGAGATCACCACTTCGCGGGTATCGGCGCCATCATTGATGGTGACCACAGCCGCAACAGGGGAGGGGAGTAGGCCACCACCGGGGTGGATCTCGGCGCGATCCATGGCATTGATCTCTCCATCACCAGAGCGGTCTCCTACTGCCGCCGCGGTTTCAAAGTAGACCTGATATTGCCTTGCAATGCCCAGATCGCTGGAGCAGTCATAATCTTCGATTGTGGCGGTGGTGGGTTGGTGGGTATTGAAAAAGGCGACGCCATTGACTGTGACACTGCCACTCACCACCTTCTCGCCGCCAGCCAGTTCAATATACCAGCCCACATAAGGATTGAGCGAAGAGAGACTTTCAGCCGCCGTGTCAGGTGTTTCTCCAGCGCCACAGGCGGTCTCATCCTGAATGCAGTCGGAGGTGGCGTTGTAGAGGTTGGCTTCGGTGATGGTGGGATAGAGTTGCTCGCCGCTATCTTCATCGGTGGCATAGATGCTTGTTGCCTGATCTTTAAACATATACATGCGGTGGGCGACCGTTGAATCAAAGGGGTGTTCCCGATCACCGCTACCTACCATTACCGCATCGTAATCATCGGCGTAGACCACATCAATACCATAGAGAAACTTACGCAATCCACCAGGCGCATCACCACCAATGGCGGCCAGCTTAGTAACAACCCAGTTATTGACATTTTTATCTGCCATATCCAGACGCCAGACATTGCCGCCTGTATCAGAGAAGTAGGCGCGATTGGATATCGTTGAACTGCGATCAGCAATGACCGTGGCATCGCCAGGCATGCTGTAATCCATGCCCGATACGGTGAGGTAGGCATGGGTTCCTGCATCGCCATCTACTCTTCCAGGGCCTGCTTGAAACAGAGGTTCTCCTGTGAGTGCATTGATTACAAAGAAACCTCTTCCCATGCTGCGTACGTAGGAGGCGCCACTGGTGGTGGTTACCGTGGTGCTGGTGACTTCGGTGATCTCACCGGGGGTGACATCTTCGACGGTGGGATCGTAACCAGCGCCGAAGATTAATACAGGATCATCGCTGGCGTTGATTGATTCGACGACCTGGGGAACCGACCAGCTGTAGCCTAGTTCATTAAAACCGGTATCGCTGGATGTTTTTTTCCAGAGGAATTTTGGATTGTTTGGCTCACTGACATCTAGAGCATAGATCATGCGTCCACCGCGCCGCATGGTAATATAGATATAGACTTTATCGCCCGCTTCGGCATCCAGGGTGCCATCCCCGTTTTCATCATAGATATAGGAACTGATGGAGCCATCGGCAAAAAAGCCCTTTTTATTGGCAGAGCCGATGATCGGGGTATTATCTCGCAGCCTTTTCAGTTGACTGAAAAACTCTTCTGGAATAAATCCCCAAGCCTCCTGGCCGGGATCGGGTTCACCATCGGCGCTTGAGAATCCGCCTTTTATGGCGTGGAAGATGCCATCGTTGGCACCATAGAAGATATAAATATCGTTATCATCACCAAAGCGGTTATAGTTAACCACCAGCGGTTTAGAGTGGAGCACATCGCCATGGACTGAGGCGCGGACATCGGTGAGACTACCGTCGGCATTTTCATCTTCGTTGTTATCCTGGCCGCGTACCCAGTTAATCAGGTTGGTGCGCTCATCACTGCCATCTCCTCCTGCTAAAGAGGCGGTGATTGTACCGCTGGTATCGCCTTGGCTTGAGGCGATGGTGTAGGTGAAGGTGTTATCATCCACCTTTGTTATGCTAAATGTACCATTGAATGCGGCGATGCCTGCTCCAGAGATGGTGACCGACTCATCAGAAAGAAAACCGTGTGCTGTGGCCGTGGCTGTGGCGGTTGTGCTGGCACTGGCGATGGTGATGGTTCCGGTGGCGGTCTCATCCATGCTGCTTCCCAGGGGGTAGCTGAAGAGATCATCGGTAATCTTTGTGATGGTATAACTGCCATTGTAGCCGTTGGGGGAGGCACCTGAAACGGTGATGTTGTCTCCGGTGGAAAGACCATGACTGCTTAGAGTGACAAAGGCGGTGGCGGTGGCTAATTTTGCTGTAATGGTCCCTGTTGCTGCTGTTGGCGTGGAGGCTAAAGTATAGGTGAAGGTGTTATCATCCACTCTGGTGATGCTGTAGGTGCCATTATAATCTGTGGGAGAGGCTCCGGCGATGGTGATCTCATCGCCAGTGGAGAACCCGTGGCCCTCCAGGGTGGCGCGGGCGGTATTTGAGGTGCCCTGGGCCGCACTGGCACTGGCCACACTGGTGACTGCTGCGAGAACGGAGTCGGTTGTAAAGGTGAAGGTATCGCTATCAATGACGGTGATGGTATAGGTTCCATTATAATCGGCGGGGGTTACACCGGTAATGGTGATCGAATTTCCGGTCGTATAGCCGTGGTTGCTGCTGGTATCCACGGTGACTGTTGTGGTGCCACGGGTTGAGGTCAAGGTTCCTGCAGCGGCATCAAGTGCGCTATCCACACTATAGGTAAAAGAGGTGGCCAGAGGGGTTGAGGTGATGGTTACCTCACCATTATAACCTGTGGGGGTGGCTCCAGCGATGGTGACCTGATCGCCAACATTATAGCCATGGGCTGCTGCGGTGGTGGCGGTGGCGGTGGTGCTGTTTCCTGAAGCGGTGCCATTGACGGTGGGAGCGGGAAGGGAGGAGGCGGTTGTAAATGAGAAGGTGTCGGCATCAATGCGGGTGATGTTGTAGTCATCGTTAAAGCTATCAGGGGTGGCGCCTGAGATGGTGATGGTCTGGCCGTTGGAGAAGCCGTGGGATGCAATGGTGGCGGTAACGGTGGTGCTGGTGGTTGTGGCTTCAATGGTTCCGGTGGGATTTTTAGCGGCACCATTGGCGATAGCGTAGGAGAAGGTGTTGGTATCGTTAACCTGGATGGTTTGGGTGCCATTATATTTGGCATCAGAGGCGCCGGATATAACAACAGTTTGTCCTGTGGAATAACCATGATTACTGACGGTGGCTACAGCTGTAGAACCGCCGGTTCTCGTGAGGTTGGTGACCGATTTGGTGACCGCACTGTTATCCAGGTTGGTGATCGCTTTGCTTATGGTGGTATTTAAGCTGCTTAAATTTTGTGAGACCGCGCCATTATCCATGCTACTGATGTCTACACCACCCGATGCGGTGGAGAGTGAGGTGACACTGCGGATATCGGTGATCTTAGTGGCGTTTTGCGTTTGACTGGCGGTCAGATTGCTAACGAGTGTGGAGCCAATGAGCAGATCAGAGGTGGTGATCTCTCCGTTGGTGGATTTAAACGGTGAATCTGAGAGCGCACTGTTGGTTGTACAGGCGCCGGTGCAGGTATAGAGCTTACGATCCACATGGCTGGTGGCATAGGTGGTTCTTAGCTGTTGAGCCGCACCGCCTTTCTCAACCACTTCACCATCGGGCAGATCGGAGTCTCCTCCGGCGCTGTTCTCTTCATCATCGCGATAGCTCCAGAAGGTGGAGGCTTTTGTCCAGAAGCTCTCTGCATTGGGTGTGATAAATCCAGATGTGGAGCTGTCGGCACGGTCTCCATTGGCATCAACTAAGAAGAGATCATCGGTGGCCTCTTCATAGCCCACCTGATAGCACTTAAGGTTGCCAAACCAGCGGGGTTTCTTCTCGCCATCCGGGCGAAACACACCGATATAGACCTGGTTGAGGTTGGTTCCCCGCACATTGACGCTCACCGGCAGGGTGGTTGAGGCAAAGACGGAGTTGATGGCCTGAATTTCCTGGAAGATCTGCTCTAGAGCGCTGACAATGGCGGCGCCATTATTCTCACTGCTGACTGAAAAATAGCGCCCTTTTCCCTGATTGGCGATACTTTTCATCAGTGCGGTCATATCAGGGCCCTGTCCTGTGGTTTTTCGATCCACCTCAATGGCATAGGTGTAGACATATTGAATCCCTTCAATATTGCTGTTGACATCGTTTCTTGCCATATAGCGGGCCCACTCATCGCCCCAGTTATCCTGCTGGCCGCTGGGAGAGATCGGGATTTCAGTAGGAGCAGACCCCAGGATGGTGGTGAGTTCATTTTCAGAGACACTTAAAGCGCTGGCGTTTTCATTGGCCTGGCCATTGGTGATCACGATAATAAAATTACGTTGGCAACCATCGGTGATTGGTGAGGTGAAGCGGGAGAGTGATGTGGGATTGGCTGGCAGAGGGCTTCCGCCTAAGAATGCGGCGGGGTTTCTGGCAAAATTGCCTGTATAGTCGGTTTTAATCTTACCATAACTGGAGCGGGTAAAGCTTCCTGCATAGTAGCGGTAGGCTTCCAGCATGGCCAGAGCGACAGTATTGTTATTTCCTTTATCCTGCAAGATATCAAAGCTGTTGATCATATTGGCGAGCACGCCTCGATTGATGGCGGTCATCTGTCTTACGCCAAAACGGACATAGCCGCCATCAACGTTATCATTACCATTGCCGGTTTCAGGATACATCATCCAACCGATATTAAAAGAGTCATCCAGATTGCTGACAACAGAGCGTAACGCATTCTTCTCGTTAACAAATGGTTGATTCCAGTTGGCGGTATTATCCAGAACGATCAATACATTAGGCCGTTGGGAGTCAACGGTTGGATTGGTGAGAAAGAGATCGGTATCATCGTTGGAGGGGTCGAAGTCTGCCCAGACAAGCGTATTTGGAACGATTGAGAAGATGATCCATAGAAAAAGGAGTCCCAAACCTGCTTTTGAAAGGGCATTTTTATGGGAATTCTGTTTTAAGGACATACCTTTTATCTTGGCCATGGTTTCGCACTCAATCGGTATCTGGAGATCTGTAAAAGGAGCGTGATCGGTTTTGTTAGGGGTCAAGGACACTGTCCGGCGCGCATGCGTATGCGTATGCCCTGATGGATAATGGCTCTTGCCCCAGAGGCGCTGTCTGTAACCGACGCTTGAACGTGCCAGGTATTATCTTCCGGGGCCAGCCCCCAGGTGGCGCTATAGCCGGAGAGCTTTACACTGGCGATGCATTCAGGCGCGGCGACAGTAACGGTATTGCCCCCGATACTATAATTTTGTTCAGTGGAGTCTGATGAAAAATCATCAGAGGAACTGATAACCCGTTCAACCCCCTCTTGGGCGGCGCTCTCGACCGTGCGCTGCATCTGCATATTGCCGATAATGCGAAACTGTACAGCACTGATATTGTAGGCGGAGATCAGCGCGACGGTCATAATGCTTAACAGGAGAATCGAGACCAGTAGAACTGCGGCCCCTTCTTGGTTTTTGTCTGTTTGGTGATCATTATTCATGTTAAATACCCTCCCGTCGTCCGGCCAGGTTATTTAAACGGATTTCTGCACTGAAGAGGCGCCTTCGAAAACCGTCGTTGGGAGAGGAGATGAGCAGATCACCCACGGTGTAGCTTTTTTGATCCTGGTGGCCGCTCTCCTCTTGTGTGGTGCGTACCAGAACATAGGGGGTGATTGAAATCACAGAATACCACTCCTGGGTTAACAGAGTGGTACTGTAGCGGTCAATGGCACCATCTCCGGGCAGACCGGTGAATTCATTCTCTTCCGAAGGGGTGTCATCGATGCCATAACGAAACTTAAGATACTCCACCCCTTCGCTGATTGGCGTGATCTGCATGATGGTGGTGCTATCAAAGCTGGTGAGTTCTAACCTCTTTAGTGTGGGGATGCTGTCTTCGTCATCATCACCGCTACAGAGGCCATCATAGCCTGTACCTTCGCTGCAAGGGGCGACAAAATAGATGTGTACATGAAGTTTTCGGATATCTGCGGGTGTTGTGCCATCTTTTTTATAGAGTGTGGCCGTAGAGCCATCGGCGCCTTGGGTGGCGAGATCGGCTTCGGCAAAGCCAAACTGAATTTCTCCAGCCTGCGTATTGGCTTGCAGGTAGACCTCATTGGTGGTGGGTGAGTTGGTGAGGGTGGCGGTCTCCGCGCGGCGAATGACTAAAATATCGGAGCCTGCAACCAGGTTGCTGCTGGGTAGAAGTGTGCTGCAGGTGGTATCGCTGAGGTTGGGCGTGGAGAGGGCATCGGCGGCGCGATACGCTTGCAGGGGAAAGGAGAGACCATCGTAGAGGATATCGGCATCGCTGGTGTTGCAGGGGTCGGGTGGTATTGCGAAGGTATCATACTCTTCAGGACCGGGATAGACGCCATAAAATCCAGCATGACGGATATCCTGATAGAGAATCTCCATTGAGAAACGGCCATTCTCGATCAACTGGCCTGTTTTTTCAATCTCGCGGTGGGAACGGTCGTAGCGCACATAGAGTGTGGTGAGTCCCAAGACCAGAAAAAGACCGATGGTCATTGAAATCATGAGTTCCACCAGGGAGAACCCTTTGGAAAAATCGTGATTTATCTGTTGCCGTTTCAACGGTCTAACTCCCTGAGCTTAAAAATGAGCGAGATTACCCAATCTTAGTGTTGTGGAGACGGAGCGCCGCAATCCGCCACCGCCATAGCTACCATTAGCACAGTTAACAGAAGGGGTGATTGTCTCCGATATCCCCTGCCATGAGACCACAATGGTATATTGACCGGTATCTTCGATTGTCTCTCCGGCATCGTCGGTCAAGGTGGTGCTGGGATCATAGCTGATGCAGGCGCGAGCCCCTTGAAAACCACCCACTTGGGCCTCATTGAGGGTTTCACCAGCGCCTTTTAAGCGTTCATCGAGTTCTGTAATGGACGTAACCGCTAAAGCATCACGGGTGGGATCACCGGTATCGCAGAGCGGCGTGCCTAAATGATTATCTCCATCCGTACCGATATAGGGTGTACCACTGCTACTGTCGGAGAAATCAAAACAGCTGGCCACATCCTGATAGAGAATAATACGATCTGCAATATCGGAGAGCAAAATTAAAGCTTGAGAGCGGTTATAAGCCTCCAGTTCTGAGGTTTGCAGGCGCATCTGGAGCGCAACAATGCCTAACAGTCCAATGGAGAGGATTGCAAAGGTAAAGAGAAGCTCCAACAGAGAGAAACCTTTCTCTTTTTTCTGAGGAGGGCTTTTTTTTATTCGATGAGTGCACATCCGTTTTCGGGCTCCACAGAAACATGGGGGCGACCACTTAAGGAGATTTTAATGCAACGGCTTTTGATGCCATCTTCTCCGGGTACACCCACAATAAATTCACGGTCATCGGTGGTCTCCAGCCGACCATCGGGTCTAAAGGAGAGTGAAACTTCTGGTCCTTGGATTACGATATCTGAGGAGATCTGACTCCAGCTCTCAAGAACGGTTGTATCCTCTTTCATCTGCCACCCCGAAGCCCAGTCGCCGGTGATTATCGGATCCAAGGTCAGGATGGTGTTGCGTTTGATCGCTTCACTGCGTACCTGAACCAGGCTCAAGTGAATATCGCTGGCGGTGGTGCGCACATTTCGAGAGAGGGATAATCCTCTTAAGGCGGGCATGCCCGCTGCGATCACAATGCCTAAAATGGCCAGAACAATAATCAGTTCTGGAAGTGAGAACCCTTTTTGTGTTGTGGGGGGCAGTTTTTGTTGACCATGCATTGTGTTCACCATGAACTCTCTGAACCATGGGTTTTGTTGCCTTGGCTATCCAGGGTAAGATCGCCATCTTCTTGTTGGATTTCGCTGGCCGTTGCGGTAATGGTGTAGCTTGGTGGTGTGGCGTCATTATCCACAGTGATGGTAATTGAGTAATAATCGTTGTCACAGCTACTGATATCGCAGTTCCAGTTTTCGGTGCCTGAAAGGTTGAGATCTGCCGGAGAGGTGATATAACTGCGTGCATCAAGAAAATAGAGATTTTCGCGATCAGCGATTTCGATCATCATCTGTTGGGCTGATGTGCGTTGGGCGCGTTGGGAGTAAGCCTTATAGGAGGGAATGGCAATGACGCTCAGGACACCAATGATGGTAAGCACAACCAGGAGTTCAATGAGTGAGAACCCTTTTTGTGCTTCTGGAGAGGGATCGTTATTGTGAAAAGATCTGGCCATTGCAGCTTATCCTGTTCTCTTTGAATATGAAAAAAAGATCTGTTTTTGCAGACGCCTGAGGTTTTATGTTTTTTCAGGCTTCTTGGTAAGATAGCATATCGTAAATCAATGTTCGATAATTATCATTGATAGAAATGGGCCAAAAGAGAAATTTTATTCTTAAACAAAGGGCGGTCTGAGAGCTGGTTTCTTTTTTTTTTGTTTGCTATAAGATTGTCTTTATTGCTGTTTTTTCTTTTTTTTGACAGTTCGTTCTGTGTTTCATTATTTGGATAAAAACGTGCAATATAAGTATTTAAAGCACCATTTGTCTTGCTTTTGACTAGATTTTCTATACATAATGTCTAGATATAGGAGAATTCTGTAAAAAATGTGGTTAATGCTCTTTTGAGTGCGTGCGTTCTTTTTTTAGGAAAGCTATGTGAAAATGGCACTGTTTGTGCTAAATATTGCTTCTCAGCCCTTGTTGAAGCGCTTTAAAAACGTTCTTCTTTATAGAGGAGAGTTCTATGTCATCAGCAGCAGTGCAGGCGTCCCCTTTGGTGAGTGTTATCGTTACGGCACAGGACTCTTTGGTTCGCCTTAAAAAAGCGGTCGATACGGTTCTCTCTCAGGAGATTGTCTCTTTAGAATTGCTGGTGATCGATCCGGAGTTGGATGCAGACATATGGCCTTGGCTGACCTCTAGAGAGCAGGATGAACGGCTTAAACCGCTTAAGCAGACAGAAGATGGGCATGCCTTTTTCTGGTCATCGGTACTACAGATGTGTCGTGGTTCCTGGATCGCTTTTTTAGATGCCAGTGACCTCTGGATACAGGGAAAGCTGGTATGGCAGTTGGATTATCACCAGCAATATCCAGAGGTGGTGTTCAGCTTTGCCAACTATCGTCAAGTGGATGCCTTAGGAAAGGATTATGGACCTGGATTTGACACCTACCCTCGTTTTTCTCGTATGTTAAAAAACAGCATCTGTTTTGAGGTGATCGATACGGCTTTGGGCTATATTCTTGCGGAAGATGTGGTGAGAAGATCGACTGTGATGGTGAGTAAGGAGGCGTTGCAGCGTGTCTGTGATCCAGAATTGGCACCGCAATCGGCAGGAGAGTGGAATCTTTGGTTAAAGCTCTGTAAGGCGGGAAAGGTGGCGGTGTGTCGTGAGGTGATGGTGGATGTGGATTATAAACGAAGCGTCCAAGT
>JBQGBW010000074.1:0-20536 GCA_052043475.1 Magnetococcales bacterium HHB-1
CCGCACTGGCCTCCACCCTTAAACTGTTAGGGATTCCCATTTTAGCCCTTCTGCTCATTCGCCTGGCCAATCGATTAGGCAAACAGATTGTGGCACGCATCCAACAAAACAGTGAAGAGGGCGATCAAGAGCAGGAGAAACGTGCACAGACATTAATTGATGTCTTAAAAGCCTTCTGGGCAATCATTGTCTGGCTCATGGCAGTGATCTATATGTTGCAACTGATTAATGTGGATGTAACACCACTGATTGCTTCTGCTGGTGTGGCGGGTCTGGCCGTCGCGTTTGGTGCACGCCCCTTGGTTCAAGACTGGTTCGCCGGCTTCTTTATGCTGCTGGAGAACCAATATAAGGTGGGTGACTGGATTGTTGTGGGCTCTGTGACCGGCTTTGTTGAGCGAATCACCCTGCGCCTGACGGTGATTCGTGGCTTTGATGGAACACTCCACTTTATGCCCAATGGAAAAATCCGCCAAATCGGTAATAAATCCAAAGGGTGGTTTAAAATTAATGTGGATGTGTTTATCGATTCCAATGAAGATATTGAGGCGATCATAGATAAACTGGATGAGGTCAATCAAAATCTCTACAACGATGAAGCGTATCATGATATCTACTTTGCACCACCCATGGATTCCGTTCTTGTGGCAATCAATGAAACGACGGTACAGTTGCGTATGCAATTTAAAGCGGTTGCAGGAAAACAGTGGCCCCTCTATTTCGGTGCCAAACGCGTGGTATTCAACACACTTAAAGAAATGGGTATTACTGCGGCCTATCCGCATCGCATCATTCATAGCTTTATAGAAGAAGAAGAAGAAACGACCATAAAAGAGAAGAAACATGTCTCACAAAAAATTCTTGATGAAGAAGCCGATGCCACAGCCTGATTTAAGCATCCGCTAAAAAACAGCTTGAACGCTTGAAGTTCCTGATAGAGAAAAATGGATCAAACAGAGCATCTAAAAGTCAGCTTTGATCCATTTTACGCACGGCCAGGAACTTCATTTTTTATAAACAATCAACCAATCGAATCAGTCATTAATCCAATCCCAGATCATGTATCAGATGGGATTCCCGCCGGACTTTCTCCTCTTTCACACCGATCAAATCCACCAGATACGCCCTCACGTCAGCAAAGATCATCTCTGAGTTCCACACAGAACGCAGATCATCTCCTAAAGAAGCTTCGATACAGTCACAGAGATCCCCCACAGTAGCCACCTTCTTTGCGGCATGATCATAGATATCTACGTTAAACTTCCTCTCACAGTAGAGCAGTAATTCTACACCATCAAGTCCCATACGCCCTGCCTCATTTTGGCTACCAATTGATTGTTCTAAGCCAACTCTAAATAAAAATAATATATAGAGCACGTTTTTTGCATCACTCTTTAAACGCGCCCTCAATCATTGAAGAAAACCATTCTGAGGACGGCACTTCACTTCTTTATAAACGCCATATTGCACTGAAAACCCACAGACATGTTGAAGGCACGACCGATCAATAGGTTGCTGTGTAACTGGCAAGAGGATCGTTGAATCTCATGACTCAGCAAAAGAAAGTCACCATCATTTCTGAAGAAGACTCTGTTTGGGCACTGTTTGCTTGGGAGAAAACCATTCCCAAACTACAATCCAAAGGTTATGAAATTAGCGGATTCTGGCTGGTACCTGCGCGATTGACAAAACATACCGGCTTTCAAATTCCACTTTGGTACTTAAAAACATTTGGTCTTCTTGACTTTGTTCGTTTGGTGCTCTTTGCACTGCTTGCACAGAGTCGGCGTTGGCTACAATCCATCACTGCAAACAGGGTAGGCAACTTTGAACAGTTATGCCAACAACATAACATCACTCTGCAGCGAGCGATCAATAGCAATGCGCCCGAAGTGATCGATGACATCCAGAGAAAGAACGTTGATATCGTGGTTATTATGGTCTCTGATGTGCTGAAAAAGCAGATTATCGCGGCGCCAAATCGAGGATGCATTAATAAACACGCCGCATTTTTGCCAGCCAATCGTGGTCTGTATCCCTATTTATGGGCAACGCTCGATGAAACACCTCAGGGGGTTTCTTATCATCAGGTGGCACCAGAGATTGATGCGGGTGATCTCCTCTATCAGAAGAAAATTGACCAGCCAAGCCATTTAGAAAGTATGATCACTTTTTATCATTATGTGTTCACAAGCTATCCTGAACATATTTTGCAGGCGATCAAAGCGTTGGTAGAAAACAGAGCGATTAACAAAGATCCAACGATACAGGATAGTTATTATAGTCTTCCAAAAAAGGATGATGTGGTCCAGTTCAGAAAAAAGGGTGGTAAAATTATCCGTTGGCGCGACTTGATGTTGGGATGGAAAATTTAAGCAATATTTTCCACGATCCATAGCACAACTGTTCTACTATATTAAATACCTAGAGAGGATTTAATGAAAGATTTACCGATTGCGATCAGTTTAAATTTTGATTCGCTTAATGAGGCGTTTGGTTTTCCAAAAGGCTATCGAGATCCCAGTTTTTTTGAAGGCTTTGATCGCCTTGCCGATATTGCTTCACGATATCAAATTCCTCTTTCGATCTATATTATTGGCCGTGATCTAGAAAATCCTGAAAATGCTGCACGTGTACGCGCATGGTCTGAAGCCGGACATGAAATAGGAAACCATACCTGGTCTCATCACTTTAATCTGGCATCGCTTTCCAAACAGGAGCAGATCGATGAAGTGAGGCGTTGTCATGATAAAATCAGTCACTGTATTGGTCAGGAACCTAAGGGGTTTATTGCACCAGCCTGGTCTTCTTCAAAGCAGGTGATCGAGGAACTGATTCGCCTGGGATACATCTATGATACCTCTCCTTTTCCCTCGATTCTTCTTTATCCTATGGTGGCCAAGATTTTTCTTAATCATCTTAATCAACCGTTAAAAGCAGTACGCCTGCTATTTCGTCGAGATTGGTTAGACCCTTTAATTCGCCCAACAACGCCCTACTTCATTAATCATAAAATGAAACCTTCTAAACAGGTTTTGGATAATGGTCTTCTTGTCATGCCACTGCCAACACAGTCACGATTTCATCCATGTATATGGCACACTTTAGGATTTATCAGCAACTGGCGTCGTATTGAACAGGCATTAGAGACGTTGATTGATACCCACCCAGGACTCTACTATCTGATTCATCCTGCTGATTTTCTTGCCCAAGAAGATGTGGATACAACCTATACACATAGTTTAGCAAGAATGGCGACGCCTCTTCAGGAGAAACTGGCCCGATTGGAAACTATTTTCTCTTTACTGGCAGCCTCTCAACGACCCAAAACAACCATGCGTAAATTAGCGGACCGACTCATTCAAAGAGGCGTTGTAGAATAGGCTGTGAACTGAATCTGGACAATTATCGACTGCGTATATTCTAAATAAAACAATATAAAGAGCACGTTTTTTGCATTAATCTAAAGGCGCCCGCAACCATTCACAGGGCCAGCAATCAGCATCCACCCCTATTGCAAAATATATTCTATCTATTTTCAATACGTTAAACACACTATGGCCATACGCGGGATTTTACAAAAGCTCCTCTTGGTATGCTTAGGCGTCACCTTTCTTACAGGAGAGGTATATGCTGAAGCCGATGCGCTAGAGGTACGTCTGACCCGTGGTCTGCAACCCGATCTGCGCTGGGAAAATATTGAAGAAGGGCCGGAGTGGGTTTCTGGAAACAAACCCAAATGGCATTATCAACAAGATCAACACCTCATTACCTTAAATCCTGGGGAGCATGTGACTATACGCCTGCCTGCCTGGGAGTGGGTGCGTCTTCTGCCAATAAAAAAAGAGACCGAAGAACAGAGAGAAGAAAAAATTCAAACCACCGATGTGCAACTCTTCCTCTCCAATGGTTCAGGACTCTATGTTGAACAAAATTGGCAACTCTTAGCAAAAGAGCAATCCTTTTTAGGCCGTTCTGAGTCAGACCAACCGCAACTGGCACGCCTAGAGCGTCCTGAAACCCGCCGTGGAAGCATCACTTTTGCGCTCTTCATCTCCAAAAGAATCTTTCCTGAAACGCCTGATCTCTACCGAGAAACCGTTACACTCCCTCTACCGAAAACTTGGATGATCCGCGAGAAGCCACCCTATCGCCACGCTTACCATATGTTAAACCATGGTGAACGGGTTGAGTTTAATATTCAGGGCCCGGCACGCATTCGGGTGGATAGCCGTCTTCGATACCCACCCACGGAGCAATCTCTGCGTGGATTCTACCGTATTACCGCGCATCTCAATGATGCCCCATTAGCAAGAACAGACCATTTTCCCACCTTAGATACCGCACCGATCTATGCTGAAAATGATCAAAAGCGTCCTCTAGGGGTGCTACAAAAAACCTATTGGGATATTCCTAAAGGGAAGCATAAACTACGCTTTACCGCCACATCGCCCCTCTATATCCGCCTGATGGCAAGGTTTGACAGCGATTTTCTCTTTCCTAAACTCAATGCGCGCTATTGGGAAGGGCGTAAAGATGGTTGGGAATCCCACGCCGTTAAATTGGCCAAGACCTGGATTAATGATCAAGAGGCGGATTGGGTGAAGGATCAGAGTATTGATCGTTTAGCTCTATTAGAACGGGCCGCCTGGGAGGCTGCACGGAATAATAATCACCCTGAGGGCGCTTTTTTTGGTATGGGAAAACTGCGCGCTGAACAAGACCCCCTGCGCCGCCCCTATCTTAAAAAAGTCGCCCAAACCATTCGTGGCAACCTCACCTTTTTCCGTCATCTACTGCCGCAACAAGGCGTTGGTGGCGATGAGCGCTCTTTTTTCTACTATCATGCCCCCCGGCTACTCAAAGCCGGTGAGATCAATCTCCCGGTTCGCCTGACTAAACAGCACCGAAAACGGGCATTGGCCTCTTTAAGTTCCGGTCTGTTTACACCGCTCTATGAAGAACATGTATTGCAATACGCACTCCCCAAACGTAGCAGTCCCACCTGGATACGTGTGGCTGTGGATATGGGTGAGGCGATCTATAATAAACCGATTAAATTTTTTCTTGCCTTAGATGATTACCAGCCCATCACCTTGGTTGCGCATCCCGATCCCTGGCCTGAACTTCACAGAGAAGCCTATAAAAATAGCCTTGCCGATGCGGGACTCAATCTGGTTCGTAATGCACCACAACGCCATCAAAAGACCTTAAGCGGTGACTTTGCGGCGCTGCGCTATCCTGCACCCAAAACGCGTATTGCCTATATCGAGATTCCTCTCGCTAAGGATATGCGCAAAATTCAGATCTGGCGACCACGCTGTGCTTCCCGGATTAAGGTTGCGCTCCAAATACGGGTGGCAAAACCCTTCCACCTCAGTGAAGCGGAATACTTAGCCCAAGTTGAGCGCCTCCCCCATGATCGTGCACTCTATGGTCTTTTTCTATCCGCACTACCGGAAACATTCTCTCCGGTTCACGCCGCTTATGAAGCGGTTGCAGGGATTTATGATAATCGCCAGGAAGCGCATCTTCACTTAAGAGATATGCGAAAGAAAGGCGTGCTTGCGCACCTGCGCATCGAATTGACAAAAGATCAACGCTATCTTGTGATTGCTGGACCCTGGTTGGGTAAACAGGCCACCGAATTAGGACGCCGCCGCCTGATTACCGCTGGATTTGATGTCGGACCCGCCATTGATCACAATCCAGCCCGCTCCTATGGTTTGATCACCTCTGGTGCACCAGGAAGAGAGATTAAAAAGGCACTGGTCAATCATTGGCATGGATTATTAAACTGGCTAACCTATAATACTTGGCGTTTCTCCACCGGTGTACAGAATCCGATTACACTGCTCTCCTCTTTAGCACCAGAAGAGAAAAAAATTAGTGCTGAGGAACGCCTTAAACGGGCAAAAAAAGCCGAACAGGCCACTCCAAAACAGTGGCTTGTCGCCTTGGAGAACTGGCGCCGCTTAGTCGCTGCTGGGGATAAAAAACTGCGCCGTCAGGCGTGGCGTGGTATGAACCGCGCGTTAGAAAAGCTCAATGAAAATTTTCTGCAAGAGCGTCTGCTGCAAGGACTCTATCTCTATGCTGAAGATGCCCAGATCGCCGAGTGGGCGATGAAAACGTTAAAAAAGTTTTATCTTGGGCAGCGTGATGCCAGAAAGCTACTGATTTTTCTCACCCATCAACAGATGACCGCACCCCGCCCCACCGGCTTCGCCCAGATGGCACGCTTACTTGAAAGTCAAGGGTCTGACCGTTTAGCCCTTGATCTGGGACGGGTTATTCCTGAAAAATATCGACCCTGGCCGGTTGTCACACAAGCAGCACACCGTTTAGGGTGGTCTGTGACACGCAATCGGCATGCAGCCCGTCTTACGCAAAGTAACAAGAATTTCTGGAGAGGCATGGCCGCCATCACCCAGCGCAACTACTATAAAGCGCTTGAGTGGTGGAATAAAGCAGGCCATCTGGGGCGTAATTTTTATAATACCCTGCAAGAAGCCCTAGTATTGCAAGATCATCTGCTGCATCGTCCGCGCACGCTGCAACTTTTAGCACGTTGGTCGGCATGGCAAAAAAACCATCCCGGCCCCAGACGCTGGCAAGCCGAACCCCATCTGATTACAGAACACCATAGTGCCGTAGGGGTCATCAGTGTGGCGACGGGAAAACATGCATGGTTCTATCAGGCGACACCACAGAAGCCGGTTCAACTCTCTTTTGCCGGTCCCGTGCGTCTGAAGTTAAGCATGCGACCGGTTCATGTCAAAAAAAATACCGATCTTTGGCTGAATGGTTGGATTCGAATCATTCACAATGGCCAGGAGCGGCGTATTCCGGTGACAGAAAACCAGGAGTCACCTGAGGTTCGTCTGGAGACCCAGTGGCAATCCAACGCTCATTCCACAGAGGAAGATAGCCATTACCATCCTGGTGCAAAAGTCTCAGTAGAGTACGATTTCCCCACAGGGAAACATGATATCACCGTACAGAGTGATGATTTTTCTCTGCTTGTACGCGCCTGGGCAGAGCGCCCCGCCTGGCCTTTGGGAGTACTGCCTCAAATTACCCGTCATACCCTGCAATCACACGGCTTTGACAGTCCGAATATTCTGCAACAGTGGGCCAGAGGTGAGGTTAATCCCGATATTGATCGCTCTTCCAAATCCTTACACCATGCAGAATCAAAGCCTCTCTCTAAGAGTACGCTCAATGATCAAGAACGAGATGTGATTCAAAGAATGGTCGCCCTGGTACAGATCGCGGAGATGGACCCCCAACAGTTGCGGGATGCCGTGGTTGAAGGCGAAGCACTCTTTCAAAAATATCCACAGATTCCTGGTATGCATAAGCTGCGTCAACGACTGCTACGACAATCAAAGTGGAAGCCCATTGCCACCGTTGAACAGAGTGCCGGGGTCTCTTGGAAAAATTTAGGAGGATGGTCCCCGGAATCCCCCTCAAAAAGAGCCCGGATCGCACTTTTGCCCGCACTCAATCCCAAAGAGCGCTTGGTGTGGGGTAATAATCAACTCACCCTGGTGATGCGCCAGAAAAACAGACGCACATTGGGTGTGGCAATGGAGATGGCGGATCTCGCCTTTGCAGAGCCTCTACCAATGACCGTACTGGCACGTCTCAACAATGGTCAGGTGGATAAACTTAAACTGACACCGGATAAAAAACAGCAACTCTGGCACTCCAAAATTAACTCTGGAGACCATACGGTACGCTTCTCTTTAGAGGAGCCCAAAGCGGGGCGTTTTCTTAAGGTACGGCTGCTGGATGAATCCGGTAAAGCGGTCTCCTGGAAGAGCAATCGGGATAATGAACGACTCTACTATGTGGCAACACCTAAAGAGCCTGTACGGGTCAATATTCAGGGTCCCGCCTGGATTCGTGTGGATGAATATAAAGAAGAGGGCGATGTCTGGGTCAGGTATTTAAAACTTAAAGCGGGCTGGCAGTCAGTGGAACTTTCGCCTGCCCCTGGAAAAAACAGAGCATTTTTCCGGATTCATGAGCGAACCCCAAAAACAACGCCTCATAAATCCTCCAGCCCCCGTCTGCCACCCGATCCACCACTGCCAGATAAAAAGATTGTGACGCCCTTTAACTGGAAGCGCAAAAACATCCTTACCCTTAAAGATGATTATGATCTGGGTGATCAAGAGGATGGTACTTTTAGCTATGGTGCAAAGGCCGTTGTCCGCCGTTACGGTTCAGAAGGTTCAGGCACGGATGGTAAAGAGAAGTTTATTCAGTGGGATCTCTCTCACCGCTACTTTGAGGAGGATATTCCACGCTACTGGCATAGTGGCTCATTTTTACGCTTGCGAGACTATGGTGGTCTGGTATGGGGTGGATTCAGCGAATTTCGTCAACCCGCCGAATCCCGTCTTTTTAACTACTGGTTTAAAGGAGAGTTCTTCCTCCAGGAGCCGGATCAGGAGAGTTGGGAAGGTGCATTCACCCTGCGTGGCGGTATGAACCGTCTGATACGCTGGGATGCCAAAACCTATCATCTTCCCGCCTTAACAGGATTTGCCCGTTATCTCACCTCGGATGATGGCTCTGGATTCAGGAAAGGCTATCTGGATAGCGATGTCTACTCCTCCTATAAGAGAGATCATCGCTGGGGTCTCTCACTCTCGGAGACCTTAAGCCACCGCCCCTGGCTGGATACCTTCTGGCTTGGTCGTGCAGCGGTGAGTTTAAACGAAAACCTGACCCCGGATAACCTCTCTTTTAAAGCAGAATGGCGCCAACTTTTTGGGGATCTCTGGCTTGATGCCCGCTACACCTATAAACGCTATCTTGAGGATTCAGACCGCCGTAATAGCAGCACCCGGCATGGTCCTCAACTTGATCTGGGATGGGAACTCTGGAGTGATGATCAAGACCGTTTTGAGTTAAACTTCTCTCTGGCCAGAGAGAACCGTTCCGGTGATGTAACCGGCATGCTCTCTTTGACATGGCATGATGGTGATGGTCGCGGATTACGTGATTTCTCCTCGAAGGATATCCGTTTTCTTGATCTGCGTCGCCTACGCACACCAGGACGGGTGAATAACCGTTTAGGTGAGAATCGAGATCGGGTCTGGCATCAGGAACCACTGCATACACTGGATAATGAAGGGCGCATTTTATGGTAGTGCAGCATCTGAGATAACCCAGAACGATATAGAAAGGAAAAAAGTGCCCCAAATTTTACCAACCATCTCCTTAAAAACGCACTTTTTTCCTCTCCTTGTTGATAGACCACAACCATCTCATTGGTTTTAAATGTAAAAAAATATGGAATAGAAATTGCTTTTTAAGATGGTGAGGTTAACCGGCTTTAAGTTTAAGAGCATAAAAGCTCTTTTTAGAGATATTTTATCCAGACTCTGCATTGCAGAGCCCCTTTTTAAAGGAGTAGCAATCGATGGATATGAGTGGCATGAGTACATCCGCAGGGATGGGGCGCATGGCCATGATGCATGGTACACAACCCCCCTCAGCAGAACAACTGGTCGAAAAGATGGATCAGGATGGCGATGGCGCGTTAAGCGCTTCAGAAGTTAAAGGTCCACTTGCCGATCAGTTCAGTCAGACGGATAATAATGGCAACGGTTTGATCAGTACAAAAGAACTGGAACAAGGGCTTGAAGTACTCCGTGCAGAGAAAAGAGAGTCTATCATGGGGATGATGAGCCAGTTCCATCAAGGCATGGAGAACATCCGAAAGCCACCCTCCTCAGAGCAGGTGATGAAACAGATGGATCAGGATGGCGATGGTGCCATCAACTCCGCCGAAGCCCAAGGCCCGATTGCCAAGCAGTTTAAGGTGGCCGATCAGGATGGCGATGGCAAGGTCTCGGAGAAAGAGTTAAATCAGCGTCTAGAGGAGTTTCGTCATCAGATGACAGAGAACCAGGATCGCATGATGATGAAATATCAGTCGATGGTGAACAGTCGCTATGCCTCTTTTATGAATCCATTGAGCGAAGCGGATAACCGACCTGTCGTTCTCGCACCTCTTGATCCCGATATGACCGTCTGATGCGGTATCTTAAAAGCATTCCTGATTCTTACCAAAGTGTCGGAATGAAAAGGGGTTGGTGTATTCATTACACCAACCCCTTTTTGCATAACACAACGGACTAAGAATATTTAAATCAATCTGCAAAAAAACAGACCTCTCTTTTAAGACAATCCAACTCAAAACTTAAACTTTATGGATAAAGAAGCCGCTCTGTTTGTGATGATGTTGCATGGCGGTCTGAAGTCCCCGTTCAGCCTTATTGAGGAGTACTTTGGTACTATCAAATGCCTCAGGCCCTGTCTGTGCAACGCCTGCACTGAAAGTCGCCTCCGTGGGACGCTCCATTTTAAATGCGGTAATCAAGCGCGGGAGATACTCTAAAGCTTGGGCATTTCCTGTTTTTGGGAGCAGGAGCAGTACAGTGGATTCATCTATTTTTCCTGCGCTATCTTCGTTACGCAGGGTCTGTTGCAGTGCTCTACAGAGTGCAGTAAACAGATATTCTGTCGCCGGCTGATTTTCCATAGAATTAAAACGAAGAAAAATCAGTGTCACAGGCTCCTGGTAACGTTTTGCCAAAGAGCATGATTTACTAATCTGCTCATGGAGGCGCTGTTTGGATAAGAAAAAATCAGTCACGCGCTCAGGTGGAGATTGGAGCCTTTGTGCGGTCTGTTCAGAAACAAAATAGCTCTGGCTTACCATATGGCAGATCTGTAGGATGCGTTGGCTTAAGAGAGCAAGCAATGCTTGGGTCTGAGCACCAAGATTCTGTTTGAAGAGCAGATCAATGATTAAAATTTGCACTTCAGCAATCAAAGTAAAAGCCTGTTGCAGCGTAATCCCCTGTTTCCAAGCCTGTTCGGAAGCGGCCTGAATTTTTCTTTCGAGGGTTTGTTGATCTGATGGAGCGATCAGATCGTTGATCACATTTTCAGCGGCATCAAAGAACCCAGGCTGACGAAACCAACGTGTTTTTTCCGCATCAAAGGCCACCATTTTAAAGGCGGCGGCCATCCGCTGGCTTAAGGCATCACGTAACTGTTGTGAGGAGATCGGCAATTTTTTTTGCGAGGCATCCATGAAGTTCTCTTGCTACTCGATAGTCCTAACCTATCCGCACAGGGTTTGACCGCAAGAGATTCATGCAATAACTTGCCTTGGTCAAAGTGCACTCCTGATTGTAAGGATGATGATTAAAAGAAACGCATCAACAGGCGCTCAAAGAAGTTTGGCTTATGCGCATTGGTGCGTCGGTCATACTCTTCCTGACGTGCGGTCAATGCGGTTGCTGCACGACGAAGGTGCTGGCTCAACTGTTCTAGAAGCCGACAGTCTTCGCGGGAGAAAACACCATGATGCCGATTAATGAGTTGGAGCGCACCAACCGATGACTCGCCATTGGTATGGCGAATCGGCGCCGTAATCACCGATTGGACAATGGGTTCCAGACGAGAGTCAAAAAATTCATAGAACTGCCCGCGTGCAGGCAGATCGTTGATAATCACACAACGACCAGTCAAAATCGCTTCCCCGGCCAAGGTATCCCGAGCGGGAAGATCGAGTTCAATTTCGTCAAGTAATGTTGCAAGATGCAACCAGATCCTCTGATTGACTACGTCAAAAAGATAAATATGACAGTGTTCGACTTCAAAGATATCTGGAAGCACCTGAATAAAAAGACGCATAAGGTGCTGACGCTCCTCGGAAGAGGCTGCGGCACCATCCATTGCCTTAATCTGTTTTAAGGCATTAAAATAGGGGTCCAAGTTAGGCATAATGATGTCAAACAGGCATATTTGGTCAAGATGTCAAAACAAGGTTTATGCTTAAAGCCACAGCAAACAAAAAGAGCAGCCATAAGCACGCTGAAATCCGACCTATTTTGTCCTAAAAAAAGAGGTGTCGCAAGATTTTTGATCACACTCCAATACTTAAAATGACCTTTTCATCTGCTTTAATGATGCCACAGATCGGGTAGCATGGACTCTTTTGCAATCCCCTTAAAAGGCATTATCTATTATGCCCCAATTTTTACGCCAGCGCAAAAGAGTGTTGCATTTTCTTTTAATAAAGAGAGCACCTTAAAGCATGTTCTTATGGCGTATGGAAATTCTCTTTTGACAAATCTTGTCAAAATCTCCTACGATCAATTCTGATTTCAGCATAGAGAAACATCACGGACAAAGAATATTTTGTGTTCGCGTCTCTAATTCTGATAAAATATAATCTGAGCATTATGCAGTCTGCCATGGTTTCAAAAATAAGAGATACCATCTTTATCGACGGAAACCTTGAAGGCTCTGTTTCAGTGTTTAAAAAAACCTTATTGTTTTATGTCTAGTTTCTGATCGCAACGCAGGACAATTAAATGGAAAATCAGGATCTTACCCGGATTGGTGTTGTCGGCGGCGGTTCCATCGCCAAAATGCTGCTACAATTTTTCTCCAAGAGCAACCTTGCCTCTGTGGTCTATGTCGTTGACGAAAATGTCAATGCACCCGCCATGATTCTGGCCAAAAGGTTAAACTTAAAAACGCTCTCAAAAATTGAATCTGCTGTTAAAAATAATGAAGTCGATATTTTAGTCGATGCTTCAGAATCTGCCGATATCCGCGATATTATCATCGAACATATGACCGCCGGAGAACTGGTCTCCAGCGAACTGATTCTCCGCTTTCAAAAAATTCTTGAAGGGCAGCGCGGAGAAAACACCCAACAGGTCTTCAAAGATCTTGCCGGCGTGCGTCGCGAAATTGATCGCAATACCCGCGATGTCTCCAAAACACTCCACGGCATCGAAAAAATTTCCAACGAACTTGAAGTACTCGCCATTAACGCCGGTATTCAGGCATCACGCGCCGGAGAATTTGGTAAAGGCTTTGCCGTCGTTGCCGGCGAAGTAAAAAGCACCGCACGCGTCGCCCGCGACCTGGCTGGCGATATTGATCGCGTGATCAGCGAAATCTCTGCCATGTCCAATAAGATTGAACAATCACTCCGCAAAGTGCAGCAATAAACAGTTACATCAAAACAGTCACATAGAAGGGGGAAGTGCTCCCCCTCATGACATCCAAAAACTTTATCCTTCCTCTTTTAACTGTAAAGATGCAGAGTTAATACAGTAACGCAATCCTGTGGGGGGAGGACCATCCTCAAAAACATGGCCTAAGTGCGCATCACAGCGAGAACACAACACCTCCACACGACGCATAAAATGCGAATGATCACTACGCTCTGCAACCACTCCTTCGGCCACCGGTTCATAAAAACTGGGCCAGCCTGTACCGGAATCAAACTTATGCTCAGAAGAGAAGAGCGGTTGATCACAACAGATACAGTGATAAACACCCTTCACCTTACTATCATGGTAAGCCCCTGTGAATGGACGCTCCGTACCCTGACAACGACAGACACGATACTGCTCCTCCGTTAAACGCGTTCGCCAAGCCTCATCACTAAGTACGACCTTATCAGACATAGAATTACACTCCTTCATAGATTATAAAACAATGACGCCATATGGAAAAGCTGCTACACTTTAACCTAGAGTTTGCCTTTTTTGTTTATTGGTATACTTATAAAGATGACGGATAAGGAAACAAAATGAAACTGGATTCAAAACATTATCTACTCATTATTTTTATTTTAGTCCTGTTTTCCGTAAGGGTCGGTGAAAATCGTCAATACCTGCTCCGTGCACTCTTTACACCCGCCAGCATACCACAGCATCAAGAAGATCACGCAAAAAAAACACCCTATCATGGTCCCCAATGGTCCTATGCAGGCGCCACCGGTTCAGCCCACTGGGGCGATCTTGCTAAAGAATTTAAAACCTGCAAAACAGGCCAGCAACAATCCCCCATCGATCTGCCCGCACTCGATACATTCACTCAGGTCAGCAGTAATCAAGCCCAAAAGATTGCTTTTAACTATCAACCCATTGCACTCTCGCTGACCAACACTGGCCATACCATCAAAGTCGATGCCAGCGGTGCAGGCTATATTGAGGTGGATGGACAACATTACGACCTCTTGCATTACCATTTTCACGCTCCCAGTGAACATACCGTTGCAAGCCAACCTTATGCCATGGAAGTCCACCTGGTCCATAAAAACAGCCGAGGCGAACTGGCCGTTGTCGCCATCTTCTTAAAAGAGGGCGAAGAGAACACCTTCTTAAAAGCCTTCTGGAATGCACTGCCCAGCCATACCGGTGAAGTCGAACGCTATCCCGACTGGAAACCCAATGTCACCGGTCTACTGCCTGAAAACCACGATTTTATCACATTTCGCGGCTCGCTCACCACCCCCCCCTGTAGCGAAGGCGTACTCTGGCTGGTCATGAAAACCCCGGTATCGATCTCCACAGAGCAGGTGGTCCTCTATAATACCCGCCACCCCAACAGCGCCCGCCCTGTTCAAGAGATTAATCATCGTCTGATTACACTCCATAGCCAAAAAGGCGTATTCCATCCAGCCGGCACAAAAACCGCAGAAAAACCAACCACAGTGGAAACCAAAGCGATCACTGAAGATCCTGCCTATGCCGCCGGACGCCAAGCTTGCATCACTGATCCTGCATCCTGTGGACTGGCCTCTGCCAACCAGAATAAAACATCCCTCCTAGCCTGGAGTCAACAACGCATTCAACTCTCTCAGATTGATGTCCCCGTTCGTGATCCACAAACCCAAAAATTGACCGGAGAGGTGATCCGCTGCCAGGGCACCATGATCTATGCACCTGAATTTAACGTCTGGCGCTTAGTCTCACTCCAACCGCTCAGTAATCCTAAAGCCAACCCACATCAAAATGCCTGCTGGGGCGCGGGTGTCTGGATGAACCAATAAACACACATCTGGACACGCACTAAAAAGCACTTTTTTGAAACGCACCCCAAAGCCGCTTAAAAAAACGCTTGATTGGGGCGCCTGATCAAAAAAGAAAGAGACCACAATGAATTATTTTAAAACAAAACCATAAACTTAAATCTTACTCATCGAAAATCAATTTAAAAGATGCCTCAATTCACAGACACTCTTAATCGCATCATGATTTAAGAAAAGCCGCCAACATTAAAAAGAACCGGAGCGTCTTGATGCCAATAAAACAACAATCTATCCTTAAACAGTCACTCTACCCGATCGCTCTTTTTTTATCCTATCTAATCATCTATTTTCTCGCGACTGAAAGTTCACTACACAATTATGTGTCTAATCTTGTCATTCGTAATATCATTCAAAATGGTTTCAATCTAGACAATATTGCCTGGACATCTGATGGTAGCGCCACCGTACCCATTTGGGGCTACTCTTGGCTCCTTCTACTCACTGAAGATCTACGCATACTCTCCCTACTCCAAGCCATCGTCATGGTTTTCTCCTTCTGGCATCTATGCCGTTTCTTAAAGAGAGAAAATATCCTTGGCACTCAAACCCTGCTTCTTTTTCAACTCCTCACACTGATCCCCTCATGGCATGCCATTCATGTGATTGTTGGACCAAAAAGCTTCCAAATAAGCTTCTTTATTATTGCATTTACCCTCTTCTGCGATACCCTCCTGCATCTATATAAAGCGGATGCCATTCATTGGAGAAAAATCATCCTGTCCGCCGTTACTTTTGGTTTGTCCCTCAATTTTCGTTCTGATTTCTTCTTCCTCTTTATTGGTTTTTTTATCCTGCTCGCAATCCTGACACGACAAAAACAGACACTCTATATTGCACCAGTCTTTATTGGCATCAGTTTAATCATGCTACTACCCTGGGGCATCTATACCAAACAGATCAGTGGCCAATTTTTACTCACCACCTCATTGAAAGGCACCACATGCTATATGGGACTCGGAAACCTGCCCGCCAACCCATGGGGAGCCACCTTCAACGATAATGATCCACAACTACACGCCTTAATCAAAAAACAATTTGGTGACCAAGGCAAAAAAACAATCTGGCGCAAAGAGATTGATGATTATATCTGGCAACAGTGCAAAGCATTTATTCAACAACACCCCGATGCCTACCTTAAAAAGATGCACCATGTATGGGAACAGATGCGCCATCATGGCATCTATATCGGCTCTTATCAAACCCCGCTACCCTACCTGAAAATTACCCAACCTCTCTATCAACAAGCACAAAAGAAGTTTCATCAGTACACCTACAAACTCCACAGCCATCAACGCAAAGCATGGATCGATATCTGGCCCCACCTGGCACAATGGAACGGACAGATTATCCACCGTACAGAATTTAAACAAAAACTGGCATCACTCTCCACGAAGATTTCGCCCGCTCAACAAGCCCAACTCCTACGTCACTTCTCATTGGGGTTGGTCAGTTGGTTGAAACTGTTCTCTCAAGAAGAGATCACTACAGCCAAAATCGGCTACATGCTCAAAAGCATCTTTCATGAACTCCGCCTGATGGATCGTGCCATCACCGCAATCACCACGTTCATGCTGCTACTCGCCCCACTCTTGTTTATTTTCTACGCAATAATCACTATAACAAAAAAAGCGTATCATGATACACTGATTGTCATACTCGTGGCATCAACAATCCTCTATCAAATGTTACTCAACATGGTGGTCATCTACAATTCACGATATACAGCCGCAATCTACCCCATGATTATCCTGCTCGTGCCTCTACTGATCCACCACGCAACGCGCCACGGGAAAACCATAGTCACATGGTTCAAACAGCGCACATAAGCACCTTATTGCAACCCTATAAAGTTCTCAAACGGAGTGTAAATACCCATGAAAATCCTGGTCACCGGTGGTTGTGGTTTCCTCGGCTCACACGTCTGTGAATACTATCTCAATCAGGGCGCTGAAGTCATATCTTATGATAACATGACCAAACATGAACTGGCCCGTACAGGCTTCAATACCGAAGCCTCCAGAGATCATAACTGGAATCTCTTAGAAAAAATGGGCGTCACCATGGTCAAAGAGGATATCCGCAATGCCGAAGCACTCCTGGATTATAGCCAGGGATGCAATTACATTGTCCATACCGCCGCGCAACCCGCCATGACCATCAGTTGGGAAGATCCCCTGCTCGATATTAGTACCAATGTCATGGGCACATTCAATGTGCTTGAAACCGCACGCAAACTTAAAATTCCCATCGCCAGTTGCGCAACAATTCATGTCTATGGCAACCAGATCAATGACACACTACGAGAAGCAGAGCGCCGCTACGTCCGCGATCCCGTTGGCATATCCGAAACACACGCCACATTAGAAGGGACACTCAGTCCACTACACGCCTCCAAAATGGCAGGAGATATCTACGTACAAGCCTATATCGATACCTACCAACTGAAGGCCGCCTCCTTCCGACTCACAGGCATCTATGGAACCCGTCAGTTTGGCGGCGAAGATCACGGCTGGGTCGCTAACTTTACCATCCGCGCACTCACCAATCGTGCCATGACCCTCTTTGGTACCGGAAAACAGGTGCGTGATATCCTCTATGTCACCGACGTCTGCCGCGCCTTTGATGCCTTCTATAAACAGCAGGAACCAGGTATCTATAATATTGGCGGTGGAGAGAAAACGGCGATCTCTCTTTTGGAGTGTATCGATCTGCTCGCCGAAATTAATCAAGTGACACCCGATGTGCAATATGGTCCAGACCGTCACGGTGATCTAAGATATTTTATCTGTGATATCAGTAAAGCCAAAAAGGCACTGCAATGGGAACCCCAGATTATGCCCAAAGAGGGCGTTACACAACTCTCTCACTGGATCAAAGAGAATATTGAACTGTTCACGCAGTAGGTTCCTACACTTCTAAAAGATTGAGATAAAAAGAAGAATACTTCTATCTTTAAAAAACAACCCTAAAGAGAGAACCCCATGAAAGCGCTTGTTCTCGCAGGTGGTCGTGGTAACCGTTTAAAAGAGCGAACACACCATACCAGCAAATGCATGAGTCTTATTCGAAATCAGCAGTTCATTATCGAGAACGGCCTTAGCTACGCACTCGATAGTCGTGTCGAAGAGATCATCATTGTGGTTGGCTATCACGCAGAACAGGTGATTAATCACTTTGGAACCAACTACCACGGTTGCCCGATCCGCTATGTCATCCAGTGGGAGCAAAAAGGCATGGTCGATGCCATCTCCTGTGCAAAAGAGGCCTTAGAAAACGAAGATTTTATGCTTTTTCTCTGCGATGAAGTGATTGAAAAACCACGCCACCAACAGATGGTCCAATACTTTAAAAAGAAAAAACCCTTTGTGATCTGTGGCGTGGTTAATGTCAATAATCGCAACCTGATCAAAAAAACCTATACTATCCTCACCGATGGCACCTCACGGATTATCCGCATTATCGAAAAACCGGAAAACCCCATCAATAATATCATGGGCACCGGTAACTGCATTATTCGTTTTGATCTCTTTAACTATATCGATAAAACACCTGTCCACTTTCGGCGTGGCGAAAAAGAGTTTCCCGATCTTATCCAAGCCGCCATCGATGATGGCCATATTGTAAACATGTTTCAAATTGGTAGCCAATACGTTAACCTGAATGTGCAAGAAGATCTGCAACACCCGCTTCTGCACACCACGCCATAATCTTCCAGCCCACATCCAAGCACCAGGCGACTCTTGTGAATAAACCGCTGATTATTATTCCCGCATATAACGAAGAAGAAACCATCGCTGAAGTGGTACGCCGCGCCAAACCCTTCGGTGATCTCTGTGTTATCAACGATAACAGCAACGATCAAACCGCTGAAATTCTCGCCACATTCTCAGATATCCATGTCATCACCCATCAACAGAATACCCATATTGCCGGCGCCATTCTCGATGGTATGCGCTATGCTGTGGAAAAAAAGTACGACTACGCCATTACCATGGATGCCGGCTTAAGTCATATTCCTGAAGAGATCGCCATATTTTTAGCCTACGAACAAAAAGATCTGGTCATCGGACGCCGTGAACAACACCAAGGCACGCCACACTACCGTCGCCTCTTAAGTTGGAGCGGTAACCGCGTCTATAATGGTTGCATTCTTGGTCCAAAAGCCCTCCTGTTTGGTCACTATCATGATCTCACCTCAGGATTTCGTCGCTTTTCATACAAAGCCATGCGCTGCCTGATCAACCACCCCATGCAGAGTCGTGCGTTTGATTTTATCCTCGAATCGGTCATGGTGGTTCACCAAAATGGTCTAAGTATTGGTGAAGTGCCTATCTCCTATCACTTCTCAAACAGTTCTCTTAATATCACCGCTGTCAAAGAGTGCCTGCGTATGGGACTCCGCAACCTCTTCTAGATTGAAAACCATGGATACAATGGACCTCAAGACGCCCCCCCTTGCAGCACGCCTCGATAAAATCCGCAATACGGTACAAAAAAAACGTAAACTCCGCGTGACACTGGTGCGAACACCCGTTGTTTTCTTAAAAGGCAATCTGGCCAATGAAGCGGTTCCCGCACTGGCTTTTGCCTATCTCTCCGCATTCTTAAGAGCGAAAGATTACACCCCCCACTGGGTTGATGGTACTGGCGAAGGGCTCAATCAAATCTGGCCATTTGAAAGATTCTCCGACTGTCTCTGCCAGGGATTAACAGTGGATGAAATCATTCAACGCATCCCCAAAGATAGCGAAGTCATTGGCATCCATGCCATGTTCTCCAATGAATGGCCCGTGGTTCGTGAAATCACCATGGCCATTCGCGAAAATTTTCCCCACGCCATCTTTGTCGCCGGCGGTGAGCATATCACCGCACTCACAGAGTACAGCTTACGTGATTGCCCCGCCCTCGACTACGTTGTACGCGGTGAAGGCGAAGAGAACTTTTTTAATCTTTTGGAGTTTATCGCCGGAAAACAGAGTGAAAATACGCTATCCAGTATTGGCTATCTAGATCAAAATGATCACTATATCCAAACCAGCCATCTGATGCGTATGCGCTCTCTTGATCAACTCCCCTGGCCCTGGTGGCCTGAGGGCTACCTACAAAGATTCTGGCAGGCGGGCAAATCATTTGGTCCACAATCGCTGCGCGATATGCCCATGATGATCACACGGGGATGCCCCTATCAATGCACCTTCTGCTCTAATAAGGAGATGTGGACAACACGCTATGTCCTCCGTGATATTGATGATATTATCGCCGAAATCAAACACTATATCAAAACCTACGAAATCACCGCCATTCAACTCTATGATCTCACCGCTGTCGTCAAACGCAGCTGGATTATGGCGCTCACCCAACGCCTCCTCAAAGAGAATATCAAAGTCCAATGGGATTTCCCTTCCGGAACACGCAGTGAAATCCTGGATCAAGAAGTGCTCGAACGTCTAAAACAGATCGGCGCCAACTACATCTGTTATGCACCCGAAAGTGGCTCGCCACGGATGCTGAAAATTTTAAAAAAGCAGGTCGATCTTGACAACATGACCCAATCCTTTCTTATCGCTAAAAAGTTAGGACTGGTGGTGCGCGTCAATACCATTATTG
>JBQGBW010000075.1:0-20369 GCA_052043475.1 Magnetococcales bacterium HHB-1
TGTGGAGGTTCTTGAGCGTGAAGAGGCCTTAGAAGATGTTTCTGGGAAGCAAGTGCCTGAGGAGACTCCAGAGGAGCGTGATGATGAATCTGAAAAAGCGGAAGAGGTTTCAGAGGCTGATGACGCGAGTCAGAAGTCGATGCATGAGAGCTCTGACTTTCTGGAGAGTTTTAATCAAAGTTTGAAACTGTTTAATACCCGCCTTAAGAGCGCCATTGAACATGCGGATCTTACTGAGGCCAATAAAACTTCTGACGACTGATTTTTTGATGATCCGTTGATTTTTCGTAAACTTCTCTTTTAATCTGGAAGAGGGAGAAATTTAGCCATTTCTCTCTCTTTGTCGTTTAAGGCAAACCCTTTCATTACAGCGCTTTTATTGATAGATTCTGCAAGGCGTATGCGCTCGCTTTAGAGCGGTTTATTATAAAAAATTAAAAAGGACGCGCTTAAATCTCATGCTTTTATCCTCCTCAATCGGCTTTATCGGCGGTGGGAATATGGCGGAGGCCATTATCAGTGGTCTGATTCAGGCTGGGCTCTCTTCTGCAAATATCCATGTGAGCGACCCCCTTGAAGTGCGCCGTGATCACCTTGAAAATCGTTATAATGTCTGTTGCTATAGCGATAATGGCGCTCTCCTTGAACGGGAGATCTCCGCGCTTGTTCTGGCGGTTAAACCGTTGATGATAACATCGGTCTGTCAGAAAATTGCTGCTCAGGTTGCCCCGGATATGCCGATCATCTCTATTGCCGCCGGTGTCACGCTTCATCAGATGATGCAACACTTTCCTGCGAAGCAGCCTATGATTCGAGTGATGCCCAATACCCCTGCACTGATACAAAAAGGCATCTCGGTTTACTGTCGCAATAAAAATGTCTCTGATGCGCAACGTCACCTTGTTCAGGAGATACTGAACGCTGTAGGATCAGCCGAAGAGATCAAAGAGGAGTCTTTGATGGATGCGGTCACTGCACTCTCTGGCTCAGGGCCTGCTTATCTTTTTCTGATTGCCGAAGCGCTCTCTGATGGGGGTGTGGCCTGTGGTCTACCGCGTCCTTTAGCGGATAAGCTTGCCATAGAGACGCTCATTGGTTCATCGGAACTGCTTAAACAGAGCGGTGAACATCCAGGAACATTAAAAAACCAGGTCACCTCTCCGGGGGGAACCACCATTGCTGGCCTAAAACAATTGGAGTTGGCTGGAACACGTGGCGCATTGATGACGGCTGTCGATGCCGCGTGGAAACGCTCTTTAGAACTTACCAACGCCTAGGGAGAACACGCACCATGGGGATTATGCACTCCATAGGAACACTGCTGACATTTCTTCTGGAGATCTACTCCTGGCTTATTCTGCTTCGGGTACTGCTCTCCTGGGTCAATCCTGACCCTTATAACCCTATTGTTCAGTTTCTCTACCGCGCAACTGAACCGGTGATGCGCCCTCTGCGCGAAAAAATTCCCTCTTTTGGTGGGATGGACTTCTCCCCTATTATCGCCCTCTTGGGGATTATGCTCTTAAAGCGTCTGGTGTTTACGCTGTTTATGAGCAGTGCATCAGGATTAGAGGCAATTAATATTCTTTTTGCCGATTTTCTCCATATCATCTATATCATGCTCACACTCTATCTCCTGATTCTACTTGTACGTGCGGGTATGGGCATCTACTCCTGGTTTATTTTTCGCCAGCGGCGCATCTCAAAGCTGAATCCAAATCACCCCTTCTTCTTTTTTATCTTCACGGTAACCGAACCGGTTGTGCGTCCTGTGAGAAATGTTCTTCCTACCATCTCAGGGATGGATATCTCCCCTATTGCGGTGATTTTTCTGCTTATTTTCCTCCTTCAGATTATTCAGGGTATCATTTTTACACTGCAACCCCAAAGGTTTTATGGAGGATAATCTCTCGTTCGATGGCGATTCTTCGTTGGCATGAAAATCGGCTCACACTGACCGTTCGTGTGCAGCCGAAATCCTCTCAGGAGAAAATTACCGGGCTCTGGTCAGGAGAACCCGTTGCGCTTAAGGTCTCTTTGATGGCACCACCTGTTGAGGGGGCGGCAAACAGAGCCCTTATACGCTTTTTTGCCAAACAGTTTAAGGTGCCTAAGGGGGCGGTTGCTGTGATTCAGGGGGAGCGGTCTCGCCATAAGCGGGTTGCGATTGAGAATCCAGATTTAAAAGACGTTGAGGATTTTTGCCAGAAATGGCGCTTATCCTGTCCATAATTAACTTTTATATTATGTACTAAATAATCAAAACAAAAAAGGTAAGATCATGCTCTAAAATTTTAAAAAAATAACGCTAGGGTGGCCCATGATAAGTTTTTAGAGCGATTCTTTTAGAGCCCACCCCAGATTAATTTTTAAAATTAGAATCTATATGTGCCCTTCGACCCAGGCGTAGAGTTTTGATTTAGGCATGGCACCAATTTTTGTGGCTTCGATCTGGCCATTTTTAAAGATCATCAGCGTTGGAATACCACGGACACCATAGCGGCCTGGTGTGTTAGGGTTATGGTCGATATTTAATTTAGCGACTTTAATTTTTCCTTTCATTTCGACAGCCAGGCTTTCCAGAAAGGGGGCGACCTGTTTACATGGCCCGCACCATTCAGCCCAGAAATCGACCAGAACTGGCGTTTCTGCACTCAGAACATCCTGCTGAAATGTGCTGTCAGAGACTTGTATAATCTCATCGCTCATATCGTGACTCCTATTTATCAAGCAAAAATCATATGTTATATCTCACGGAAGAGATGGTTCCAAAACGGCTACCCTAAAATTGATCTCTCTGCTTGTCAAGTTATAAGTTATGTTTTGCTATTTTATGGGTATCTGAATTGTTTTTTGGTCTCTGATTTGGTTTCTAAGATGGGTTATTAAATCGGGTTGAATGATAAAAGAGAATTAAGTTCTCTTAAATAACAGCCGAAAAAAAGGTAAACGCCAGTTGCCGATTGTATGGGGTTGCAGGTGTAAGAAGGGCTTTAAACCTGTTTTAATCGTCTCATTATAACTTTTTAGATAAAATTTGCGGTAGGGGTAAAAAGATGACGGGTGATGAGATCCGCAAGCGATTTATAGAATTTTTTCAAAAACATGACCACAACCATCAACCATCTGCCAGCCTCATTCCTCACAACGATCCTTCGTTGCTTTTTACCAATGCGGGGATGGCTCAGTTTAAAGACTTTTTTCTGGGTCATGAGAAGCCCTTAGCACCGCGTATTGTGACGGCGCAAAAATGTGTTCGTGCTGGTGGAAAGCATAATGATCTGGAAAATGTCGGACACACCTCCAGGCATCATACCTTCTTTGAGATGTTGGGCAATTTCTCTTTTGGGGACTATTTTAAAGCGGAGGCGATTCCACTGGCCTGGATGTTTGTGACAGAAACATTAGGCTTACCGGCTGAAAAGCTGGTGGTTACGGTCTACGCTGAAGATGATGAGGCGTATGATATCTGGCGGGATAAGGTGGGGCTTCCTGAAGAGAAGATTATTCGTATTGCCACCTCCGATAATTTCTGGGCCATGGGAGATACAGGGCCTTGTGGTCCCTGCTCTGAAATTTTTTATGACCATGGCGATCACATTCCCGGTGGCCCGCCTGGCTCCGAAGATGAAGATGGGGATCGTTTTGTCGAGATCTGGAATCTGGTCTTCATGCAGTATAATCGGGATAGCGATGGGGAGATGACTCCTCTACCCAAACCCTGTATCGATACCGGTGCGGGATTGGAGCGCATTGCGGCGATTTTGCAGGGTGAGACCAATAATTTTAATACCGATCTTTTCCAGCCGATTATTCAGGCCGCCGCTAGAATTTGTGGCTGTCGTTATGGTGAAGATGTAAAAACAGACACCTCTCTACGGGTGATTGCCGATCATATCCGCTCCTGTGGTTTTCTTCTCGCCGATGGGGTGATGCCCTCCAATGAGGGGAGAGGATATGTATTGCGCCGTATCATGCGTCGCGCCATGCGCCATGGCCGTATGCTGGGCTTAGAAGCGCCTTTTATGTTTAAACTGCTCTCCACTCTGGCCAGTTGTATGGGAGAGACCTATCCAGAGTTGCATGAGCGTCAGAGCACCATGGTTTTGGTGATGGAGACCGAAGAGAAGCGTTTCGCCAAAACATTGGGTTCAGGACTGAAAATTCTTGAAGAGGCGCTGCGTTCTTTAAAGGAGGGCGATCTTCTTGATGGAAAGACGGTCTTTACCCTCTACGATACCTATGGCTTTCCGGTTGACCTCACCGCAGATATTACCCGCGATCGGGGCATCAGCCTTGATACGGAGGGCTTTGAGACGCATATGCTTGAGCAGAAAGCGCGGGCAAGGGCGGCCTGGAGTGGCAGTGGTGACCAGGGAGTGGAGAAGATCTACCACGCGCTCAAAGAGCAGGTGGGTGTGGTGGAGTTTTTGGGTTATACTACCGAGAAAGCCACTGCCGATCTGAAAGCCATTCTGGTGGATGGAGCATCTGTAGAGAAGCTCTCTGAAGGGGAAGAGGGGGTATTGATCGTAAATCAGACGCCTTTCTATGGGGAAGCTGGTGGTCAGGTGGGGGATCAGGGTGAGATCTCCACTTTAGAGGGGAGTCGGTTTACGGTTACCGATACCCAGAAACCGCTCTCTGATTTTACAACGCATCATGGTCGCGTTGATCAAGGAACGCTCCAGGTGGGGGATAGCCTCACTCTGAAGGTGGATTCCGAGCAGAGGATCTCAACCCGGCGTCACCACTCTGCAACCCACTATCTCCACTATGCACTGCGTTCGGTTTTGGGGGATCATGTGCAGCAGGGGGGCTCTCTGGTTTCACAGGAGCGCCTACGCTTTGATTTTTCTCACTTTCAGGCGATGACAGCTGCAGAGCTTGAGCAGATTGAAGAGATTGTCAATCGGGGCATTTTAGCCAATGATTCTCAAGAGACCACAGTAATGACGCCTGAAGAGGCGGTTGAGGCCGGAGCGATGGCGCTCTTTGGTGAAAAATATGGTACAGAAGTCCGGGTTGTACGCATCGGTCCCACACTGGAGCTTTGTGGTGGAACCCATGTCTCCCGCTCTGGAGATATCGGCCTTTTTAGAGTGGTGAGTGAAAGTGCGGTCTCTGCGGGCATGCGTCGTATTGAGGCGGTTTGTGGACCTCAGGCCAGGGCGAGTTATCAGAAAGAGAGCCAGATGTTGCAAAATCTGGCCCGACGGTTAAAAACGCCGCCCAATCAGTTGGAGCAGAATCTGGAGAAGCTGCTTCAACGGCAAAAAGAGCTTGAGAAGGCGTTGGAGAAAAGTCGTGCACAGGCGGCCGGGGATCAGATTGATCATCTGGTAAAAAAAGCGGTTAAGATTCAGGATCTCTCTCTTCTAGCGGAAAAGATAACCGATGTGAACTCCAAAGAGTTGCGTGGTCTGGTGGATCGTCTGAAAGATAAGCTTGGCTCTTCTGTCATCTTTCTTGGTGTACCTGGTTCTGGGAAGGTTTCGCTCATTGCTGGCGTCAGTAAGGATCTTACCAAAAAGGTTAAGGCGGGAGATCTGATTCGTTTTGTCGCTGAACAGGTGGGGGGACGAGGCGGCGGACGGCCTGATATGGCTCAAGGGGGCGGCTCTCAACCGGAGAATCTCTCCCAGGCGCTTGGGAGTATCCCAGGATGGATCAAAGAAAAGCTTTCTTAAAGAGTTTAAATTTGTTTATAGAGAAAATCCCCCAGCATGCGTTGGGGGATTTTTGATTAGATTATCCGGTTATAAAACAGATCCACCTAAATTCCGGTAGAGTGTACGCAGTTCTTCGGAGGGGGGGATCTGCATGGTAATTGAGAGCAGTTCAACATATTTTCGATAGGTTTGTGCCATATCAATCTTTCGATCCAGGCGGCCTAGGGTGATTATTTTACGGCGGCAGAGCACCTCAGAGAGGGCATCGATCTCTAAGCCACGGGTGTAGGTGTTTACAGCATCTTCCCAGAGGTTATTTGCCTCCCAGAACTCACCAATCGAGGAGATATAGCGGATAAAGCGTTGGGCTAGTTGATCCTGGAACATCAGTGCCCAGGCGTTGTTGGTATGCTCTGCTAAAAAGTGCCCTTTATAGAGTGAGAATAGTCTCTCCTGGAGTTGTCGGATCTCCTCAGGCGCCATATTCTGTACACCCCGTGCGAGTTCTTGATCCAAGAGAGAGAAGATATTCTCCAACTCCCAGATATCGAGCCAGCAGATGCTGGAGTTCAGCGAGAGGCGGCCACTGCTTAAGAGCAGTGCGTCATGGCTATCGAGAAGTTTGCGTAGGCGGTGCAGTGTGCTGTCGAATACGCCTTGTCCAGAGCCTTTGTTCGCGTCTGGCCAGAGCTGTTCGATAATTTTTTTAACCAGAACTTCCCTCCCTCCCAGGGTGATCAGGAGTAGGAGTAGTTCAATGGGGCGGCCACGTCCCTTGCGTACCAGATGGATCTCAATACCATCTTTGAGCAGTCCCAGATCGCCCAGAGTGTAGATCTTCAGGTTTTGACGTCCAATGCGGACGTTTGGCCTTGAGGTGGGTGAAATTGCTGGATTGCTGCGCGATGTAATCAGATTGTTGATGGTGGGCTCATCCACAGCAAGAAGGGTTATAAAATGACAGCGGGTGATGTTATTGTGATTGGGATATCTCACTGGGGATGCGCGTCTGATGACCAGTTTTTTCTTTCCCTGACCATCGGTCATCAGGTAGAGGGAGCCACCGCCGATATTTTTTTGAATCAGAGCTTTTAAATTTTCCAGATTTGGGGGGATCTGAGAGATTTTTTGCCACTGGCAGAGTTCTTCAAGTTTGTGGCCAATGATATGCTCCCTTGGTCTGGCGATAATCTCTTCGGCCGAGCGGTTAATAAGAAAGATTTGATTGTTTTGATTGACCGTGATGATCGCTTCACCCATTTCATCAAGGATATGGGCGAAATAGGTTTTCTCCTCTATAAGTTGCTGATTTTTTGCCTGATTCATGAGCGCGAGATCGATGCCACGCTCCAGTGCCCCCTCTTCGATGGGTTTGCTCAGGTATTGAGAGGGTTCAGAGAGTTTGGCGCGTTTGAAGGTCTCCTGATCGGTGAGTGCAGTAAGATAGATAATGGGAATATGGGGCTGTCGGCGTTTGATCTCTATTGCCGCCTGGACGCCATCACTGCTGTTATCGCGCAGGTGAATATCCATCAGAATGAGATCGGGCATGTTTTTTTCTGCTTGAATAACCGCATCTTCCCCGGTATCGGCTGTACCCACAACGCTGTGGCCAAGTTCGCGGAGCATATAGGAGAGGTCCATGGCGAAAATATGTTCATCTTCAACGATTAAAATGCGCGCCTTATCCATAGTGCAGTACCTTATACATTTATTTATAGATTTTCTATTATCTAAAAATAAGTCAATGCTTTATGCTGCGTGGCAGCAAAGCTTACGCGGTTTAGGGAATCGTTTATTATTATAATTATTTTCCCCATGAGGACAAAAAAGAGTAATTAGTTATGATTTTTAATATTTTATCTTTTTTGTTGCCCGAATTTTAATATTTTTTTATTCGTGATGCATTTTGAGCGGCATTCACGTCATTTTCTTCATGCAGAGTGATCTCCATGGCTCCAGAAGCGTGGTGACTTATCCCTGTAATGCAATTGCGAGGGGTGCATAAATAACTTGTGGATACCAAAAAAGGGTTTCATTCCACCTATTGATTATAGGGTAAAGATATATTATAACCTCTTAGAATGTAAGAGATATTTTCACGCTTTGCAACAAAAAAATCCAGATATGTTAAAAATTATCGCATAATATAGGTTTGAGACGCTGAGGAGAGCGTTTGCAAAAAAACATAAAGTACATTTTTTATATAATAAATCAGGGGAAATATATGTTTAAGCAAATCTATTTCATCCTATTGTTATATATGAGAAATCATTTTTTTGAAGAGGTAAATAAGAAGAGGTTTTTCTATGGACTTGGTCGTAGTGATTTAGATGGATTTAAAGAGGAGGGGAAGTTGTTTTTCAGGTGTATATGGAGTCGTGCTTATGGGGTGAAGTTTTTGGAAAATCAAGGATGGATTAGAGGCATGGATTGGATTAGAGAATAAAAAAAAAGCTGCCCCTTATAAAAGAGCAGCTTCTTTCATTCTCTATTTTGGAGGGTTGCAACATCCATTAATGAAGTGCGTTACTCTCCAGTTTTTTGATCTCTTCAATCGCTTCTGTGACCATCCGGCTGGCGTCGGTTTTTGTTACAGCTTTACCGACCAGCTTTTCTGTGGCGGTCATGGCGATATCCACGGCGGTTGTTTGAATCTCCGCGATGGCAGCCCGTTTGGCTTGTTCGATGGACTCCTCGGCTTCGGCTCGTTTTTTAGCCAACTCGTTATCTAGCTCTGCCAGATTTTGTTCGCGAAGTTTGGCCGCATCTTTGCGGGCTCTCTCCACGGTTTCTTCGGCTTTTGCGGAAGCTTCTTTCAGTTGTTGCTGATATTTTGCCAGGCTTGCTTCGGCCTCTTTCCGTGCTTTTTCGGCACCGGAGAGGTCATCTGCGATAGACTTTCCGCGAGCGTCCAAGACGCTATTGATCGCAGGAATGACATATTTTTGCAGCAAGAAGAGCAAGATTGCAAAAGAGACAACGCTCCAGAAAGCTTGTGAGCTGAACGTGCTGGTTTCAAACTGGGGAAGGCCGGAGGAGGCTTCCGCTACTGAGATAAACATGGTGTAAGCCTCTCTCCTTAAGTTTGGTCTGATTTTTTAAGGATCAGGCTGTTTTACCCTGCTTTACCCATGATGATGAAGGCGATAACCAAGCCGTAGAGAGCGATGGCTTCCACAAAGGCTGCACCGATCCAGATATAGCGGGAGAACTGAGACTCTGCGCCAGGTTGGCGGGCTACGGCTTCGATGGTTTTACCAAACATGATACCGAGTCCAATACCTGATCCGGCAAAACCGGCAGCGGAAAGTCCCATTCCGATCAAGGAAGCGCCAAGGTTCTCCATTGTTCCATTTCCTCCGAGAAAAGGGATAATAAAATATGTTGGTTGAGCAGAAATTCACCACAATCTGTTTATCTGCTAAAGACGTTTAATCTGTTGTGTCTTTAGTGAGATGACAGGTTTAGCATTGGGGTGTTTTAATGCATGTGAATTGAGTCGTTGAGATAGACACAAGTCAAGATAGTAAAGATGTAGGCTTGAACAAATCCGATAAAGAGTTCAAACCCGTTAAATACCACAGACAAACCAAAGGGAAGCCATGCTCCCAGGACAGGTAGTGTTACTGTGAAGAAGAAGAGTACCCCAAGAACGGTATGTCCGGCGGTCATGTTGGCGAAGAGCCGGACCGAGAGGGACACAGGTCGTACCAAGTAGGAGATGATCTCGATGGGGACCATCAGGATCAGCAGTATGGGGGGTAACCCTGCAGGGACAAAGAAGCCCAAAAACTTTACACCGTGGCGATAGAAGCCAAGTGCAGTAGAGAGAATAAAAACGCCCATAGCCAGGGTGCCTGTAACGATGAGCTGGGAGGTCGCGGTATAGGAGCCAGGGATCAACCCAATCACGTTACAGAAGAGTACGAAGAGGAACAGGGTGAGGACAAAGGGGAAGAAAGGACGTCCCTCTTTACCGACATTTTGTTCCACGGTATCTCGAACAAAGATGATAAGAATTTCAACAAGGCTTTGTAGACGACCGGGAATTTTTTTCCGGCCACGTAGGCCCTGATGGCACATAAAAAAGGCTACAGCGATGGCGATCCACATCCAGATAACAGAATCATAGATCGAGATATCCACGCCGAAAAGTTCAAGTTTCAGCTTTGCGGACATCACGAAGTGATGCAGTGGATCCATCTTAGGTGCTGCGTTTGCCGCGGCTTCTGCGGTATCGGCAGCATGTGCGGTGGAGGCGAAGATCATCGTCGTGTTCCGTTAGAAAAATGCTATCAAATTATGAATCGGACGTTTGATCGTCGTCCGCGATCCCAATCTGGCGAAACGCTTGGGGGTTCAACCTTCGGTAGAGGGTTAAAAATCCTGAGGCGACGCCGAAAAGGAGGAAGATGAGCATAAACCAGGGCTCAGTACCGAGCCATAGGTCCAGTCCGTAGCCCATGCCCAGACCAATAAATACAGCGGAGACCATCTCGATGCTCATTTGCATGCCGCGAGCGAAACCGCTGGGTTGATGGGGTTGAGGTGTAGACTTTTTCATCATCTTCAATCATTAACGCGAAAATCTGTTCTCAAGAGTAAAAAAGTGTTTGAACTATGTCAATGGTTCCCAAATCAAAATTATGCATCAATGTTAAGATCCTTAATTTTCTTTCTCAGGGTATTGCGGTTTATACCTAGGATACGGGCGGCCTGAACGCGATTTCCCCCGGTCTCATTGAGCACGCGATGCAGAAGAATTTCTTCCACCTGATGGATGATCTGATTGTATAGATTCTCTACAGGATAAGCTGTAGAAGCGTTGGAAAAGATGCGATTGATCGTCTGACGAACCGCTCTGTCGAGATCGGTGGCCTCTTTTTTTTCCGTGGGCTCATCCTGGGGCGTGGATGTGATTTCTGGGGTTGGGGTGGAACGGTTATTGGAGAAGTTAAGCCACTCCGGGCGGATCACCTCATCGGGAACTAAAACCAGCAGACGGCGTATCAGATTCTCCAGTTCACGGACATTGCCGGGCCAGTCATACTGATTGAGCATCTCGATGCTCTCTGGAGAGAACCTTTTGGCGGGCTGGTTGAGTTCTCTTGCATATTTTGCCAGAAAATATTCAGCCAGAATAGGGATATCCTCTTTACGGGAGCGTAGCGAGGGAACATGAAGGGGAATCACATTTAAACGATAGAAGAGATCCTCCCGAAAACGGCCCTTCGCGATTGACTGGGGCAGATCCTGGTGGGTTGCCGCAATAATGCGGGCATCGGTATGAACGGTCTCTGTACCGCCCACACGGGTGAATATCCCCTCTTGCAGTACTCTTAAGAGGCGGGTTTGTGCGCCCATGGGCATATCACCGATCTCATCGAGAAAAAGGGTGCCGTTGTTGGCGCGCTCAAAGTGGCCGGTGTGGCGGGAGAGTGCGCCTGTGAATGCGCCGCGTTCATGGCCAAAGAGTTCGCTCTCAATCAGGTTCTCAGGAATGGCCGCCATATTGATTGCTGTAAAGGGGCCATTTTTGCGTGGACTGTGGGCGTGCACCGCGCGGGCGACCAGTTCTTTTCCTGTGCCCGACTCACCGCGAATGAGGACGGTCATCTCGGCATTGGACATCCGACCGATGGTACGAAAAAGCTCTTGAACTGCACGGGAGTAGCCGACAAAACCGCCGGAGGCCGATTTTCCCTCTTTTGCGACTTGTGATGCTTTAGGATGGCTTGAGGTGAAGGATCTCTGTTTTTTAAGCGCCCGTTTAACCAGGTCGGTAACCTTGGTGATATCAAAGGGTTTAGGAAGATACTCAAAAGCGCCGCTCTCGAATGCACGCACCGCATTCTTCAAGGTGCTCTGGGCGGTGATGACAATGACGGGGATCTCTGGATCACGATTTTTGAGTGTCTTTAGAAGATCAAGGCCGGAGCCGTTGGGCATGACAATATCTGTGATGACAAGATCACCGCCATGCTTGGAGAAGGCGGCGAGAAGTTCGCGGCCACCGGTAAATGTCTTGACCTGGTAGCCCTCGCGGGTGAGTGTTTTCTCCAGAACAAAACGGATGGCACGGTCATCATCAGCAATCAGAATGGTTTTCTCGCTCTCCTCCACGTCTCTTCCTCTTGTTACCTTGTTTTTTTATATTTAAAAAATAAACTTCCAACTGCCTTAAAAAGACTGAAAACAGGGGCTGCGGTCTTTTTCATTCTTAAGAGTCCACACCTCTCGATAGATGATGATCGACTGTTTAACGCTTAAGTGCGGCTTTAAGGTTAATTTCAGGATATATAGTGCGGGTAAATCTTTTTTTTTGCAAGATGGGAGAATACCTGATCTATTTTTAGTGTGTTTTATCTAAAATTGGTGTTGGAAGGGGGAGCAACACTTGAAACAGGGTGGAGCCGGGTTGGCTTTTCACCTCAATAATACCATTATGATCATGAATGATCTTCTGACAGATCGGCAGACCTAAACCGTTGCTCTGGGATTTGGTGGTGACAAAAGGGAGAAAGATGCGCTTATGGAGTTCAGGGGGAATGCCAGGACCATTATCATGGATTTCGATCACCACATGCTGATTGCGTTTTCCTTGTAGAAACCGTATCCGGTTGGAGATGCGGGTGCGAATTGAGATCTCTCCTCTTTTTCCTGAAGCCTCACAACTGTTTTTAATTAGATTAATAAAAACCTGAATCAGTTGATCCTTATCCGCTAAAACAGGCGGCAGTGAGGGGTCATAATCCTTTTTAATTTTGATCTCCTGCTCCTGGAGTTGAGTACAGTGGTTGAGAATCTCATGAATATTGACCTCACGCTTCTGGATGGCCTGCTCATCCGCCAACCCTAAGAGACGATCTAAGAGACGGCTGATGCGATCCACCTCCGTACGGATAAGCTGGGTGCACTCCGTGAGGGTCTCTCTGTTGTTATCCATCTCTAAGAGTTGTGCCGCTGCCCTTATCCCGGTGAGCGGATTTTTAACCTCATGCGCCACCGCCATGGCCATGCTTCCCATGGAGTCCACCGCCTCATTGAGCCACTCTCCCTCCTCCAGACGTTCCGCAGCACCAGTCTCCTCCAGTTGAAGGGCCGCCCCTAAAATTTGCCACTCGCTATCCATAAGCGGAACCGCAGTGATCGAGACCGGGGTCTGTTGATGGGGACCGGAGTGGAGCTTTGTATTGCGAAAGCGGCAGGGCATCGCCAGCTTCATGGAGCGGTTAATCAGATCAAGGGCGACTGAATGACCGGGAAGGGTTTTATCTAGGGGCGTATCCAGAAGGGTGTGGCGCGGTTTTCCTAAAAGACGTTCGGCGGTAGTATTTACCGCACGGACAATCTGATTTTTATCCACAGCAATGATACCGATACTGAGTTGTTCCATAAGATTTTGAAATTCAAAAGGAGATGACACCGCGCTAAACCTCTTTTTAAGGAGTGACTGGGGTTGCTGTTAAACTTTGTTGTTCAAAAAGCGCTCTAAGAAGTGTGCAGGCTTCTTCACTGCTCTGACAGCGGTTGACTTTCTGGCGAAACTGGCTGCTCCCTTTCATCCCTCGACTATACCAGGAGAGATGCTTTCTTGCGATGCGGTGACCCTGTTTTTCGCCATAAAATTTTGCAAGGGCTCTGGTATGCTCCTGAGCGATGGAGAGTTTCTCTAAAGGGTTTGGTTCTGGTGGCGTAACCTGTTTTTGTAGATAGTTAAGAATCTGCTTGAAAATCCAGGGTCGCCCTAAAGCACCGCGTCCAACCATTAAACCATCGACACTACTCTCTTGCCATAGGTTATAGGCTTGCTTCGCTGAGATAATATCGCCATTACCAATCACAGGGATGGTGAGATTTTGTTTTAATTCGGCAATTTTTTTCCAATCCGCCTGGCCGCGATACATCTGGGCACGGGTTCTGCCATGAACGGTAATCCAGCGCACTCCAGAATCCGCCGCCCTCTGGCCGACCTCTAACGCATTGAGTCTTGTCTCATCCCAACCTAAACGAACTTTAACGGTAACCGGAATATCACCCGCCTCAGAGATCACTGTGCGGATAATCTTTTCTGCTAAAGGGGGATCTTGTAGAAGTGCTGCACCACTGCCTGTGCGGACAATCTTTTTTGCCGGACAGCCCATATTAATATCGATAAGATCCGCACCGCGCTCTAATGCTTCTATGGTGGCCTGTTTCATCACTTCAGGATCACTGCCAGCAATCTGGATTGCAAAAAAGGGCTCCGCATGGGATGATGAAGCGATCTGCAAACTACGTCTGTTTTGACGGATGATCGCCTGAGAGGCCACCATCTCTGAGATCGCCAGGTCTGCACCATAGCGCAGAGCAAGCGCGCGAAAGGGGGCATCGGTAATGCCTGCCATGGGGGCTAAGAGCAGGAGCGGACGCTTCGTTTCTTTGGCCTGCTTAAAAATATGTTTAATAGGATCATCCTTGCACATTATGTTATCCTGATAAAATCCATTTATTATTTTTAAAAGTTAATCAAATTAATCTTTAGAGTTAAAATCGCGCCATGTCTCGACGCCCTGTAAAATCCCGTCGTAAAGGGAGAGGCCAGAATCGATCTCTATCCCAGAATCGATTGCCATCCACGGAGCCTCCTCAACATCATATTCAATTTATGTTGGGTGCAACAACGCCAAAACAGTTTCCTGAGGATGATCAGCCGGAAATCGCTTTTGTGGGACGGTCTAATGTGGGAAAATCATCACTGATTAATGCGCTGCTCAATCGTAAGAAGCTGGCGCGAACCAGTCGCACGCCGGGCCGAACCCGTGAGATTAACTTTTTTGAGGTTGATCAACTCTGGCGCTGTGTTGATCTGCCGGGTTACGGTTTTGCTAAAGCGGGCGAGGATAAACATCGTTGGCGTCCTCTGATTGATCACTATCTTGCCGAGCGTCGTTCAATCCGGGTGGTGGTGCTCCTCTTGGATATTCGGCGTGGAATTACCCCGCTTGATCAAATGATGATTGATCTTTTAAGGGAGACATTTCAACCCTTTCTTCCTGTTGCCACCAAAGAGGATAAATTAAAATCCAACGCTAAGCGTAAGGCGCTCAAAACAATGGAGGAGTTTTTAAGCCTCTATAATCCCCCTGCGCCACTTCTTCCTCTGGTGTCCACATCGACAACAACTGGAAGAGGCGTGGCGCTTCTGCGTCAGCGTTTGCAAGCGTTACTCAATCCTTAAAAAGAGCGTAAGCTCTTTTAAGGAGAAGAAAGCATTATAAGCAACTTCTCCAGAAACAGCTATTTTATCAGGAGATTGTCATGACGGTCACTCCAGCGCTAACCGATCCTCATATTCTGATTACATTAACCATCTTAGCGGCGGTGACCTTCTTCTTTGCTCAGGGGCGGTTCTCCATCGCCATTATCTCTGTGGGCATGCTGGTCTCTCTTTTAGCCACATTCCGTTTTTATCCTCTTCTCGATAACTCCACAGGTCTGCATCGTCTTCCCTCAGAGAAGCTTTTGGCGGGATTCTCCAACCCTGCATTGATTACTGTGGTCGCACTGCTGGTGGTGGGGGAGGGAGTCTCCCGAACAGGCGCGTTGGCGATTGTTGCTCAGTGGATTCAAAAGTTCTCTGTGGGCAGTTGGCGTCTGGCTTTGGCACTTTCGATTACTGTGGTGGCGATTGCCAGTGCTTTTTTGAACAATGCGCCGATTGTGGTGATCTTTCTGCCAATTCTGCAAACCATATCCGCTGATCTGAAGGTGAGCCCCTCTAAAATGTTGATGCCGCTCTCTTTTGCATCAATCCTTGGAGGATCGTGTACGCTGATTGGTAGCTCCACCAATATTCTTCTTGCCGATTATGCTGCCCAGGCGGGCATTGTTCAGCTCAATATGTTCTCCTTCTCACAATTTGGTGTCATTCTATTGATTGTGGGATTGATCTATCTGATTTTTGTCGCCCCTAAACTTCTGCCGGATCGGGGCGGTGATGATGATTCGACTGGAGAGGAGAGCGGGGATCATCACGCTGTTCCCCAACGCCATCGCAACTATCTTGCGCAGATGAAAATCAGTGCCGAATCGCCTCTGATTGGTCAGCGTCCAGCAGATGTGGAGTTTTTAAAAAATATTCGTCTCTGCCGCGTAACCCGTGCCAAACGCTCTTTTGTGGGGGTGTTTAAAAATGTTCAGATCAAAGAGGATGACCTGTTAATTTTGGATGGCACCGTCCGTGAGCTTAAAAGAGCGGAGTGGATCGCCAAATCAACGCTTACACCAGAGATCCAGGGCAGTCGTGCACTCTTACCAGAAGAGGTTAAGGAACATGCCTTGGCAGAGATGATTATCACGCCGAACTCCCCATTTGTGGGTCAGACCTTAGAGGATATCCGTTTTCGTAACCGTTTTGGGCCGGTGGTTATCGGTTTTCAGCGTTATCGCTCCCGCAAAAAAGAGGCTTTGGAGCGGCGGATCACCGATATTCCTCTGCGTGGTGGTGACCTTCTTCTGTTGCAGGGGATGCCTAAACAGTTGGCCCAACTTTCTGAGCGCCACGAATTTTTTCTTTTTGGGGGCGCGGGCAATATGGTCATTAATATGGCCAAGGCACGTATGGCGATCATGATCCTTCTGGGGATTATTCTTCTGGCAATGACTCCGCTTGCAGATATGCTGACCCTCTCCTGCTTAGGCGCTTTTGCGATGTTGGCTACGCGCTGTATCACCTGGGAGCAGGGCTATCGGGCGGTTCCGCCAGAGATCATTCTTCTGATTGGCTCAACCCTCGCTTTGGGTGAGGCGATGCGTGAAACGGGCGCAGCAGAGGTGTTGGCTCAGGAGATGGTGGCACTCTCCTCAGGTGCGCCCCCCTGGATGATTCTCTCCTTTTTTGGCCTGTTGGTGATGATCTTCACCAATGTCATCTCTAACAATGCGACAGCCATTCTGTTTGCACCCATCGGCGCTGGTATTGCCCATATGTTATCGGTGAATACCCTCCCTTTTCTTATGGCCGTACTCTTTGGGGCCAATGCCGCATTTGCCTCACCAATTGGATATAAAACTAATTTATTGGTTCTTAAGGCGGGACGATACCGTTTTCGGGATTTTTTCCAGACCGGACTGCCGCTCAATGTGATCACCTGGCTGCTTATGAGCCTGCTTATTCCCTATTTTTGGCCTCTATAAGGTTATGCGCTCTTATAAAAGCTGGATCTGTTTTAAATAAGTATGGGTATGGTAAAAAAATAATGCAAGATCATGATATTCATCGATTGATTAAAAAAATAGATGCCATGGCCAGGCGTGTTGAAGCGCTGACTGATGCGGATTCACGCCTCTTGCTTACGCAATATCACTCGGCGGAGCCTGAAATCAGTGATACGGGCTTTCTGGACTTTCTAAAAGCGTGTGCTGTGATTGATACACCGCTTCATAAACAGCTGAATCAGGAGCTCTCCGAAGGACGGTTTGAGGAGGGTAGCCTTCGTGCCGGGATGATTGATGCAGAGACGGTCATTATGGATACATCGTCTGCACATTCTATGGGTAGCGATGAGACGGTGCTTATGGATGTATCAGCACATGATCCTGATGCGACAGTATTGGAAGCTCCTGATTTAGAAGATCTTGATGCGACAGTATTGGAAGCTCCTGATGCGGCGATGTCGGAATCGGATGCAACTGTACTGGAAGATCCTAATGCCACAGTGTTAGTGCGTGCAGACCTTGCCGATGATACGGTATTGGAAACCGCTTCGGATGATCCAAAGACAGATCCTGATAAAGCGCATGTAACCCACTATGAGCTGCTCGGATTTCTCAATCGAGGGGCGATGGGTGAGTTGCATGTGGCGCGGGATGTTAAACTGCAACGTACGGTCGCTTTTAAAAAGATTCTTCCTAAAGTGGCGAGTGCTTCTGAGGTGAGAACGCTCTTCTTTAATGAGGCACAGCTCACCGCCCAGTTGGATCATCCCAACATTGTGCCGATCTATGGTTTGGAGTCGGCATCGGATGGTGTACCGGCCTACACCATGAAGCTAATCGATGGAATGGATTTTTCTGCATACCTTAAAGAGGCTGAAAAATTTCAGAAAGAGAAGAGTATTCCTGCCAGTCATGAGCTGGAACACCGACTGGAGCTTTTCCTTAAGGTGTGTGATGCCATCCATTTTGCCCATGATCGTGGTGTGGTGCATCGAGATCTTAAACCGGCAAACATCATGATCGGACCCTTCAATGAGGTCTATGTGATGGATTGGGGTATCGCTCATCTTATGGCGGAGGAGAAGGAAAAAAAGAAGGAACTTAAGGAAGCCCTGAAGGCGACCCGCGTGATTCTGATGGATCTTGATGGTGCGGGGGCGACGATAATTAAAGAGGGCACTCTGGTGGGCACACCGCGCTATATGTCCCCGGAGCAGGCCGAAGGAGAACAGGCCAATCTGGATGGATTGAGTGATCTCTACAGCTTAGGTCTTATCTTGCAGGAGTTGGTGACTTTAAAACCCGCCGTAAAAGGGGAGGGGGGTGTTGAAACCCTGCTTGAGGCGGCTAAGACGGGAAAGCGGCAGCCGATCGCTAGACGTGGCGTTGATTTTGAGTTGGTGGCGATTATCGATAAGGCGACGCGCTTGGAGAGAGAGGATCGCTATCCATCGGTTAAAGCGTTTGCGGAGGATATCCGTCGTTATCTTAAAGGGGATGCGGTCTTAGCTAAGCCGGATAATCTTTTCCGTAAGACTGCCAGATGGATTGCTAAAAATCGCAGTAAAGCATTGACAACGATGCTGTTTCTTCTGTTGGCCGGAGGATTTACTGCATTTGCGCTTTATCAGCAGATTCTACTTAAAGAGGCCCAGCGCCATGAGGTGTTGCAGAGTAACTTTATCTCACGCGTCGCACTGCATACCTTAAGTGTTGAGAAAGAACTGCAACGCTATGCAGGGCTTTTAGAGTATCTTGCCGGAAGTGCCCAGACACTGCTTGATCATGCGTCGCCAATTTCTGAAGAGTTGCATCCACCCAGCGCCTTTGATCCTAAAGCGGAGAATCCACCACCGGATCTTCGCCACGCGCCCTACTATAAAAAGCCGGTGAGCTTTTTATGGCCGGTCTATAAGATGGATCACTCTTCTGCTTCTGTTTCTGTGAAACAGTTGGGATGGCTGCGTGATGCTTTTCGCCGTATGATGCTCTCAAGTGTTCATCGTAGAATGCGCCATTTAAGTGAAGAGGAAGCTTTTGAGATCATTGCTAAGAAGGGTGCGCCGATACATCAGTTTTTTGTTACTTTAGATAATGGATTGCATGTGGGCTATCCTGGTATGTCGGGAGAGATCCATGACTATGATGGGCGAAAACATCCCCACTATGCTCGATCAAGAAGTGAGAGCGATATTCAATGGGGTAAACCCTATCTCAATGATTTGCAACACCATCTGGTAATTCCCGCCTCCATTGCCTTGACCTCAAGCCTGGATAAATTTCAGGGTGTGGTCAGTTTTGAGATCACGCTAAAATATATCATTGATCATTTTCTGGGTATTCCAGAGTTAGACTATCTTTTAGAGAGCATGATTGTTGATAGTAAAGGTCATATTTTAGCCCATAAAGGCCATAGTGAGTTGGATGCTGCAAACTTAGAGCAGTTCAAAGAGATTCCCCTTCAACGTTTCCCACATTCACAACTGATTCCACGCTTTCAGAAAGAGGAGGCCGGCGCGATGTCGTTAATGCACCATGGTCGTTCTCTTCTGATTGTTTTTGAGCGTCTGGATACCGCAGACTGGGTTTTTGTGGCGATTGGTGATCAAAACCAGATGATGAAGGGAGAGTGATTTTTGCCTCAACGCAAAAAGCGCATCATGATTATTGCGGGCTCCGATCCTGTTGCGGGCGCAGGTATTCAGGCGGATCTTAAAACTGTGACCGCATTGGGTGGTTATGCCATGACAGCGATCACGGCGGTGACGGTTCAAAACAGTCTGGGCGTATCCCGTATCCTCTCTGTTTCGCCAGAGATTGTGGTTGAACAGATTACCGCTTGCTTGGATGATGTGGGGGCGGATGTGATCAAGTTAGGCATGTTGGCCAACGGGGAGGTTATGCGGGCGGTGATACGCATCTTAAAAAAATATCCTCCCATCCCGGTGATCGCTGACCCGGTGATGGCGGCCGGAGAGGGTGGCAAAAAACTTCTGGAGCAGGTTGATGCGATCGATCTTAGAGCGTTTCTCTCCTCGCTTTCTCTGATTACGCCCAACATCTCTGAAGCGGAGAAGCTGACCTCCTCGACCATCTATAATCGAGAGGATATGTTAATCTCAGCAAAGAAGCTTCAATCTTATCTCTCCCCCTCAGGAGCGGTGCTGATTACCGGGGGGCATCTTGCTGGAGATATCATCTGGGATCTTCTCTATCAGGCTTCAGGCGCGTACCATTTTTTTAAGGCGCCACGTCTGCCGGATACGGTGGGGTTTCATGGTACAGGCTGTACACTGGCTTCGGCTCTGGCGATGGGTATGGCTGAAGGGATGCCTTTAAAAGCGAATGTGGATCGCGCCATTCGTTTTGTGCGGAAAAGCATGAATGAAGCACTCTCTCTGGGTGGGGGGCAGAAACTTTTGTATTATAATCATAAAACCGTTGATTAATGATCAATGATTTTTAGGAATAAGAATTAAAATGGCTAACTATGGG
>JBQGBW010000076.1:0-19881 GCA_052043475.1 Magnetococcales bacterium HHB-1
GTGCTTAACTCTAATGTATTGGTGCCGCTGAGTTTCAGAGAGCCACCACCAGAAAATGTGGTGTTACCCAGCACAGTCGTTCCCGATGAAACTTCCAGAGTCTGTCCATCGGCGATATCTAAGTTGCCGTTACGGTTATCAAAAATTTTGTCACTGTTTTGTATGAGCAGATAGGAATTGATATCCATATCACCGCGGTTTCTAATGCTGGCTGTAATGCTGTTATCGCTTCCACCACCAGAACTGTCTTCTGATTGTATCGTACCAATATTATTAAGTATATTATTTCCCATATTGATCTCTACGGTACGATGATAGGTATCATTATCATCTAGAATAATCGTACCGCGATTATCAAACCCCTGCGCTAAGATCACTCTGCTGGTACTGCCACTGGAACCAATATCCAGTGTGGCGCCATCTGTATTGATAAAATCTGCATTGATGTTGCTGCTACTGCCGGCGTTTATTTTAAGTGTACCCTGGTTGAGAAGTGCTGCATTGATCGTGTCGCCAACCAAAGTGAGGGTTGCATCATTATCTATTGTAAAGCGGCCATTGTTCACGGTGACATTACCGCCAAGCCGCAAAGAGGCGCCGGTACCGGAATAGAACAGATGATCATTGGTAAGATCAAGCGTGTGTGTTCCTGTCAGGTTTACAGCACCAGTACCATTTAAGAGCGTATCCGAACCAAACAGTGTGGTGCCTTCATTGATGGTTAACTTTTTACCCTCAGCAACATCAATGATCCCCTCTCTACCATCGAAGCTTTGATTGCTATTGATTATGGTTAGATCATGATCAATATCCAGCGTTCCTCTATTGGTTACAGCACCGGTAATCTGAAGGTTAGAGCCACCACCTGAAGTATCCTCTGTACGAATGGTTCCACGGTTTAATAGTTGTTGGTCATCTTGCACCGTGATCGATACGGTCCTTGTGTAGGTATCGCGATCATCCATAACGATGGTGCCCTGGTTGGTAAAATCATTATTAACCACCAGCTTTGTGGTTGTACCTGAGGTGCCGATGTTGATCAAAGCATCATTCAGGTTGACAAAAGCGGGATTGATGGTGCTTGTATTGCCCGCTCTGATATTCAGCGTACCGCTATTAGAAAATCCGCCACTGCCATCCATTGTTGTGGCATTCATGGTGCCACCAGCAACGCGCAATTGCCCATCCACAACTTTACTGCCAGAGCCCAAAGTAACAGAGCCATTGGCTGAGATACCCTTGCTGTTACTGATTGTACCTTCTGAGAAGATAAAGCTGCCATCAATATTGACTAAACCAGTGCCTCCCAGGGTTCCACCATTCATAGTGAGGGTTGTGGTGTTATCAAAATAAGATGTGCTGTTCAGATTTAATGTGCCTCCGGTGATCTCTAAGTGCGCATTATCACCCATTTGCAGTGAACCCAGATTACTTGTACCGGTTGCAGTTGAGTAGGAAACCTTGTTGTTGTTGATAAGCACCGTGTTGAGGTCATCAAATGGTGCATTAGAATCACTCCATGCATTGCTGTCTTCCCAGTTGCCATCCGTTTCTTTCGTCCATGAAACTGGTGCGGCAACGTGGGTGGTGATAAGCACTTGATTGTTGCTGTAGTCTGCGGTAAAGCTGAAGTTATCTAATAGGTTATGATTGATTTGATCAAAAGTACCATTCTGGTTGCTGGCTTGAATCAACTGAAATGTTTGACCATCGGTCGGCGCAAAACCATTAAGAAAATTAAGCGTTAAAGCCCCTGCAATCGTATGATTACCATTAATGGTCAGTTGGTCCATACTATCGGTTGAGGCTACATCTATCAGTAGATTAGCACTGCTGGTATCCGTATAGTCACTGTTGATCGTCAGTGTACCAATACTGTTTAAACCACCAGGCGTGATTATTCCCGCATTATTGAAGGTTGCTCCGCTGGATAACTCTAGAATACCGGTTCCGGTGATGGTTCCAGACGCCTGATTATCCAGAACATTATCACTACCACTTACAGTGATGGTTAAACCGGTTAGCGTTTCTAGCGTTCCACTGTTGTTAATGCCTCCTTGAATTACCAGGCTATCATCAATCGTTTGAATGCGACCGCTATTATCGATGGTGCCGTTAATGTTATTGGTTCCACTGGTCGAGCCGATGGTCTGAATGGTGCCGCTGTTGGTTAATATTTGTGTGCTACCCAGATTGATATTGGCACTGTAACTGCCATGATCACTGCGCAACTCTAACATGCCTGCGTTATTTAACCCGGCATTAAACAATTGACTGGACGTTCCTACACTGCCCACACCATTGATAATGATGGTACCATCCGCACTATTCTCGATAGTCACATCAAATTGATCGTTTGTGGTTCTTAAGTTAAGGGTGGCCTCATTGGTGAGTGTTCCACTGCCGCTTACAGTGACGGCACCACTGAAGTAGAGATCCGGACTATTTGCAAAATGATTATAACCCGTTTCACCAATATCCAGCGTATGGGGGCCGGAAAGTGTGATTTGACCCGTACCGTGCAGTTTGGTTAGATTATCAAAACGTGTAAGACCACCGTTTACATCCAATTGGCGGTCGATATGGATGATTCCACCACGGCTATCAAAGGTGAATCCACTATTATTTATGGTTAGATCATCGGCAGAAAGCTTGATGATGCCTGTATTGGTTACATTTGCGGTGATGGTGTTGGTGCCACTGGTGGAACCTGCCACCGTGATCAGGCCATTATTGGTAAGCAATTGATTGCCACCACTACCCAGATTGATATTGGCACTGTAACTGCCATGATCACTTAACAGTGTGATGGTGCCATCGTTTGTCAGATCTGAATTAAATGTTTGGGTAGAGGTGCCGAATGATCCGCGTCCATCAATATTTAGATGACCATCTTCCTGATTATGGAAGGCCACATCAAATTGATCGTTGGTGGTTTTTAGATCAAGTTGACCATAATTATTAAAATCGCCTGTACCCGTCACGGTGACCGTGCCACCGAATTTAAGATCGGTGGTGGTGCTGGTATGGTTATAGCCGCTATCGATATCCAGGGTATGGGTGGATGTCAGATCGAGTGAACCAGCACCGAGAAGTTTTGTTTGATCAGTAAATTTTGTGGTACCCCCATTGATGTTTAAGGTGCGACCAGCATCAATGAGCAACTTGCCAGAGCTTGTATCAAAGAAGGTGTTTTCCACGGTCAGATCATCGACGTTGACATAGATAATCCCTAAATTGTCTAATGATCCAGCAATTTTATTGCTACCACTGGTGGAGCCAGTGAGTGTGATCATGCCGTTATTTGTTAATGTTTTGTTGGTAGCGATATTAATATTGGCACTGTAACTGCCATGATCACTGGCGAGAATCAACCTCCCCTCATTCACTAGACCTTCATTAAAGGTTTGTGTTGATGTGCCCACAGCACCTCGGCCATCAATAGTCATGTTACCGATAGCACTGTTAATGACAGCGGTGTTAAATTGATCGTTGGTGGTTCTCAAACGGATATCGCCATCATTGGTAAAGGTACCCGTACCATTGATATTGACATCACCCGTAAAGGCGAGATCGACAGCGTGTGTGCTATGATTGTAGCCGTTGTCACCGATATCTAAAATGTGGGTGCCACTAAGATTAATGGTACCATCACCATACAACACAGTATTCGGACTGAACGCGGTGGTGCCACTGTTTATGGTTAAGGTGCGCCCTGTCGCGATATTTAAAGTACCGCTGCTATTGTTAAACTGGGTTGTATCGTTATTGATGGTCAGATCATCCACACCCACATGGATTACGCCACTGTTTATGAGCGTACCAGAGATATTGTTGGTACCACTGGTACTACCACTGGTGATGATTTTGCCGCTGTTGTTTAATGTTTGCCCTGTTTCTAAGATAATGTTTGCGCTATAGCTGCCATGATCGCTGGCCAGTTCTAATATTCCCTGATTAACCAGACCAGAATTAAAATTTTGCGTGGATGTACCAATATAGCCACGGCCATCAATAATGAGGTGGGCAGAATCGTTATTGATTATGGTGGTGTTAAATTGATCATTGGTGGTCCTTAGACGCAACAGACCTGTATTGGTAAAGTCTCCACTGCCATCTATTGTAACGGCGCCAGAAAAATAGAGATCGGTATCTTGGCTGTTATGGTTATAGCCACTGCCAATATCTAAGGTGTGTGTACCGGAAAGCTTGAGTGTGCCTTCTGATTCTAATCGGGTATTGCTGCCGAATAGGGTGGTGCCTCCTTGGATATCAAGTGTGCGTCCCGCATGAATATTGAGGATTCCATCACGGTTGTTAAATTGGCTATTGCTGATATTCAGATCATCCACATCAACCAATATGGTGCCCTGGTTAATGATGGTTCCTGTGATGGTATTAAGGCCACTGGTGCTGCCAGAAAGCTGAATGCTGCCAAAGTTGGTTAGATTTTTATCTGTCGCCACCGTCAGATTGGCCTGATAACTCCCATGATCGCTGGCCAACTGAATGGTGCCCAAATTGATCAAACCCGCTTCAAAGGTTTGATTGGATGTTCCGACAGATCCACGTCCATCAATGGTGAGCAGGTTATCGTTTAGATTAAGGGCTGTATTGGGAATGGTTCCTGAATTTCCGGTCAGAGTGGTTGATGTGGCATAAACGGTCTCTCCACTAAGATAGGATAGATGACCTGTATTGGTGGATATTGCTGTGGTTCCACCATGAATATGGTGATCGATATAGATTTTATTGCTGCTGTCAGACCAACTGTTTTGATAGGTGTTATCGATCACACGAACAGTTAACGGCGTAATTCTGCCGGCGTCATTATTATCCGTGGGAGAAAAACGCAGGTAGCTGTCAGCAGAGATCGCAACCGCATTACGATCATCCGATATAACGCCGATATCGGTCCAGTTATTGGTTTGGCCATCGTAAGAATATTGCCAGGAACCCATATTCAGGCGGGTTGCAGGATTATCAAGAACAGCAATACCCCCTAGCGATGCGTCGGTATCGATATCTTGAAAACTCTCCTGAAACAGATCGGATATCTTGATGCCCGCTGTATCAATGTTGCCATTACTGTCTAAATCAATCGCCAGGTTAGTGCGACTCATTTGAGGTGCATCATTGATGGGATTGATTGTGATATTAACGCTGGCTGTTGTCGCAGAGATCGCTGTTTCTGCACCATTGTTAGATACATCAAGATATATCTTATTGGTATTGTCCGTCCAACGGCCACTATTATAGGTGCTGTCTAAGGCGCGTACACGCAGTGCGGGAACGGTGCTGTTATAGTCCGCGGTGGGAATGAAACGTAACTGTGTGGTTGAGGATAAGACCAGAGCGGAATCGGTATCATTGACCGTGCCAATGTCTCGCCAATCCTCGCCATTGTTAGCGCTATATTGCCATACGCCTGTGCTGTTGCGATCCGAAGGGTTCTCGATGATGGCAACACCAGTGATCTGTGCACTGTTTAAATCTGGATCGTAAAAAAGCGCGTGAAACAGGGTTTGTATGGTTTCTCCAGGAGGGTCTGAATCATCTTCATCAATCGCTGTGAGGAGCGCATCTCCATTGAGCGTGGGGGCGTCATTGGTAGAATTGAGATCAATATCTTGAGAAAATGTTGCTTTGAGACCTGTGTCATCGGTCACAGAAAATTGCAATGTACGTGTATTGAGGGATGGTGTGGTGGTGTTGGTGTTTTCGTAGGTTATGGAGCGCAAAAGCGTTTGATAATTGCTCTTGGTATCCGTACCACTCAAGGTTAATACACCGGTGCTTTCATCAAAGTTACCGGTGATGTTGGTTGTTGGCGTAAACCTAAGATAATCTTCACCAGATAGGTGTCCTGACGTAATCACAACCTGGGCTGACTCAATTGAGGTGACCGATGTTATGGTCAGATTGGTCGCAACGTTGGTGGCTGCACCATCTTCTACATGCTGTAATGTGGAAGGAGAACCTGTACTGGAGAGCGTTGTCGGGTTTGTGCTGGGATCTAATGCGGTGATCGATGTTGTTATACTTCTTGTGGCGGCAGACAGTGCGCTGCTGCCTCCATTATTGGTGGTATCCACGTTGATCAGATTAATGGTGCCACTGTTATTGGTTGACCAACCGGATGTATAGGTATCATCCAAAGCGCGTACACTCAGTGCGGGGACAGCGCCGCTAAAATCTGTGACCGGTAAAAAGCGCAACAGGCTGGAGGCTGAGAGTGCTAATGCGGTGGCATCGTCTGCAACACCACCAATATTGCTCCAGTTAACCCCTTCATCGCTGCTAAACTGCCATGCTCCTTGGTCTGTTGCATTATTACCGACGATGGCCAGTCCACTGGGTTGATTAATCTGAGCATGATCCGCATCTTCAAACAGACCGTTAAATAGATTGGCAATTTTTTCCCCTGGAGGGGAGGTGGTATTGGCTTCAATCGCGGTAAGGGTGGTATCATCGGTGAGGTTGGGTGCATCATTGATTCCACTTATCGCGATTATGATATCGGTTGCTGTTGAGGTCAGTGTATCTCCAGCGTTTATGGTGATGGATAAGGTGCGTGGAATTTCTGTGGGACTTTCACTCTGATTATTATAGTGAAGTGATTGCAATACACTAAGATAGTTGCTGACCGAATCATTGCCGCTCAATATCAACTCACCTTGATTACTGTCGTAGTTGCCCGTGATATTGCCACCAAGTGTCACTGTAATCTGGTCTTCATCAACAACCAGATTATTATCAATTTTAATGGTTGCCGATTGCAGTTGATCTCCATCATCAACGTTTAAGTTTTCGATAAAAGTGCCAAAGTGGACACTTGGACCATTTTCGATAAAGTGGTCGTTATAATTTAAGTAGATGTGGCTAGGCGCATTATAGTTGATGATCGCAATATCCTGTGCGCCATCTCCATTGATATCGGCTGTGGCAATATCATTACTGTTGCCATCAGGGAGTGTATTACTATCGGTAAAGTTTGCCTGACCATCGTTGAGCCAAATTTGATTTGTCGTACCCGTTGCATTCGCCACCAGTAGATCTTGATCGCCATCGCCATCGATATCAGTACTTGTGGCGGATAGACTGGGCGCGTTGCCGATACTTTGGTTGCTGTTGGTCAACTCTCCTTGGCCATCATTCAGCCAGATTTCATTGGGCTGATCATTATTGGCAATGAAGAGATCGATATCACCATCATGATCAAAATCTTCCAGCACAACTGCGGTACTGTTTTGATAGTCTGAGGTTAACTGGCCTTTGAGCGTGAAGGTGGCATCACCATTATTGATCCATACCTGATTTGAGCCATTATCATTACTGATTACCGCATCAATATAATCATCACCATCCAGGTCAGCCAGAGCAATATCGGTGCTGTTTAAGCTGTTACTAAAATTTTGCGCACTGAGTGTAAACTGGCCCTGACCATCATTCAGCCATAGGGTGTTATCAGAGTCGTTGTTAGCGACAAATAGATCGAGATCATCATCATTATCTAAGTCAGCCAATGCGATACGGTTACTGTCTGCATTGCCAAGCGTCTGGGTGTTGTTATCGGAAAACTGGCCCTGACCATCATTCAGCCAGATTTTATTGCCAGCGTTGTAATTGGCGATAATGGCATCAATGGTGTTGTTGCCATCAATATCTCCAAGCGCTAAACCTCGACTATCACTATTTCCAAGCGACTGGCCACTATCAATGAGCGTGTTCTGATTATTGCTTAACCAGACGGTATTTCCCTCGGGATTGTTGGCAATAAAAGCATCAATTTGGTTGTCACCATTGAGATCTTCCAGGGCGATGGCTCTGCTGCTGCTGTTGCCCAGATCACTCTCTTGAGCAACCATTGTGACGGTATTCGATTGGGTGATGGATGGTGGATCGGCTACGGCGGTGACACTGATACCGAGTGTTACACTATCCAGGCTGAAAGGAGAGGAGTCGCCACGGTTGCTACTATCGATATAAACAGGCGTGTTATTTTCGCTCTCTGACCATGTACCATTATAGTTGTTATCAACCGCATGTATGGCTAATGGACCTGGTGTGCCATTGTAATCGGGGGAGGGAACGAAACGAACTTGACTCTCTTTAGAGAGGAGTTGGGCCGATTGAAAACTTAATGTGTCATTGATATCAACCCAACGCGTATTATCATCCGAGCGGTATTGCCAACGGCCTTCATCTGGGGTGGCTTCATTATTTGTGATGAGTAGACCAGACAGGCTGGAATTATTATCCACATCCGTAACGAGATTGCCCAGCAGAGATGAAATTGTTTCTCCTGAAGGATCCATACTATCTTCTAAGATGGCCGCCAGATTGACATTATCTGTTATGGTTGGGGCATCGTTAACCGCATTGATCACAGTGTTAAGCGTAACGGGGATTTCTCCGAAGGGTGTGGTGCCACCATGTAGACTGCCATCAATCAGTATGGCGCTGTTATTGTTGGACCACTGACCGGTATAGCTGTTATCAATCGGGAGAATATCAAGAGAAGGTGGTGTACCGTTATAGTTCTCTGTGGGAAGGAATCGGATACTGCTCTCTTTATCAATGGCTTGGGCTGAATCAATGTCTAGATCACTGTTGATATCAACCCAATCTGTGCCATCATTAGAGCGGTATTGCCAGCGGCCTTCTGTTGAGGTGGCTTCATTGTTAACGATGAGTATACCTGTCAGGCTGGAATTATTATCCACATCGGTAAATAGATTGCTCAACAGAGATGAAACCGTTTCTCCTAAAGGATTCTCATTATCTTCTAATATGGCCGCCAGATTGACATTATCCGTTATGGTTGGTGCATCGTTAACCGCATTGATCACAGTGCCCAGGGTAACGGGGATTTCTCCGAAGGGTGTGGTGCCACCACGTATACTGCCATCGATCAGTATGGCGCTGTTATCGTTGGACCACTGACCGGTATAGCTGTTATCAATCGGGAGAATATCAAGAGAAGGTGGTGTACCGTTATAGTTCTCTGTGGGAAGGAATCGGATACTGCTCTCTTTATCAATGGCTTGGGCTGAATCAATGTCTAGATCACTGTTGATATCAACCCAATCTGTGCCATCATCAGAGCGGTATTGCCAGCGGCCTTCATTTGAAGTGGCCTCATTATTTGTGATGAGTATGCCTGCCAGGCTGGAATTGTTATCCTCATCTTTAAATAGACCTCCAAGTAGAGAAGAAACGGTTTCTCCTAAAGGATTCTGATTATCTTCTGAGATGGCCGCCAGGTTGACATTAGCCGTTATGGTTGGTGCATCATTGATTGATGTGATGTGAAGGCTAATGGTGCGCTTTTCGGTTGCATAGGCTTCACCATCTGAACCGTTCCATGTAAAGTTGAACGTGCCGTTGCTATTGGAATCGGGTATAAAATTAAGTTGATCAAGCTTTTCAAAAAGGATCTCTTCTCCGACCTCCACGGGTTGATCAATCAGGTAAAGTTTTCCTGCCGAGGGCAATGATAGAACCTTTATGGAATCTAAAGGTTTTCCTTCAGGATCGGTAAAGTAGTCACTGAAATCATCGGCGTTGAACTGAATCTTTTGATCTTCACTTCCCTGTATTGTAATATCTGACAGTGTGGGGGGGTGGTTTTGTTCGCTTTGCTGTTGGGTGTTTATGATTTGATTGATATCATCATTGTCATTACTGTTTTGAGGACGTCCCTGTTGAATATCCCTGATGGATAAAATATTCTTATTATGTTCTATAACCCGCGCCTGTTCTTGCAGGTTTCTTTGTGCCGTGTTGTTTGATGTAAAGGGATTATTTTGTGTTGTCCAGGGCGTATGATTCGATAAAACGTTATTGATGGTTGGGGGATCATTTTCAGAATTGTTATCTGAATCATTGTTAGGTGTTGGATTATCTGACGCATTGGTATCAGGAGAGGTCGTCGGGTTCTCAGGCGTATCATTTGAAGTGAATAGAGAGGGCGAAGTGTTTGTCTCTTCGTTAAGGACTGAATTGTTATCCGTAGGCCCTGATAGATCGCCATCACCAGGCAGGTTTTTTCTTGTGCCATCGGAGGGATTTTCTGTGGGCGTGTCTGTCTGTGCATCATCTGGTGCGATAATTTCAGGCTTATCGTTACGATCCTGACTGTTTTCATCCAGATTGGCCTCTGGATTATGGTCTAAATTTTTATTATCTGGGTTTAAACGATCATTCTCGGATGGTTGGTCTGTTTCGGTATTCAGTTCGGAAGTTTCAGCAGGAAGGTCTTCTTTTTTGGGTTTTGGTTTTTCTTCCGGTTTTTCTTCGGAGGTATTCTCTTCTGGATCTTGTTGTTTAGCGTTTTCTTCTGCATTCTCCTCCGTATTTTCTTCTATATTACCCTCTTCTGGGGGCGTTTCTTGTACATTATCCTCTATATTTTCTGAATTTTCCTCTTCATCCTGCTCACTCTCGTTACGATCCGATTCATTGTCTTGTTGATCTGAATTTTCTGGATTAGATTCATCGTTATTACTGTTTTGGTCTCCTTCGTTGGACGGATTATTCTCTTGTTGTTTTTTTACAGAGGTCTGATATTTTGTTACCGGCAAAATTTGTGTAACATTTTGATAGAGTTTATCGGCCGCCGCTTTAGAGAGTTGTATGGGAGGGAGGGGTTGCTGAGTGTAGCTCGATACTTTAATCTGTTGATAGGCTGTTGTTATCTCTTGAGTGCCAGCAGAGTTTGTGACGGTGATGCTGCCTGTGTGTTTATCGGGTGATTGCAAGAGGATGATTGTATTCTCTTCACCTTCGGCGGCGGCTTTACCCGCCACACTGGTGCCACGTATGCCGATCGTGACGACAGGTGTTTTCACGGTCATGGCATTGGGCGCAAACTTGGCGATCTGGCCACTATGAAATGAAAATGCACCTTGGACCACATTGTGGTTAAGTACGCCTGTTTGTGCAGAGGGGTCAAATTCCAGTTTTTCGACCACCATGCGGCCATTGCTTCCCAGTGAAAACGTGGAGTCATCGGCGAATATCATGCCAACCTGGCTGTTATCCGCTGTTCGTATGATATCTCCCTCATGCAATGGAGTGTCTTTGGTTACAGTAACTTTTTGACCACTGCTTCGGTCGATCACAGCGGAACCATTTAAGCTGCTTATTTTGCCAATGGCATCTGCTGAAAAGTTTGGACCCGCATAAACATTGGGTGCGATGGGGCCTGCAAGTCGGATGGCGAGATCGGCGGTAATCTGAGCGCCTGTGGTGGTGATCAGATCCGGTGGAGCGTTGGTGCTGAAGTAACCTTTCACCAAAACAGAAGCGTAATGGTGATTCTCTGGTGATAGAAGCAGATCATCGCCCTGACGTTTAAACGCGGCATTCAAAAGCATGTTGTCACCAGGAATGAGCAATTTGCCCTCTTGATGCGATGCGATGGTAACAACCGGTGGTGATAATTCTAGGAATGCTGAATCAGGCTTTGGAGATATCATCAGTTTAGCCCATGGTTTGAAACTGTGGGGAATCCTTATAAGCAGGATTCTTTTTATTTGCCTCAAAACCCCACGTTTGCATTGATGCCAGGATTAGATCATTGTTTTTCAAACATAAGAATGTCTCGCGATTCAGGCAGGATTGCATCATTTAGATGACAAATAAATAATTTTAGCATAGCACCTAATCTGTCGCATAGAAGATAATGCCTCGCATGCTTAAATCAACGAGTTACTTTCAGCAAAGCCCTGTGCCGATAGAGTACCTTTAAGGTTAAATCACTGGCAATGATTGCTGTGTTATCCGCATATTCAACCCGCCAAACTTTATACCATTCTTCTTTTTGGAGAAGAGAAGCTTATTCTCTCATAAGAATAATAACCTATCTATAAAATCTATGCTTTTTTACCGTTCACTCATGGCATCATCAAGGGATTCAAGAAATGATGCAAACAGATATGCCATCACGCTTCGATTTCCTGTATGGATTTGCACCATCACCAGCATGCCCGGATAGAGACGATAGCGATTTTCACCTTTTTGGAATGCCTTGGCCTCGGTTTCGATTCTTACTTTATAAAAGGGGATGCCATCATCATTGAGCAGCGTATCGGGGCTGATCGCCACTACTTCGCCATAAATATCGCCAAACCGTGCGGCCTCCTGAACCAACTTAATCACACTCCTCTGGCCAATCTGAATATAGCCGATATCACCGATGGGGAGTTTCGCCTCAATGATCAACCGATCATTACCGGGTACCAGATCCATAATGGTTTCCCCAGGTTTGACAACCCCCCCTTTTGTTACAATATGAATATTATGCACCACACCAGACACTGGAGATTTTACAACAGTTCGAGAGAGATTATCGGCATACTTACCTAAGCGCGCACTATATTCTCCTAACTCTCGACGCGCCTTCTCAAGTCCTGTTTTAACTTCTTCATCGTAGGCATTGCGCACGCCTAAGAGACGTGTTTCCGCTTCTTTAAGTGCCGCTTTTGCACGTAGAAGTGCGGTTCGATCAGAGGCGAGATTTCCTTTAATATTATTGCTCTCTTTCAGTAGGTTGAGGTGATTATAGCGATTGGTCAGGTCATCTTTTAACAGATTCTCACTGATACGCAACTGTTCACGTACCAGCTTAAGTTGTTGATTTTGGCTTTTCAACCGCCCCCTGATCTCGGATATATCCTGCTGTCTTTGTGTAATCAATGTTTGGTGTACAAGTTGATCATCATGCAGACGTTTACGTCGGGCATTAAAAAGCATGATCACCTGTTGGGCGCGCTGTTGAAATTTTGTTTCCAGGTTGGCGGGAATAACCAACGTTTTTTTGTCAGCGGCTTCGGCTTCCAGTCGTAATACCGCCATAGTTAAGGAGGCGATACGGGCATTGAGTTCATTGACATCGGCGCGACTGGCGGCGGCTTCCAGTTCAACCAGTGTCTCCCCCTGTTGGACACGATCTCCTTCAGAAACCCATATTTTTGAGATAATCCCTCCCTCCAGATGCTGAACCTTTTTCACCTGACTGAAAGGAACCACTTCACCCTGGGCCATACTGAGGATATCCAATGTGCCATAGTAGGCCCAACCAGCAAAGGCCAGACAGGTTAATGCCAATAGGCTGAAAAAAAGATGAACGCTGATCTGTACCTGATCATCATCCACTTTGTCAGATGCTTGGACCTTAGATACTTTGTTAAACATCAATTATCTTCTCCAAATAAGGAAAGAATCAGGCAGAATAGAGCCATAATGATTTATGGACTCTTTTTGAGAAGATCTTCTGTAAGCATAATCTTAGGTTGTGGTTTCTGGTCCAGATCAATGATCTGATGGGTTGCTCGTATGATGTTGATATCAAAGGTGGCAATGATTACCGTGCACCCTTTTTTAATCAGCGTATTGATGATCTGATAAACGGCGATGGCACCGTCTCTATCCAGTCCTTCTGTGGGTTCATCCATCAGTACCACTTGACCACGACTGCAAAGTGCTCGGGCCAGTCCGATCTTTTTTTTAATTCCTAAGGAAAGATTGGCGCCATTATTGATAATGGGTTGCTCTAATCCTTGCGTACTATTATTTAAGTAACTGCGTAATCCCGCCTGCTCAATGGCATAATTGAGCGCTTTTTCACCCATATCGGGTTGGAGCATTATCAGATTATCCTCGATTGTACCATCGAGAAGATCGATCTGCTGTGGCACATAGATCAACTGTTTTCGCCACCACTCTGGTGTAATCTGATCTAAGACCACATGATCAACCAGAATATTTCCTCTCTCAGGCGTAAGAAGACCTGCGATAACACGGATCAAGGTGGTTTTACCACAGCCATTGCTGCCGGTGATGCCAACCACCTGTCCAGGTGTCAGATCCAGTGTCAGGGATTCAAAGAGTGGTCCTGAGAGACCTGGATAGGTAAAATGGATATCCTTAAGGGAGACTTTTCCGGAAAAATTTTTCAAACCCGTCCCCCTGGTTGTTTCCATGGGGAGTGCGATTAGTTTGGAGAGAATAAAGAGCGCCTGTTGTGCTTTGGCAAAGATAGAACCTAAGCGGGCAAATTTAACCACAGGAGCCAATGCCCTTCCGGCAAGGATATTGGCACCAATCATTGCCCCCACATCCATCTCGCCGGCCAGAGCGAATTGGGCGCCTAAGGCGATCACGGTGACGCCCATTAAAGCGCCGATACTCTGTGTGATGGCTTGCAGTGATTCTTGACGACTCCCCAGGTTGTGTTTCAGAAGATGGCGCTCTTTCTGATGATGTAACCACAAGGTGCGCAGATGAGCATAGCCATTAAACATACGTACCGTATCGGCTGAGCGCAGCATGTTTCCTAACAGTCGGCCATTTTGGGTTGTACTTCTGGTCAGTTTTTCTGCGGGTCTACGCATTGCCGCATGTTGTCCTAAAGAGATCAAAAATGCGGCCAATAGAAATAGAGCAACAACAATGCCTAAGGTGTGGTGTAACATAAAGAGGGCCACCACAAACAGCAGCGCGAAAGGCAGATCAAGCATAATCAGTAGGTTGACCGGATTATAGGCTTGCTGCACAGCCTGTATATGGCCATTCACCTCATTGCGCTCTCCGATGGGGATCTGCTCTAAAGCTTGTAGTTTTGCGCCGGTAAGCTTATTGAGCAGTTCAAGAATCAGTTGATTATTAAAGGGGGCATTAATTCCTTGAGCCAAACGCACACGCACGCGGCGGAAAGCAAACTCCATGACGATGGCCAGAAGAACACCTGATGTCAATGTGAAAAGTGTAGAATTAATGCCATTGGCCACATAACGATTGAGTACCTGAATCACATAGATTGAGGAGGAGAGCGCCAGCATATTGACCAGAAATGAAGCCAACAGGAGTTGTGATGCCAACATGGGCCGTGTCAGCATTCTGATCAAAAAAAGTTTCATAATCAGTCCTGCATTTATGGATAGAGTCTATGCAATCGTGAGTCTATGTATGATTTTTTAAGGTACCATTTCCAGTGTCAACTGGCCCATCGATTGTAAAAGGTTAAAAAGGGCAATCAGATGATCCACATCGGCGGATTCGGCATCGCTGCGCGCATTAATCCAGGCGGTTTCTCCACTGAGAAGATCCAGCAGTGAGCGATTTCCCAGTTTGCGCTCTTTGCGGGCCATCTCTAAAAACTGTTCTGCAATATCTGCTTGATGGTGGAGCATCTTTGCATTGTCCCGCGTTGTTTTTAACGCTTGCCAGGCGTTGCGTACAGCCTCTTCAACTTGTCTCTTTGTATCGTTTAATCGTCCCCGTGCGGCGGCCAGATCCTGTTTTGCCGCAGTGACCGAGTCTAATCCTGTTAATCCCAGATTTAAAGGATAGCTCAACTCCATTTTAGCAAGCGTCTCTTTTGTATAACCGTCAACACCACTGACGTTCTCTTTAAATTTTTGTTCAACAACCGCATTGATTGTTGGAAAAAAGTTGCTACTGAGTGTGCTCTTTACCACTTCACGGTTTGTATCCACCAGGTGAGCGGCACCTTTCAGTTGATGATTATGCTCCATCGCGCTGCGGATCGCTTCATTAAGCGTTTTAGGCAGAGCATTCCAGGGAATTTTATTGACTTTTAATGCGAGAATCTCCTCAGGAGAACGCATAAAGACCGTTCTCACTCTATTTTGCGCCTGTATCAATGCGCCTTCCATCTGGATACGGCGGGCTTCGGCCCCGGCAAGCTGTGCTTTGGCTTGCAGTAGATCGGTTGAGTAGCCTTGACCTCTTTGAACCCGGATATCTTCAAGCTCTGCTTGGCGTTTGATATTGTTTTCTGATTCTTGGGCCCATTTTAACGTATTCATCGCCCGCAACAGATTATAATAAGCATTGATGGCTTCAAAAATCAGTCCCTGCCGTGTCAGCGCTAAAGTCGAGTTCAGTTGTTTATATTGAGACGCTGTGGCCTCAATGGCCGCTTGGGCTGTACCAAAATCATACACCTTTTGCGTCACGGAGAGATCCAGTTCTCGTGTGAATAGATCACTATTGGCGGCTAAGGGTTTATGCATAATTTTTTCACGGCCATAAAAAGCGGTTGTGGCGAGTTGAGGATACCAATTGGTTCCAAATGCTTCGTCAATTCTGCTTTTTCCAGCCGCCACATCGGCATGGGCCGCTTTAACGCGGTCATGGTGCTTAAGCATTGTACGCACTGCATCTTGCAGCAGTTCAGCTTGCACAGCAGAGGGGGGAATCAACACAATGGCAAGTACAAGAAGAAAAGAACGCATTATTATAACTCTTACCAGATCTACTTATATTAAAGTGAAACATTTATTATTAAGCAAGTGCGGTGATAATGTAAACGGTTTAGATCGTATCCAGCAATTCCAGTCTAGACACTTTTTTCTCTATTGCAAAGAAGAAAGGATGTTTTAAATGGTTAGAGAACAGGACTTTGGGTGACTTACAATGGCTGAAAATTCCAACTGGAGAAAAGATTATCCAGAATAGAGACCGGGCTGACCTGTATGCGTACCAGGCGGGGCTGTTTATCGGCATCGTAAAACTGGGTGGTGAATGTATTGGGCCGTGGTGCGGTAATGTAGCGCAATATTTGATTCAGTGACGCATGATTATTTCCTGGCACCACAATTTTATCCAATGCAATGACGCCTGAATGGGTGGTATCTCGACCGAGAAACTGTGCTGCACTCTGGTTCATATCTAAAATCTGTCGGTGGTAAGGATCCACTAAGAGATGCATTACCTCACTTACCTGGAACAGTTGGCGTATCCCTTCGCGATACTCCTTCTTCACCTTTTTGGCGTGGCGTTTTTCAACCTGTGCTCTAAAGGCCATGCCGTAGGCCATTAGTACTTCCATTAAAGGGGTGGAGATTTTTTTCCAAGCGTGTTGCAGGAGATCTTTATGGTGCTGTTGAATACTGGCGAGTGCATACTCCTGTAGTGCACCGATCTCTTCTGGCGGAAAGTTGGCTTGCACCATACTCGAACCTAAACTGGCCGCTTGGGAGAGATTGCTCTCTTGGGGGGTGAGCAGGTAGCTTTCTAAAATTTTTGTATATTGGGTGTAGTAGTCTGTTTTTAACTGTTCGTTTGAGTCATCTCTCCACGGATCACAGAGCAGAACCGTGGCATCATCAAAATCAACCGCATATTGTGCTAAGATAGCCTGCGCCATATGGTGTAGATTATGCTGGGGATATCTGTTCAGAAGCGCAAGATGATCCAGAGCATTTAAACCATCTGAGCAGAGAAGAATCAGTGCATCTTTTGGCAGTGGGTAGATTTTTGGTTTCAGTGGCGGCAAACCACCCCCCACAATACCAGGCGTCATATTACAAAGAGTCTGTTTTTGAGGTGTGATAATCTGGGCACGCACACTCCCCACACCACAGAGTGTGAGTTCTTTTTTTGCTGGTTCCACCACCGCCAGAACCATCGCCACGCCTCGACTGTGTCGCAACCGTTGATCACAGGCGCTGAAAAGATCCTTTAACGTCATATTTTGATGCTTGGCCACAAAGTGATGGGCCTGTTCGGCGGCTTGCTTTGCCTCTCTACCATGCCCTAAACCATCGGCAAGAAACAGCAGGGTGCGCTCTTTTTGTGTCCATCCCGTCGCCAGATCACCACACTGTGTCTCTTGAGGATGGGGCTTAAACGCGGTGGTGATCTCCATAATCTGTTTAATCCCACTTGATGGCGCTGATTTGTGTTGATTTACCGGGTGATGAGCGAATATCAAAATGGTCCATCATACGATAAACGCCGGGCAGTCCACCGCCTAAGCCGCCGATTGTGGAGAAACCATCCTGCATCGCCAGATTGATGTTTTCAATCCCAGGCCCATCATCTTTTGCACGAATTAGAATACCATGTTGATCACGGTGGGAGATCACGGCCTGAAGCGTCAGCGTACCACCACGGGTGGCATGAAAAAAAAGATTATGGCCCAACTCCGATACACTGGTTGCAACATAGTGGGCGTTGATACGGCTGATAGTGAGTTTTTTGGCCAGTTGAAATGCTTGGTGGCGAACCATGGCAATATGGTGCTCTTCACAGATTTCTACCGTAATCGAGAAGCCGGATGATTTAATCAGGCGCTTAAGATCGTTGCCATAGGTTAAGTGTGTTCTGTTTTCGCGGTCATTGATCAAGGGGGATAAAAGCGGGGTGGGCTGCAAAGGGGACATGGGCGATTTCACGGTATCTTATTCTGGCTCTATGTGGAGTGAATCGGTAAGCGTTAGATTTTTCGTTTCATACTTAATGCGATTTTAGTGCATCCTGGTTTCGATTGAATATGGAATTGATCTACCAGCCTTTGGGCGCCAGGAAGGCCCGCACCTAAGCCATTACTGGTGGAGTAACCCATGGTCATGGCGCGTTCAATGTCTGGAATACCTGGTCCATGATCCACAACAGATATATCAATAGAAATCTGGCTATTGTTACGGGCACCATTGAGCGACAGCAAGCCCGTTCCTGCATAATGCAGCACATTACGGGTTACCTCAGAAACAGCGGTAGCCAGTCGAGTTTGATCAATGGAGCGAAATCCCAGCGTCCTGGCCATGGCGCGTGTTTTTTGCCGGGCAAGAATAATATCGTCCTCTTCACAGATTTTCTGTTGATCTTCCAAGAGGCTCATTCTGGATACTCCTCTGTATCCATGAAGCGTTCTGGGAGATCGATCTGGATATCATGCAGCTTAATCAGTTTATCGACACTCTGATCGAGATTCAGTGCGGTTTCTACTTCATTCAGGCCGCGCCCCATCTCGACCAGAGTGACCGCAACCATCGGTTTCATGCCGCAGATCACCGCATGTGATCCTTGCAGTTGTACCATACGTACCACTTCGCTGAACATGCGTGCCATATAGGAGTCAACCACATCGAGTGCACTGATATCGATAATGACGCCTAAGATCTCTTTCTCTGCCACCCGATCGAGCAGATCCTGGCGGAACCGTTCAAAATCGCTGTCGGTCATCTCGCCTTGCAAAGAGGTGAGCAACATGTTGCGTAAGCGAAGAATAGGAACTTTCATAATGCGCCTGAGTGGGATGGTTGATCCAAAGCACTGATGCGCAAACCCAGCGTTTTTAGTGCGGCTTTCATGGCGGAACGCAGTGTACTGGTGGTGTGTAGAGGGTGGGTATTTACGCCCAACTTGGTCATGGTTTGCGCATTTACCGGGCTGATGCCGCAGATAATCACATGAGCCCCCAGCATGTTGGCGGCAGAAACGGTTCGTACCAGATGGCTGGCAACCTGGGTATCGATTACCGGAACGCCGGTAAGATCGATGATGGCAATGCGTGCCTCCTGTTTTACAATCTCTTCAAGCAGGTTCTCAATGATATGTTGGGCACGTTTGGTATCAACGACGCCAACTAAAGGGAGTAGAACAATCTCATGCCAGAGTTTGATCACCGGTGTGGAGAGTTCAAGGATGCTGATACTCTGATCATGGATCACCTGCTCCCGTGTGGCCACATAGGCTTCGAATGTGACCAATCCTAAGCGATCAATATGTTGACTGACCCGCACCACTTCATGATTCAGATGAGAGATATCATCGATAATTTCTGTATGTAGAAATTCCAGCAACGTTTCGCGGAGCGAGAAGATAAACAGTGCGGTCTGTGATGGTTTAAAACCACTCTGGGCCCAATCACGGCTGATCTCTGTGAGGTGCTGTGTGGTGTGATCATCAAGGATCTTAGCTTGATTCTCTTTCTCTTGATCTGTTGGCAAGCTATTTTTAAATACTTGAAAAAAACGCGCGGATTGGCGGCGCACATCCTCTTCGGAGAGCAGGGAGGATGTCTCTGTGATATGGCTGCTCAATGTGTTGTGAATCCAGGCATCA
>JBQGBW010000077.1:0-19689 GCA_052043475.1 Magnetococcales bacterium HHB-1
GAGTGTGCAGAACATATTATGCTGGTGGATCTGGGACGCAATGATATCGGTCGTATTGCAGAGGTGGGGAGTGTGAAGGTGACCGATAAAATGGTGATTGAACGCTACTCCCATGTGATGCATATTGTCTCTAATGTGGAGGGCCGGTTGAAAAAAGATCTGGATGCCTTCGATGTGATTGCCGCAACGTTTCCTGCAGGTACGGTCAGTGGTGCACCTAAGATTCGTGCGATGGAGATTATTGATGAACTGGAGACCTCCCGCCGGGGCCCTTATGCAGGGGCTGTGGGTTATATCTCCTATTCTGGTAATATGGATCTTGCGATCACCATTCGTACTGCACTGATCAAAGATGGTGAGTTGAGCATCCAAGCCGGAGCGGGGATTGTCGCAGACTCTGATCCCAGACGTGAATTTGATGAAACCATGAATAAAGCACGTGCCATATTCCGCGCAGTGGATCAGGCGCAACGGGGATTGGAGTAGAACGATGTTATTGATGATCGATAATTACGACTCTTTTACTTTTAATCTGGTGCAGTATTTTGGTGAGCTGGGTGCGGATGTGCATGTCTATCGTAATGATCAGATTACGGTAGAAGCCATTGAATCACTCAAGCCTGATCATATTACTATCTCTCCTGGACCCTGTACGCCCACCGAAGCGGGGATCAGTTTAGAGGTGATTCGTCGCTTTGCTGGACGGATACCCATTTTAGGGGTCTGTCTGGGGCATCAATCGATTGGCCAGGCGTTTGGTGGCCAGATTATCCGTGCGCCCCAGGTAATGCATGGTAAAACTTCGGAGATTTACCATAACAATGGCGGTGTTTTTCTCGATCTCTCCAAGGCATTTAAAGCCACCCGTTATCACTCTTTAATTATTGAGCGAGCAACGCTTCCCTCTTCATTACGGGTTACCGCATGGACAGAAGATGGTTTAATTATGGGGGTGAAACATAAGAGTTATCCGGCATTAGAAGGGGTACAGTTCCATCCAGAATCCATTTTAACTGAACATGGACATCAACTGTTGGCCAACTTTCTAAAGCAGCGGATCTGATTATTGAAAGCCCGAAAAAGCATTCATTATGAAACACCGTATTGATCCTACAGTCGATTGCGTATTCAAAGCGCTCTTTGCCAGTCAACAGAATCAAAATCTGTTGATCGACTTTCTTAATGCGGTGATCGATCCCGTGCTTGAGCATCGTATCATGTCGGTTGAAGTGCTTAATCCCTATAATGAAAAAGAGTTTGTTTCAGATAAGCTTTCAATTGTTGATATTAAAGCGGTTGATGGATTGGGGAAACTTTATCAGGTTGAAATTCAGATCTCCACTTATGGCGCATTGCGTCCTAGAATGACTTATACGCTTTGTGATCTTTATACGAGTCAGTTAGAGGAGGGAGAAAGCTACCAAAAACTTAAGCCAGCGATTGCAATCTGGGTGATTCCTGGTGTTTTGCTTCAGGATGCCCCAGAATTTCATCACCATTTTCAGCTTTTTGATGCGACACAACAGGTTCTTCTCCATGATCATCTTTCCCTTCATGTTTTGGAGTTGGAGAAATGGCAACAGAAATCACAGAATGTCACACCAATTGATCGTTGGACCAGATTTTTACGAGAGGGTAAAAATCTGGATGCTGATAATTTGCCTTCCTATATGCAAACCAAAGAAATGAGACAAGCAATGGATACACTGCGAAAGTTTTCTGAGAAAGAGAAAAACTATCATCAATATCAATCGCGTATGAACTTCATTCGGGAACAACAGGCCATTAAAGAAGAGCATGAAGCAATGGTTAGAAAATGGGAGGAGATGACCAAAAAATGGGAGGAGACTGTTCAGAAAAAAAATATTGTGGTCCAAGAAAGGAATGATGCTGTCCAAGAAAGGAATGATGCTGTCCAAGAAAGGAATGATGCTGTCCAAGAAAGGAATGATGCTGTCCAAGAAAGGAATGATGCTGTCCAAGAAAGGAATGATGCTGTCCAAGAAAGGAATGATGCTGTCCAAGAAAGGAATGATGCGATTCAGAAACAGAATAAGGCGTCTCAAGAGAGAGAAAAGGCTGCGCAGGAGCGTGATGTACTGGTAGAAGAGAATAAAAAGCTCCGTCAAGCATTAAAAGAAGCTGGTATAAATCAGTGAATTAAGAATTATGCGCTATGAAATACCAATGCGTGTGAAATCAGTCCATTGTTGGAGGAGGCTCTTTTTAGAAAATCACAAATATGAATGGATAAAACTGCTTTTTTACTAATCATCTTGCTGATATTAGTTTTTAATATGCTTAAAAACTAATCAGAAGAATAAAAGAGCAATATTAGAGTAAAAAGAATAATATTAATGATTACAATAGGTTGCTAAAAAATAGTCTTTGGCACGACATTTGAGAAAATGAACGTACACCTCACATTTTAGCAACTGGGATAATTCATTATGGCTGATTCCTATTCGTGGAGCGAAACCACCGATCTTATGCAGATGATCCATCAACAGATTTTAGAAGAGAAGGAGCCCCCCCAAGAACATTGGGATCGTTTGGCCCCAGCGCTTCTTAAAGGGGATCTGAGTGTCAAGGAGATTCTCTTAGATGTGGCCTGCTCGGATCGCTATGAAGAGCGTTTTGTACGCCATCTTAATGCAGAAGAGATTGCCCGTTTTATGTTACGTCATATCATGGCAGATAATGCGCCCGATGCTGAAGCGATAAGAAAGATTGCCGAAGGCGTAGCACAGCATGGTTGGAAAAAAGAGATCGTTGCACTTTTTAATAGTTTACAGTACAGCGATAAATTTACAGAAGACCAGGTGCCAGGATAATCTTTAAAAAGTCTGCAAAAGCCAGCTTTCTTCTCTCCCCTTTTTAAGATAGCAGGCTTTAAGTCAGGGTTTGAGTCCCCTCCACACTTAAGCCCTGACTAAAAAAATCATGTCTCTTCTTCACTGCCAAGATAGGCGGCCAGGACACGCTCATTTTTTTGAATCATTGCAGGGGGTCCTGCTGCAATCACTTCTCCATGGTCAATCACAACAATATGGTCAGAGATATTCATCACCAGGCTCATATCATGCTCAATGAGCAGGATGGTCATCTTATAGTTCTGACATAAGCGTTCAATCAATGCACTTAAGTCTTTAGTTTCTATGGGGTTTAAACCCGCTGCCGGTTCATCAAGGCAGAGTAGGGCAGGTTTGGTGCAGAGTGCACGGGCAATCTCTAAGCGCCGCTGCATACCATAAGGAAGCTCACCGGCTAAACGGTCGGCCTCTTTAATCAGATCCAGTTCACGCAACCAGTAGGTTGCACGTTCTAACGCCTTTTTTTCTGATTGACGGTAAGCTTTGGTCTGAAAAACACCGGCGAGCAGATTACGATTCACCTGTTGATGCTGCGCAACGAGAAGATTCTCCATGACAGTCATGGCACGAAACAGACGTACATTTTGAAAGGTTCGGGCAATGCCTGCTCGGGTGACCTGGTGTGATCCACCAAAGAGTTGATAGTAGAGTCGTCGTAAGAATTTTTTTGGCTCCAGACAGTTTTTCCATTGTAGACGCTGACCTAAGATCTCAATAATATCAATGCTTTTTTGAGCATTTGAGAAACGCACAGACCCCGATGTGGGATGATAAAACCCTGTAACGCAGTTAAAAACGGTGGTCTTCCCTGCACCGTTAGGTCCGATCAACGCGGTAATTTGATTGGGTTGAACATCAAAAGAGATTTGATTTAATGCCTGAATTCCGCCAAAACGCATGTTTAAGTTTTGTACCGCAAGCATTATGACTGCTCCTTCATTAAGGCGGGTCTGTGGATGCGTAGTAGGCCACGGGGTTTCCAGATCATCATCAATACCATCAGAATACCAAAAATCAGTACGCGAAAATTTGAAAAGTCCAGATCGCGGAGTAACTCAGGAATCATTGTAAAGATGATTGCGGAGACAATCACGCCCACCGTGGAGCCCATTCCCCCTAAGACTACAATGGCTAGAATCAGTGCGGATTCAAAGAAGGTAAACGAGGTGGGATTGACAAAGCCTTGTGAGGTGGCGAAAAAGACGCCGCCAATGCCCCCTACCATGGCGCCTAAACTAAAAGCGGAGAGTTTAACGCCCACATGATTGATTCCTAAAGAACGGCAGGCGACCTCATCCTCACGCAGCGCTTCCCACGCTCGACCAATCGGCATCCTTTTTAATCGTGAGACAAAGAAGACCATCAGGCAGACCACAATAAAGAGGATAATAAAGATAAAAATCCCCTTCGCAGAGCGATCAAAGGCGACTGGGAAGAAATCACTCAAAAACTGATGATAGGGAATTCCCCCTTGTTTGCTGTAAGGGGAGAACTCTAACCCAAAGAGGGTGGGGGGGGGGGGCAGATACCCCATTAGGGCCACCGGTAAATTCCATCCAGTTATTCAATACCAGGCGGATGATTTCACCAAAGCCTAAGGTGACAATTGCCAGATAATCGCCGTGCATGCGTAGTACGGGGAATCCTAGAACTGCGCCAAAGCAGGCGGAGAGGAGTGCGGCAAAGGGGAGGGCGGTCCAAAATCCCATGCCCCAATATTGATATCCCAACGCAAAACCGTAGGCGCCGACCGCATAGAATGCCACAAAGCCCAGATCGAGCAGTCCTGCTAAACCAACAACGATATTGAGTCCCAATCCTAAAAGGATATAGATTAATGCTAAAATGGCGACTTTAAGCCAGAAAGAGCTCAAGAAGAAAGGTAACGCCAAACCGATTGCCAGGGTCAGGATAATTGGAATCCAGGAGAGTTTTTGATCCTGGGATATAACAACATTGGTTTGGTTTTTGTTTTGTGAAAAGATTCGTTCCAGAAATTGATCGCCCGCTTCTGACTCACGAATCAGAGAGAAGATTAAACGTCCAGAGAAGACAATGGCTGTTAAAATCAGGGGTCGGCTCCAGTCATGGTTTAACTGATAGCCTGAGAGGATCATTCCTGTAATGGGACCAAAGAGCAAAAAAGCCAACAGGCCGATCCAGGAGGCCTCTTTAAGTGCGCGCATCATAATTACACTTTCTCCACTTCCGGTTTACCCAACAGACCACTTGGACGGAAAATGAGTACCAGTACCAGAATTGAGAAGGCAAACACATCTTTATAGTCTGTGTTGATAAAGCCTGAGAAGATTGACTCAGATAGTCCTAAAATCAGTCCGCCCAGCATGGCTCCAGGTAGAGAACCGATGCCACCCAACACTGCTGCTGTAAAGGCTTTAATGCCGGTGATAAAGCCAATAAAAAAATCAAATGATCCATAGTTGAGTGTGACCAGTACACCCGCAACCGCGGCCATGGCAGCACCGATGACGAACACCGTTGAAATAATTTTATCGGTATTCACCCCTAAGAGTTGTGCCATCATCAGATCTTGTTGTGTGGCGCGGCAGGCGCGACCCAAAGAGGTGCGATGCATCACAAAGGTGAGTAGTCCCATACTGATGATTGCCACGATGACAATGATTAATTGTACAGTTGTGATCTGAATAAACTGTTCTGGTGTATCCCCTGTAATGCGAAAATGGCTGCTGATGAGTGCGGGCATCCCCTGACTGCGTGCGCCCTGACTGAGGCGTACATAGTTTTGTAGAATCAGGGACATCCCAATTGCAGAGATGAGTGGTGCCAATCGATTTGCATGTCTTAGAGGACGATAGGCGATACGCTCGATACTCCAACCATAGAGACTGGTGATCATGATGGTAAAAAGGAGTGTGATAAAGAGCACCACCGGAATTGAGGTGAGGCCAAAGGAGAAGAGTAACGCCAAAAAGATTGCGGTCAGATAAGCAGAGATCATATAGATTTCGCCATGGGCAAAATTGATCATGCCAATGATGCCGTAGACCATGGTGTAACCGACCGCAATCAGACCATAAATGGCCCCTAGAACGAGGCCATTGATGAGTTGTTGACCGAGGATATAGATATCCATCTTACAACCTTACTGTTGCCACTCACGATAGGAACCATCGGGTTGCCACTGATACATCACATAATCAGAGACTTTAAGATCCCCTTTTTCATTCCAACTCTTCATACCCATGACGGTATCAACGCTGTTGTTGCGTAACCAGTTGGCCAGATCCATTCCCTGCATGGATTTGGTTTCACGCATCGCTTTAATTACTGCCTGCATGGTGGCATAAGCGTAGAGGGTATAGCCTTCGGGTTCATAGCCTGTGGTACGGAATTTTTCCACCACCTCGCGGCCTGAGGCCAGTTTGCGGGGATCTTTACCAAAGGTCATATAGACGCCATTGGCATACTGCTTACCGCCAGCGGCAATCAGAAAATCTTCGGATACAATGCCATCACCGGAGATTAATGCGGCTTCAACGCCCTGTTCCCGCATCTGACGTACCAGTGGTCCTGCTTCACCATGCAGGCCACCAAAATAGACTGCATCCGCTTTTAGGGATTTAATTTTAGTCACCAGCGCATTGAAATCTTTCTCGCCACGGGTTAATCCCTCATAGAGAACCTCTTGCACACCTAAGCTATTCATATGTGCTTTCATGGCGTTGGCTAAACCCTGACCATAGGTATCCTTATCATGGATAACCGCCACATTTTTTGCTTTGAGGGTGTTTACGATAAATTCAGCAGCAACGGTACCCTGTTGATCATCCCGTCCACAGGTGCGAAATACGGTCGGCAGTCCACGTTCGGTGACTTTAGGATTGGTGGAGGCTGGTGTAATCATCAGGAGTCCTGCTTCGGCATAGATATCTGAAGCGGGCATGGTGGAAGAGGAGCAGAAGTGGCCGATGACTGCATTCACATTCTCAGAGTCTGTTAAACGGCTGGCGACACTCACGGCCTGTTTGGGTTCACAGGCATCATCCCCTTTAATCACCTTAATCGGCTGGTCGGTTGGGCCATTTTTTGCGTTGATATCCGCCGCCGCTTGACTGGCACCACGCCAGAGTTGTTCACCAAAAGCCGCATAGGCGCCCGTCAGGGGACCGGCCACACCGATGACAATCGGTTTGAGCTCAGCCTTCTCTTTTACCGCATCAGGCGCTTTCTCCCCAGATGTGGTGGTCGCTGTTTCAGGCGCTTTGGTCTGCTCGGCTTGATTACTGGAATCGCCACAAGCGGTCAATAGAAACATGGAGGCGATCACCGCAAAGGAGCGCATCGCCATTTGATAGGATTTGAATAGAGACATGAAAGCCATTCCCAATAAAGATAGAAAAAAACAGGTTTCATTTATAAAATGGTGGGTATTTCGTCACAGGATCCTTCAGCAGTGTATTCCTGAATGGAATTGAGTTCCAGGCATAAAAAAAAGAAGCGCCATAAATCGCGCCTCTTTTCTTAAAATTGGATAAAAATCTCTGGATCATTGCCCCATTTTCTGAGAAAATGCCAATATGCTGTATGTTAAATACAGACTTTGCATCGTAGAGATCAAAACAGACGGGATCATCACAGAATTATCACAGAATAGATGATCTTTTAAGGTTAAGGGAGCAAAAAACAATGATGGGGATGGTTGTACGCCGCGGCGAGAAGGAACTGATAAAGATCTGGCAGAATCTCTCAAAGGAGGATCGCCACAGCTTGGTCATGTTTGCCCGCTTTCTCAATCAACAGAAAGAAGAAGAGGATGATGATACAACCATGACTCTGGAGGAGGAGATCACGCTTGCGGGTCCGGTGGATATCCCCGCACCCGATCAAGAGAATGCGGTTCAAGCCTTAAAACGGCTTAAGAAGACCTATCCGATGGTTGAGACTGATATGTCTCTACTGGATGAAGCCTCCCGTCTGGTGGCCAAAGCGGTGATGGGTGCATCCCATGCAGCCGTTATTCTGGAGATGGAAAAGCTTTTTGTTGATCGTTACCAGAATATGCAGGGGGGGGTTGCGAAGAAGTAAGTTTGCCCTCCAGGATCTCTCCTTCGATCAACTGCGCTGGATGATAGTATTCAGGTGGTGGGGAGGAGGTATCTAAAAAGAGCCGTTGGGCCATGAGCAACACTAAAAAGAGCAGCATCAATGCCAGCAGCAGACGACCTTCAATACTCTGAATCCAGGGGAGTGGTTGTTGTGTGTCGGCTTGCAATGGATCAGAGAAACGCCGGAACAGTACACTATGTTTCTCCAGGTAGGGGCGAGAAAAGCGGATAATCACCACCAGCAGAGCCATCGCCATGATAATCAACAACAAAATGCGCATCAAATGCTCCTTAAAAAAACGGACGACTGTTCCACAAATAGGCGTGTCTTATTTTAACAAAATTGAGCAGAACTGCAATATTATCCGTGCGGTAGCCCCCCAGATTTTTCTACCCTGGTAGCGATAGACCCAGGAGTCTCCTAAGATTTTCTCCCCTTTTTTGATTGTCTCTTTTTCAGGGTGCTGATTGAGAAAAAAAGAGAGCGGTACATTAATCAGTTCAGCAACTTCTGTTTCCGCTAATCGAACCGGTTCAGGCTTTGCGATAAACCCTACGACCGGTGTAATCAAAAAACCTGTGGTGGCGGTGAGATGACGTTCCAATACGCCCAACACTTCGACTCTATTGCTTTCAATACCAATCTCTTCTTCGGTCTCCCGTAAAGCGGTCATGATATGATCGGTATCCTCAGAATCCACCTTTCCCCCAGGAAAGGCGATCTGTCCTTTATGTTTGGAGACGGTTGTGGTGCGTTGAATCAGACGCAGATGGCACTGGGATTGATGATTAAACAGTGGAATGAGAACTGCGGCATCGGTTGCGGTATGTTCTATGATCGGGGAGGGTGTTGAGGTGTGGTGTTGTAACTTTTTTTTGATCTTTGTGTATGCACAAAGGCCGCTTTGATTGATCATGATTAATTGGTTGTCGCATAGAGTGGACGATAGCGTGGTACCACGGTATAGCGTGAAGAGGCAGTTGTTGAGGTTGAGGAACGGCGGCTTTTTTTGATCATATGTTTTTTAAGATTGAGCCGTTTATATTGACGGATATGGCTTGGTTTACGATCTGTAAGAACCAGTAGACCATTTTTATCCCGATAGCGATAGATCCTTTTGCGGCCATACATTGAGTTGGGATAGGGAGAGAAGTTGCGTTTTTTATAGCCTTTAAAGGAACCGGTTAAGTAGTAGGTTAATACCCGTTTGACATAGGTCTGTGTTTCGGGGTAAGGAGGAATTCCGTTATATTTTTTAACGGCCTGGGGGCCTGCATTATAAGCTGCCACAGCAAAACGGATATTACGGAATTCAGAGAGCATTTTTCTTAAGTAGCGTGCACCACCGCGCAGATTCTCTTTGGGGTGGCGAATATTGCGTACGCCCATCTCCCGTGCGGTTCCCGGCATGAGTTGCATTAACCCCACCGCGCCTTTTTTAGAGACCGCATTGGGGTTAAAGTTAGACTCCGCTGCCACAATGGCTTTTAAGAGGTTTGGGTTCACACGCTCCTGATAGGCGGTCTGTTTGATCAGTTGACGGATCTCTTTTGCACTGATCGCTTTGGCCTCTTTTGTGCCATTGAGGATCAATATGCCAGCACAAAAAATCAGAAGAAGATGCGAACCTATTGTTTTTATTATAATGTTCATTGTATTATAATTCCCGCCAGCATGCGCCCACAGCTATGTTTTTGTTGTTGAGAGGCGCGTCGGTGGCTAAAAAACAGGTCGCTATTTTCAAAGGTACAAAGATCAACATTATGGATATTATCATCTAAAATGTCATTTTGTCTAAGAGAAAAAACGACCGCCTTAGGCAGATTAAAATACCATCGTTCTTTTTTGTGAGTGGTTGAAGCGGTGAACTGCGCACCATGATCATAGAGAAACAGTTGGTCGATCACCGTTTTAAAAGCGGGTTGCGTTTTAAAAGCCTGATACACTTCTGCACCAACCTGATAATTTTTTGCCTGAATCGCTGGACCAATCACCGCGACAATGGTGTTTGCTTTAGCACCTGCCTTTTTCATCTTGGTGATGGTGGTATCGATTACACCGGCTAAAGTACCGCGCCATCCTGCATGAATGGCCGCAACGACTCTATTTTGGGGTTGATGTGCATCATAGAGTAAGATGGGTACACAATCGGCGGTAAGAATGGAGAGGAGCAGGCCGGTTTCTGTGGTGATCATCGCATCGGCTTCGGGTGGAATCTGAGTTGGGTTCTCTTGTCTTGGAAAATGCGCATCCACTTTTAGTGCTTGATTGCTGTGCACCTGCTGAACAAAGATCATTTCAGGGTTTGCCATGCCCATAACGGGATCAAAGAGTGTCTGGAGGTGGGTTTTTATGAGTCGTCGATTGGTTAATACATGATGCGGATCGTCGGGTACGTGTAAACCTAAATTAAATGCAGAAAAAACCCCCTGGCTTACGCCCCCTTTGCGTGTGGTAAAAAAGAGATGAATCGCCGCAGAAGCGGGGGGACTGAAATGGCTGGGAAGCGGCAAAAAAGATCTTTTTGAAATCATAATTAAAGTCCTTGCTTTCTGCGAATGGAGACATGATAATGATGCGCTTCATGGAAGATTAGACATTTGTAACTGCTTCCTTGCTCCAAAAAATGTTTTTTTGGGGCGATTTATGTTGCTCTGTGATTTTTACAGACAATGGCAATAACCCAAAGGGAGGTTTATGTGGCCTATTATGAACTGATCTATATTATCCGTCCTGACCTGAGCAATGAACAGGTGGAACAGGTAAAGACGCGCGTTGAAGAGCGTCTCAAGAGCGATGGTGGTCAAGTTTTACGTACCGAAATCTGGGGACGGCGTACACTCGCTTATGTGATTAAAAAGACGCAGGCAGGGATCTATATATTCCAGGTGCTAGAAGGCAGTGGAAAGATGGTCGCTAACCTGGAGAAGATGATGGTGATTGATGAGGATATTTTAAAATTCCAAACCATCCGCACCCAGGAAGCAACCACCGAGCCTACACCGCTGGCCCCCGCTGAAAAAGAGAGCGATCAAGGCGAGAAGAAACGGTAAACATTTTTATCTTTGCAGCCTTCTTTAAAGACATGCCAGGGTTATGCCAATCAATCATCTGGAATTAGAAGGCATTATTGCCTCTGCCATCGAAGTACGTACAACACCCTCTGGACGACTCCTCATAAAGTTCGAACTGGAACATGAAAGCTTTGTATCCGATCTCCCGCCGCTTAAGGAGGTGCGCGTGAAAATGCCGGTTACCATGGTCCAGGAACACGACCGTTTAAGTCATACCTTAAAAAAAGGGATGCCTCTTATTGTACGCGGACGACTCAACCAGAATCGCTGGATTCGTCACGATACCGTGCGCTGGGGAAAAATGGAACTTTTTGCCCTGGATGTGCATATTGTATCCGATAAGGCAGATCAAACATAAAAGCTTCACATAGGCTTAAAAGACTTCTGTACTAAATAAGGGTCTTTAAAGCTGGAGATATTTTTCATGAGCGATCAAGAACAAGAAAACAACGAGAAAAAAACACAGAACGAAGAGCGCGGTGGACGCCCTCAACGCGGTGGTGGACGCGGTGGACCCGTGCCCTTTCGTCGGCCCTTCTTTCGTCGTCGCAAAGTATGCCTCTTCTGCGCCGATAAAAGCCTGACCATCGATTATAAAGATCCTAAACTGCTCTCTCGCTTTATCACCGAACGGGGGAAAATTGTGCCCAGCCGTATTACCGGTGTCTGTGCACCCCATCAACGCCAATTGGCCAAAGCGATCAAGCGTGCGCGCAATATTGCACTGCTTCCCTTTCTGGTCCGATAGATCAAAAGATAACACTTTAGCTATGCGTCGATGGTTAGAAAATCCCCTCTTCTCAGGATCCCTCTCTGCTCTGCTCATCAGTATGATCTCTTTGATGCCGATACTGATGTTGCCGATCTCGCTCTTTGCGGTGACACCGATCTTTATCACCAGTTTTCTTGGTGGACCTGTAGCGGGTACGGTGGCACTTCTGGTTCCTATTGTTATCTTTAGCCTATCGCTACTCCAAGATGGGGTTTTTATCTTTCCTTTAGGTATCGTTCTGCTTGGTGGCATCCTCATTGCAACCGCTTGGCTGCTGCGTGGTGGATGGAAAACAGTCCAGTGTGCAGGGACTCTGCTGTTGATAACCATCGCCGGTTTTACGCTTTTCTTTTTTGTGTATACGCTTGTCAATCAAGATATTGCGGTGGAGATTAGCCAATATATTGATGAACAGGAACAGACCTTTGTTCTCAGCCTGGAAAATTTAAAGCAAGAGGGTAAACCGCTCTCTCCGGTTGTGCAAAGACAGGTTAAAGCAGGAATTCAACAGCTGTTTGAACAGTTTCGTCGGATGGCTCCGGTTATTCCTGCACTGCTTGTGCTCCTGTGGTATGGCATCTACCTCCTCAATCTGGTCGCCGGACGCAGCTATTTGATACGCATTGATGCATGGAATATCCAGGAAGCGTCGTTTATTCAGCGGTTCCAAACGCCATTTCATTGGATCTGGCCACTCATTATCACCGGTATCTTCTCCCTGCTGTTTGGTATACAGCAGGGTTTTGGCTACTTTGCTTTTAATCTGATGTGGCTGCTGATGATCCCTTACCTCCTACAGGGTATTGCGATTGTCCTCTTTATGACCCAAAAAATGCGTCTACCGCAACTTTGGAAAACGCTCTTCTTCCTTCTTATGATCTTCTCCGGGGATATAGCCATCCCAATGACCGCTCTGGTGGGTATCTTCGATACCTGGCTCAACCTACGCACCAAATTCCCAGAGCAAAATAATTCAGAGATGATATAAAAAACCCTCCGCTTAAAATTGGCGTTTCGAGGGGTAGTCATACTCTAACAGAAAAAAATTCTCTGTCAGGTAGAGCACAATGGAAGTGATTCTCTTAGAAAAAATTAGTAAACTGGGCAACCTCGGTGAATCGGTAACAGTCCGTGCAGGATATGGTCGAAACTACCTTATTCCCCAAGGCAAAGCACTGCCCGCAACAGAAGCCAATCGTCAGAAGTTTGAAAAACAGCGGCAGGATTTTGAGCAGCGGCAGGCTGAGATTAAACAACAAGCCGAAGAACTCGCTGCAAAACTGGATGAAGTTGAAATTGTTCTCAATCGTCCAGCGGGTGTCTCTGAAAAACTGTTCGGTTCGGTGACTAACTCGGATATCGCGGTCTTCTTCCGTGAACAGGAACTCGATATTCCCAGGCGTTTGATTGAAATTCCCCATGCAATCCGTACGCTAGGGGAGCATAAAATTATCTTGCGCCTCCATCCCGATGTGGCACCAGAGATGACCGTTCGTGTCGAACGCAGTGTGCGGTAAGGAGAAAAAGTATGCCAATCTATCAATATAAGTGCGACGGATGTGGTCATGCCTTTGAAAAAAACCACCCCATGTCCGATCCTCCTGTAAAAACATGCCCCGAGTGCAACCAGGAGAAGGTGCGTAAAATCTTTGCCACCGGTGGCATTGTGGGCTCAATCAAAAGCGGTTCTCCACCATCGCCTCCTCCGGCATGCAGTTCTGGCATGTGCGGTTCTGGTATGTGTGGACTTTAAACTTTAAAATCGATTATAATAGAGAGAGGGGTAACAATTTTTACCCCTTCTCTTTTTTAGTTCGGTTACTTATTTTTTTAAGAAGATTGTACGTTTATATTTAGGTTGCTAACTTTAAGGCTTGCAAACACGCTTCAAAAGCCGTTTTCAGGAGAAGAAAACTGCTCAATCGCTTTTCAAGGCATCGCCGTGATATTTATGATGTACTCGCGCGTTTTCGAGCCCCCATCGTCGCTCTGATTGCAGTCAATACCATCGGTGTTCTCGGCCTGATGATCATCGATAATTATCCCTTTCTCGATGCAATCTATCAAACAATTTTTACATTGACGACCGTAGGGTATCAGGAGACACATCCACTCTCTTATCAGGGCAAAATGTTTATCGTGCTGCTGATTTTAGGTGGTGTTGCGGTCTGGACCTATGCACTGGGTGTGACGATCAGTGTGGTCATCTCCGATGATCTTTTGGGTAAAATTCGAGAAACATTTATGGAAAACCGTGTTGCTGATTTGAGGAATCACTTTATTATTGCTGGCTATACTGAAATTACCCGGCAAGTGATTCGCATGTTGCGCAAACGACGAATTCCTTATGTTGTTCTTGAGGATACGCAGGAAAGGATCAATATGGCAGAGGAGGATATGATCTCCGATATCCTGCCTTTTAATCCTTTTCTCAACGATAGCTATCGCCGTGCAGGGGTGACAACCGCACGGGGTATCGTCAGTGCCTTCCCTGAGGATGCCGATAATATTACGGCGGTGGTCTCCGGCAAGATTATGGAGGATGAAATTGATCGCCGACTGTTGATTATCTCGGTGGCCAGTCACAAAGAGGCGCGTACCAAACTAAAAAAGGTGGGCGCAGATGTGGTGATTCTTCCCAATGAGTTGGTGGGACAGCGCATCTCTGCAATGGCGCTTCATCCGCCGGAATCTGAACAGAGCAGTTTTTTAGATCGGGTTGCGTTTGGTGAATTTCTTGATCTTGATATTAAAGAGGTTTCGGTAAAAAAACATTATCCGCTTGCGGGGTGCACCATCCGTGAATCCAGTGTACGTGATGAGACTGGGGCACATATTTTGGGCATCCAACGGCGCGGGCGGCGGCGACTCCTCCTGATGCCTAATCCCGATATACGTATAAGGCCCGGTGATCGAGTGTTGATTATGGGCACTGTGGCACAACTGCGTAATCTACCGCACTATCTGCACGGCCATTCACAACAAAGGGATCAGAATGACGCCGAAGAGAAAAGTTCTCATTCAGAGCAGTCGGTTTAGGTTTTAAGCGTATTTTTTTATTTAAAGGAGTGAATTATGGAATGGCGTATGGTTTGGACTACATTTTTTTTGCTTATGGCGCTCACCACCACAACCAGCTATCTTTATCACTCCAATGGATATGAATTGATTATCTCGGTCTCAATGAATCTGATTGCAACCACGTTAAAATTGGGTGCAAGAAGAACCACAGGGGCGATGACCATGGCGGCCAGTCTTGTGGCGGATTTCCACCTGGTTCCTGCACTGGGTGCCTTCTATATTCTTGATAATGTTGTTTTAGCTACGGGGCTTGCTTGGGGCGCTTTGGTTGCCAATGTGGTCTCTGTGACCCTTTTGATTATTGAGGCGGTTCTTAAAGAGATGGAACTCTACGAACTATCCTAAGGTTGCTGTTGATTGTAAAGTACTTTGAATGCGTAATCATTATAGATAAAAAAAGAGCCTGTTATTAAATAATAAGAGAGATCCTTTAATTTTAAGGATCTCTCTTGTGGGTTTATGGATAGAGTAGACTGACCTGATGGATACGATTTTTTGAGGCCTTCTCGATGATGAAGGTGAGATCATTCCAATTAAACTTTTGCTTTTCAACCGGAACTTCTTCCATCTTCTCCAGAAGAAAGCCGCCTAAGGTTTCATAGATCCCATCGGGTAGATGCAGATCAATGCGCTCGCGCAGTGACATCAGATCAATCCGGGCATTGATAAGAAAGTGATTGGGTTCAACCTCCTTGATCCAGTACTCCTGGGGCATTTTATCCGTTTCTGGTTCCCGGCGGATATCACCGACAATGCGCTCTAAGGTATCTTCTAAGGTAATGATACCGGTCGAACCGCCGAACTCTCCGACCACCACAGCCATCTCCTCTTTATGCTCTCGAAAGCTGATCATCATTTTATCGAGACTTTTTGAGCCAGGAACATAGCGAATGGGCTGGATAAAATCGGTGATCGGGGCATCCTTCCTCTCGCCTAAAAGATCGATCACATTCACCTGACCAATAATATGATCCACCCGTTGTTCATAGACGGGAAGACGACGATGGGCATGTCGGCTGGCAAGTTTGATCGCCTCAGCACAGGTTGCACTGCGCTCGATGCTGTCGATCTCCACCAGAGGAATCATCACATCCCTTACCCGTGCACCACCGTAGGTGAACAGGCGTTGGATCATCTGTTTTTCCATGGGATGGATATCACTCTTTTCTGAGGGCATCTTAAGAACCAGTTGTAACTCCTCTCTGAGGGTGAAAAGATTCTCCTTGCTATTGCCGCCTAACATTTTTGTGAGTAGTTTAGCCAGCAGGGTGAAGATGATTAAAATGGGAGAGAAGAGATAGGAGAACCCTTTGAGTAGAAAGATCACCCGTGGGGTGATGGTATCTGCATTCTGTTGAAAGATGCTTTTGGGAACAATTTCACCAAAAACCCAGATCAGTGGGGCGACAATCAGAATCGCGATCCAGCTTTTATCGGCACCAAAAAGGTTGACCGCCAACATGGTGCCCAGTGAGGTATTGGTGACAATGGCGATATTGGTCCCCACCAGGGTTGTGGAGAGAAGCCATTCGGGATTGCGCAACATCTGCATGGCGATTTTAGCGCCCCGGGAGCCTTGCGCTGCCATATGGCGCAGTTTAAGACGATCTGCATTGACCACACCGATCTCTGAACCTGAGAAGAACGCTTCCATGAAAAGGCAGGCCAGCATGAGCAGAATGATCACGGGGGTGTCCATGATACCCTCCTTAAAAGTGACCGGTTTTTTTTTATCCGGTGCGCGGCTTTAATTTGCGATAGAGTTCTTACAAGCTGTTCAGATACTTTTGGTTGATTTTTAGTCTTGCGTTTTATGTTGTAGCTGGCACCTCAATGGGTTGTTGGTCGGTTTTTTCTTGGTATGTGATCTGTTTGATCTCCTGTTGTGGTTTTTTAGCGCAGGCATTAATCTGATGAATGCGTCGTCCTTGCATTGATAGGATGGTGAAGTGCCAATCGGAAAGTGAGATCACATCACCCTCCTGGGGCAGTTCTCCTTTATGATGAAAGAGCAGGCCAGCCATGGATTTTGCGGTTTCTGGCAGGTTTGCTTGCGTAATCTGGTTAAACTTATGGATCTCCATACTGCCTTGGATGGTGAGTTGTCCCTCTTTAAGTGCTTGGGTGGTTTTCTCCTTAGAGAGTGTGTTGAGGGGGAGATTGTCGGCATCGAGAACTTTATGAAGAAGGTGTTCGATGGTGATAAATCCGCTTATGCCACCGTGCTCATCGAGTGCAAAGGCGGTGGTGCGTTTGCGCTCATGAAAAAGATGAAACAGATCGGCCGCCGGTCTGGTTTCTGGTACAAAGAAGGGTTCTCTCATGATGCTGCGCAGACTACCTGCTTTTTTAAGGGCCATAGGATCGGTACGGAGTAGATCTCGATAGAGCAGAACACCGATAATATTATCGCGGTCGCCATCAAAGAGGGGTACCCTTACCGCACGGGTTTTCTGAAAGACCGCAAGCACCTCCTTAAGGGTACTGTTGATGGAGAGTGTGTACATATCCATCCGTGGTGTCATCACATCTTTGGTGGTTTTATTGCCAAAATCAAAGATTTTATGGATATATTGTTTCTCCTGTTCATCGATCTGGCCTCGGTTAGCGGCCTCATTGGTGAGTGTGCGCACCATATCTTCGGTAATCACCCGCTCTTTTTTGATCTGTTTGCCGATAATCAGGGTGATGAAGAAATCCGAGATATGGCGGACAATCCAACGAATCGGTGTAATCAGACGAGAGAAAAGGTGAATGGGTTGGCTCTGATAGGTGACAAAAGCGGTATTATTTCTCACCGCCAATGTTTTTGGTGTGATCTCACCAATCAGTAGCAGAATGGGCAGCATAATGGTAATATTCACCCACCACATATCCTCAGCCTCGACAAATCGTAGCAGCAGGGAGGCGGAGATATTGGATGCCGCCACATTGACCAGTTCATTACCAATCAGAATAGTGACAATCAGGCGGCGGGGATTATTGAGCAGTTTTTCAATGAGTGCAAGTCGAGGATGGTTTGTATGCCGGAGTTGCTCCATGTTTGTGGGATTCAGTGAGAAAAAAGCGGTTTCCGAGCTGGAGAAGAATCCCGAAAACATAAGTAGGATTGCAAAGAGAACGGCCTGGATGATAAGTGCGATGTCCATTGGATATCCCCTAAGAAAACGTCGGCCTATACAGATATAGATTTAGATGGACATTTTTAGTTCCTCAAAGTGACCTCAAGAAGCGACAGTTTTTTCTATATTTTGATATCAATCTTAGCTGGTTTTCTATGACATTTCAGTAAGAAGTGTGATTGTTTTTAAGCATTTCTTTGCTGAAATGACACGAATTTTTTTTTGACCTATGAAACAATTTTGTGCCTTGCATCAGAGGACAATATTCTATAAAGTACTCTTTACTATATGAAGGGCTAAAGAGGATAGATCATCTATGTTGGGATGGTCGCTGTTTTAATTTAAAGAGCCTGTTTGGTCTATTTTGATGCGGTTGTAGCAGGGGTGGTTTTGTTGGGTAACCACTTAAAAGGGTATTTAATGCTCTATCTTGACTCCTGCACTTTATTGTATATTAAGCAGGCTCTTTTAAAATCTTTGTTAAGTTCTATATTTTGTGGGCGGCATTGATGGCCGGACCTTGCGCAACAGAAGCTTGTAAACCCCGTCAGGGCCGGAAGGCAGCAGCGGTAGCGAGATATTCTGTGTGCCGTAAGTGCTTCGGTTGGAGTCGCCCTTCCCTTTTTTTAGGCACACCCTTGACTTTATGACTTACACGGTATTGGCGCGCAAATGGCGGCCGCAAAAGTTTGATGCACTGGTTGGTCAGAATCATGTGACCCGTGCGCTCTCTCACGCCTTAAAATCAGGGCGTGTTCCCCATGCTTTTCTTTTTTGTGGTATTCGTGGTGTCGGTAAGACAACTTTGGCGAGAATTCTCGCCATGTGCTTAAACTGCGAATCCGGTGTGACTGCAACACCCTGTGGTGAATGTGCCTCATGTCGTGATATTGCCACCGGCGACTTTCCTGATGTTTTTGAAATTGATGCCGCATCACGCACCAAAGTTGAGCAGATGCGGGAGATCTTAGATCTGGTGAACTATAAACCCTCCTCAGGACGTTTTAAGGTCTATATCCTTGATGAAATTCATATGTTAAGTACCCATGCTTTTAATGCACTATTAAAAACATTGGAGGAACCGCCTGCGCATGTGAAGTTTATCTTTGCGACCACTGAAGTGGCGAAAATTCCCGCAACCATTGTGAGCCGCTGTCAGCGATTTGATCTAAAACGGGTTTCAGAGCCTGATTTGGGGGACTATTTTCGTTATCTCTTAAAAGAAGAGGGGCTCTCCTTCGATGATGAGGGTGTTGCCGCAGTGGCTTCCGCCGCAGATGGCTCGGTGCGTGATGGTCTCTCTATTTTAGAGCAGGTGATTGCCCATGGTGGTGGTGAGATTCGTTTTGAGGCGTTAAAGGATCTGTTGGGTTTAGCCGAGCAGGAGGTGATCACAAAGCTGCTCTCTTCGATGCTGGGGGGGCAGGCCGAACAGATGCTCGATCTGCTCTCAACGCTGCACCAAAATGGGGGAGACGCCAGCATGGTGGTGAATGGGCTTTTAGAGACAACCCATCAACTCGCCCGTGCGAAAGTGGGTGGGGTGAAGAATCAGCCTGAGTCTGCCGCACTTCAGGGCTTGGTTACCGAGACCAGTATGGAGCATCTCCAGATGCTCTACCAGACTCTTTTGCGTGGTGAAGAGGATATTAGGCGTGCGCGTCGTCCAATGCAGGCAC
>JBQGBW010000078.1:0-19673 GCA_052043475.1 Magnetococcales bacterium HHB-1
TTAACAGAGCTTCAGGGTGCCGATTTTGATTTGGATATAATCGGCTTTTCTGATGAGGAACTATCGGGTCTGTTGGATTCAGTTGCGGGTGATTCCGATTATGGAGAGGGTTCAGGGGCAGAAGACGTTGAAGCGATTCCCGAACCATTGCCAACACCTGTAAGCCAATCTGGAGATTTATGGATTCTGGGAGAGCATCGACTGCTCTGTGGAAACAGCGGAAATCCAGAAGATGTGCAACGGCTAATGCATGGTGAACGCGCCACACTTTTTGCCACCGATCCACCTTACCTGGTTGATTACAATGCTGGAGGAAACCACCCCCAGCATTGGAAAGAAACGAAAAAAGATGTTCAGCCAGAAGACTGGGATGATGCCAGCCAGGGCGCGGAGCTGTATGAGAACTTTGTTAAAGCTGCCATTGATCACGCGATTGAGCCCAATGCGGCTTGGTACTGCTGGCACGCTTCTAAACGGCAGGCGATGCTGGAGAAGGTCTGGGAGAAGTATGGTGCCTTTGTGCATCAGCAGATTGTCTGGGTTAAAGATCGTCCAGTATTAACCCGCTCCCACTATATGTGGCAACACGAACCTTGCTTTTTTGGTTGGATACGGGGAAATCGACCACAAAAGGTATCACAGGAGTATCCATCGACAACCTGGAACATATCCACTTTAGAAGGCGAAGAAAGACCGGACCATCCTACCCCAAAACCGCTGGACTGCTTTGTAATCCCCATGTTGCAGCACGTAGAGCCAGAAGGTCTCTGTTATGAACCCTTCAGTGGTTCGGGTAGTCAGATTATGGCTGGAGAGCGCACAGGGAGGAGAGTCTACGCTATAGAGATCAACCCGGTTTATGTAGATGTCGCAATTCGGCGGTTTATCCAGGACACAGGAAAACGGGTGCACCTGGAGGACTCTGATAAAAGCTTCGAAGACGTGGCCAAAGAACGAGGAATTACTCTTGAGAATCGTTCATAAACGCCAAAAATCACGGTTTCCATGACGAATATGGAGGATGTGAACCGCAAGCTCACAGGTATTGATGGTGAAAAAGATTCGCCATGGCGTCCCTCGGCCATACAACATTTGCCGGATTTCTTGTTCAAACTCAACACTTTCTGGAGCAATAGCGTGTGATTTAGGCATTGTCTCTAATGTCGATATAGCCTGTTTAAGCCCATCAAGCCATTTATCTGCGTAGACAGGGTTCTCGACTTGTAACCAAACATGTGCTTCTCGAATATTATCCGCAGCAAAAGGCGTAATCATAACGCGATCACGCTTCATGACGCGGAATCAAAGGTGTTAAAAAATTCTGAAGCTTCGACACTCTGTCCAGATTCGGCCTGTTTAAGACCCTTGTTGATTGCTTTAACAGTATGGGCATACTCTATCAGTTCTTGCGTCTCTTGCCATGCTTCAGCATCTATAACGACTAAAGCGGGTTTTCCGTTTACTGTAAGAATGGAAGGTCGTCCAGTCTCTTTTAGGTGGGAAAGGAAACGTGAGGTATCCCTTTTAAATTCAGTCAAGGATCGAATGTCTTTGGTAATGTCCATAGGTCTCCTCATTAAATTCGCATCTCATATAATGCGAATATAGCACATATTTCAATGTTAGGCGACTGAAACAGCAATGTCACATAGGTGACCGACTCGATTTGAAAATAGAGCGCCGTTTTGGCGCCCGTTCTATTTATTTAGGCCAAGGTTCTCAGGTAAGCTGCTTTTGACATCAGGTTAAGGGCTGTTTTTCTTTCCTCTTTATCGGGTAGCGTGTCGGTGAGGTAGGTTAGTGTTTCTTGGTAAGTTTCCAGTCTGGCTGCTCGGTGGGCGATCTTCCAGATTTCTTTGGCGTTATGTTTGGGTTCCATTGGGTCCTCCAAGGCTCTAGTTAGTTGTTTTTGTTTTGTTTTCCTTGAAGACCATTAAGCCATTATGTGGCAAGACAATCAAGCATTGAGTGATTGATTTTGAATATAAAATGTTTATTTTATCCGGTAGACAGTTTTTCCTTGACTGTCTCTTTCACAAAGCACTGTCCAGCCCATTTTCTTACGCAGCGATCCGCTAATGGTGCCGCGTAAAGTATGCGCTTGCCAGTTAGTTGCAGCCATCATCTGAACCATAGTGGCTCCCTCCGGACGCTGCATTAGCTTAATCAGCCAATAGGCTTTTGAGCCTCTTCTCGGTTGACGAGGTGAGGGTTTGTATTCGAGTTGGGGTTGGTTGAGTACCCAACGTCCCAGGTCACTAAGGCATGGTTGCCCTTCAGTATTGTGTGCGATCAACCCTCGGTTTCCTAACCCAGCCATAATTTTTTGTTTGGCAGCGCCTTTAATCCGATTTGGAAGAGGCAAAATTGTGCCATCAAGCCGGTTATATGCAGCGGTAAGCGAACGGTGTTGAGCGTCAGTCAATTTGATCATTTTGGACCCCTTTGCAGGTTTGTGTTTTTACTGATCCACATTAACGCTCTTATTATACCATAAGGCAAGTTAATAGATGCATTACGAGGGTTATTATGAAACGCTCAAGGCGTGGGCGGATGGGTTAAGACCCGATCCGCTACTCACGGTCTGGCAGTGGGCAGACGCCCATCGCGTGCTTTCTCCTCGTGCAGCATCGGAACCAGGGCGTTGGCGCACCAGCCGAACACCTTATCTCAAAGAGATTATGGAGTGTTTATCACCATCATCTCCCGTATCACGTATAGTATTTATGGCAGCAGCACAGCTTGGAAAAACAGAAGTTGGAAACAACTTCATTGGTTATGTAATCCACCACGCTCCTGGTCCGATGTTGGCGGTTTCGCCAACAGTTGAACTTGCCAAACGTAATTCGAAACAGAGAATTGATCCCCTGATCGAAGAGAGTGAAATCTTGCGTTCAAAGATCAAAGCACGACGCAGCCGTGACAGTGGTAATACGGTATTGATGAAGGAGTTCCCAGGTGGTGTTTTGGTGCTTACGGGAGCCAATAGCGCAGTGGGATTACGATCTATGCCAGCGCGCTATATTTTTATGGATGAGGTTGATGCTTATGACGCCAATGTGGCGGGTGAAGGCGACCCCATTCTTCTGGCTGAAAGACGTAGTGCGACATTTCAGCGGCGTAAGATTTTTCTCTGTTCCACCCCGTTGGTTAAAGGGGCGTCGCGTATTGAGTATGAATACCTTGACAGTGATCAACGCAAATATTTCGTCCCTTGTCCCCATTGTGGGGGCTTTCAAACCCTGGAATTTAATAATCTGGATTGGGAGAACGGAAACCCGGGAACAGTTCGCCTAATCTGCCAGCATTGTCACGAGGCTATTTTCAATCATCAAAAGACAGCTATGCTGGAAAACGGTAAATGGCGACCGACAGCTAAAGGAAAAGCAAAAACAGCAGGTTTCCATCTCAATAGTCTCTATGCTCCTGTGGGGTGGTTTTCTTGGGAAGATGCTGTAACTGTTTTTGAGAAAGCCATCGCATCTAAAGGTGAAGGAGAGCAGATGCGAGGTTTTGTCAATACGGTTCTGGGGGAATCGTATCAAGAGGAGTCTGAAGCACCCGATTGGCACCGACTTTATGAAAGAAGAGAGATATATCCCATTGGTCAGGTGCCCGCAGGAGGTCTTTTTCTAACAGCGGGAGTAGACGTTCAGAAAGATCGCCTTGAGGCAGAGATTGTAGCTTGGGGTCGGAATCTGGAAAGTTGGTCTGTGGACTATGTAGTACTGGATGGATATACCGCCAGGCCAGAGGTCTGGGAAAAACTAAACGTTCTGTTGAATCGAGAATGGGAACATGTTTCTGGCCACAAGATGCCAATCCGTGTCATGGCTGTAGATAGCGGAGCGTATTCGCAGGATGTTTACGCCTGGGTGAGAAACCATCCACAGGCCAGTTGGGGGCCAGCAGGATCGTCGGCCAATCAACCACGAACTGTGGTGGCCGTTAAAGGACAAGATCGGGATACCGCGTTGATTCTTGGCGCCTCAAAAAAGGGTGCGGGTGGTAAGCGACGCGGTATCAGAGTGTGGACTGTCAGTAATCCAGTGACCAAGGGGGAACTCTACCGCTGGCTCAAATTAGATCAGCCCACAGATGAAGAATTGAAACAGGGAGAAAAATTTCCTCCTGGCTTCTGTCACTTTCCTCAATATGGAGAGGCGTTCTTCAAACAACTGACCGCTGAACGTCAGATATTCAAAACAGTCAAGGGCTATCCCCGCCTTATGTGGGAAAAAGAGGGGAGCCAAAGGAACGAAGCGCTGGACTGTCGATGTTATGCCAGAGCCGCAGCAGAAATCTACGGCATCAGTCGATTCAATGAACGCCGTTGGCAAGACTTTGAAAAAACTTTTGAAAATCATACTCTGAAAAAACAACAAACGGTGAAGACGAAGAGTTTACCCTCGACTACGCCTGTAAATCCGCGACGTGCAAGAAAGCGTAGCCGTCGGATTGTTCAATCCCCTTTCATGATGAGGTAACACGATGGCTGATTTGGCTACGTTGGAGCAGCAACTCGAAACGTTGAAAGCCCAGGTTCGTAACCCTGTGGGCAGTATCTCTTATGAAGGGCGTTCAGTGCGTTATCGGGAGGTGGGAGATATTCAGAAAGCTATTTCTGCTTTAGAAAAGGAAATTGCCAGGGTTCGGGGAGGCAATACGACGCGTAGGATTCGCGTGATCACTTCCAAAGGGTATTGAGTCGATGAGCGCTATCAAACGGTTATGGTCGCACTTCAGTAATCGATTAAGACCGAAAGCACAGTTGGAGGCGGCCAGAGCGGCACGTCGTTTTTCAACCTGGAAGGTGGGATCGGAAAGTACCAACACTTTAATTCTGCAAGGTGGGGATCTTTTACGTAACCGTGCTCGCGATCTGGTTCGCTCCAACCCCTATGCAGCCAATGCCACGGCCAGCTTTGCTGCGCATGTTGTCGGAGCAGGTATCAAACCCTCTTTACTTTTACCGGATGCAGATCTGAAAGAGAAGATCCAGCGCCTATGGTTGGATTGGGTATCAGAAGCTGATGCAGATGGCCAAACCACATTTTATGGTTTACAAGCAATGGCTGCTCGGTCGCTGTTTGAGGTGGGCGAGACATTTATCCGATTTCGTCCACGGCGACAGGAAGATGGTTTATCGGTCCCGCTTCAGTTGCAGATTTTACCAGCTGAACAACTGCCGCTGACAAAGAATGAGCAATTACCCAACGGTCGAAGAGTCTCCATGGGGATTGAGTTTGACCGTATTGGTCGGCGTCGCGCTTATCATTTTTACCGTAATCATCCAGGCGACATTCACCAACAGAACGGTAAGGACTTTATTCGGGTTCCGGCTGAGGAAGTATTGCATGTTTTCCAGGCCAAACAGGAAGGTCAGATCCGTGGTTTATCACAACTGACCCCAGCAATCCCGAAGTTACATCTACTGGAGCAGTATGATGATGCCGAACTGGAACGGAAGAAGGTGGCGGCGATGTATGCCGCTTTTGTGACAAAACCCGATTTTGAAGATGCGGCCAATCAAGAGGATCAGATCGGAGACGAGGCCGCTGTTCATCTACAACCAGGAACATTGGAATATCTTCTGCCGGGTGAGGATGTCAAGTTTAGTGATCCGGCTGATGTTGGTGGTGCATATGAAGCGTTTCAATATCGTACCCTGTTGGCCTGCTGTGCAGCGATGGGCATTCCCTATTCCAATGTGACGGGAGATTTAAAACGCGCTAACTACTCATCGTTACGGGAAGCCAAGATTGAATTTCGCCGCCGTGTTGAACCCGCTCAAAACCATATTCTGATTTTCCAACTGTGTCGCCCGGTTTGGAACCGTTGGATCAATGATGTAGCCCTGTCTGGTGTATTAACCTTGCCTGGATACGCTGATAATCCAAGGCCCTATCGTCGGGTGAAATGGATTCCTCCCAGATGGGACTGGGTTGATCCACTCAAAGACCGTAAAGCGGATATCGAAGCGATTAAAATGGGGATCAAGTCACGCTCCGATGTGATTGAGAGTGAAGGGTCTGATCCAGAAGAGGTTGATCGACGCATCCAAATTGATCAACAAAGAGAAGAAAAATTGGGCTTGCAATTCGAGTATTCGCCCAAGCCAACCCACCCTTTGGAGGAAAAAGAATGGGGAAAAACTGGTTCAGAATGACCGCTGAAAACCAGGATGTCGTAAAAGTAGAAATTTATGACCGAATCGGTGAGTACGGTGTGTCAGCTCAAGCGTTTATTGATGCGCTAAAAGAGACAGCCAAAACGGCCACATTGAATTTACACATCAACAGTCCTGGTGGCGATGTCTTTGATGGCATCGCCATTTTTAATGTCCTGAAACGCTATCAAGGCAAGGTTAATGTTTTCATTGATGGTATTGCAGCCTCCATGGCGTCAGCTATTGCCATGGCTGGTGATGATATCGTGATGCCAGAAAACACCATGCTAATGATCCATGACCCATCAGCCGTCGTCATGGGCACAGCTGAGGATATGTTGAAAACGGCAGAATCTTTAGAAAAAACCAAGAGCAGTTTGGTTACCATCTACCGCGATAAGACAGGGCTGGATGAAGAGCGTATTCGTGCCATGATGGCCGATGAAACCTGGTTAACGGCTGAAGAGGCGGTAAAAACCGGTTTTGCTGATCGCGTAGAAACACACGTACAGATCACGGCTTCCTTCGATCTCAGTGCTTTCAAGAATACGCCAACCTGCCTGGGACCAATTTGTCAGGTTGAAAAAAAATCTTTTAAGAATGACTCTCCTGAAGAACCGCCTGAGCCCAATTTTTCTGAAGAAAAACAAGGAGCTGTTTTGATGCTTGAACCCCAACCACAAAACGCTGTCGATCTGGATAAGATCCGTGCGGAAGAGCGCGTAAAGACACTTAACTATGTCGCTGAGATTCACGAAGTTTGTGCGCTGGCGAATCAAGAGACCATGGCTTCGGCATTTATTGCCAAAGAGACTTCTGCTGTTGAAGTTCGTAAGCAACTGCTGGAGCTTCGAGCGCAAACAGATGAAGCAACACAGATTAACCCCCAACATGGGCAGGCCGCTTCCCACGAGACTACGCCAGTCATCGATATCGAGGCTATCTATGCAGCCCGTAACGCAAAAGAGGTAAAGACTCATGCCTGAGTTAACGGAAAATCGGCACGCTGGAGCCTTTATCGCCTCAGAGGGTAATGGTTCCATTAGCCGCGAGACAATCACTGTTCTTAGCGGCCAGGATCTTGAAGCGGGAGCTGTCCTCGGTAAAGTGACCGTCAGCGGCAAATATCAGGAGGTTGATCCTGCGGGAACTGATGGTTCTGAAGTGGCGACAGCTATTCTTTATGACAAGGTTGATGCTTCGGCTGCCGATACAACAGGCGTTGTCATTGTCCGATTAGCCGAAGTCAAAGCTACTGAGCTGATTTGGCCTTCGGGGATTACCGATCCTGAAAAATCAACGGCCATTGGCCAGTTGGCCACACAAGATATTATCGCCCGATAAGGAGAACAGCATCGTGCCTGGATTGGATATTTTTAACAATAGTACTTTTTCAATGGTGTCGTTAACGGATGCCATCAACAAAGTCCCTTACGTGCCAGGTCGCATCGGCAAGTTGGGCATCTTTCATGAGCAGGGCGTATCGACAACGTCGGTTATGATCGAAGAGCGGGAAGGATCTCTTAATTTGATTGAGACCACAGCCCGAGGCGCTCCAGCAATTCAAAACACGACCAATCGACGTAAATCTCGCTCTCTGGTCGTTCCTCACATTGCTTTAGAGGATACTCTACAAGCTGATGAGGTTCAGAACATTCGGGCCTTTGGGTCAGAAAGTGCGCTGGAAGGCGTGCAGGCCGCTGTGAATAACCGTCTGACAGAGATGGCGAATAAGCTGGATGCTACCCTGGAACATTTACGTGCTGGTGCCGTCAAAGGACAGATCTTAGATGCAGACGGTACAACGGTTATCTATGATCTGTTTCAAGAATTCGGCGTTACAGCTCCCTCTGATGTCAATTTTGATCTGGACAATGCTTCTCCAGCAGATGGTGCAATCAAGAAAAAATGTCATGGGATTCGTCGCTCGATTGAAGATGAATTGGGCGCTCAACCTTACGACCATATCCATTGCCTGTGTGGTGCTGACTTTTTCGATGATCTTACTGCCCATAGCGAAGTTGCCGAAGCCTATGCCCGTTGGCAAGACGGTCTCTTCCTACGACAGGGGCAAGCTCGAGGTTCTTTTGAGTATGCAGGAATCGTTTTCGAAGAGTATCGCGGCAAAGTAGGTTCAGTGGATTTCAATGGTGCTTCTGATGCCCGATTTTTCCCAGTGGGTGTCCCAGGACTGTTCCGACAATACTATGCACCGGCTGACTTTGTGGAAACAGTTAACACGATGGGCTTACCGCGCTATGCAAAGCAGGCCAGCGATACGGAGCTTGGACGTTGGGTTAAAATCCATGTCCAATCCAATCCCTTGCCGATCTGTACCCGTCCTCAGGTATTAATCAAAGGTACACGCACTTAAGTATGTACGCGGACAATTCCAGGATATTTAACGGTAAAGTGACCATAGGGTCGCTTTTTTTGTTTAAAGATCCTGGTTGTCATTTTAAGAGGTGGTTACATGACTTCTCAGTTTTCAGGTCTTATTGATCAGTGTTTTTCGGCATTTGGTTCGGAGGCGGTTTACACCAGTAGCTCTGGTGAGGAGAAGACAATTTCTGTTGTCTCTAAACAACCGGATCAAACTTTTGGTTTTGGTGATACCCAGATTCATACAGAGGTCACAATGTTTGATGTGCGTGTATCGGATGTTCCAAATCCAGAACCGGGAGAACGGCTCTCAATCGATGGTACTGATTATCAGATTCAAGGAGAGCCAGTTCGGGATAGCGAACGTTTAGTCTGGACCATTGGAGCGGAACTTATCCAGTGAATATAGCCGCGTCGTTATCGCGCAATTTTAAAAAGGCAATGGAAGCCGAAGTACGACGTATTGAACAAGCCGCACAAGAAGGCATTGTCGAAGCAGGTCAAGGATTAAAAGAAGAACTACGGAAGCAGGTTATCTCTGCCGGTCTTGGACGTCGAGTCGCCAATACATGGCGTAGCAGAGAGTATAAAAATCAAGGGTTCAATCCTGCTGCATTGGTTTGGTCGAAAGCACCTCACATTATCAAAGCTTTTGATAAAGGAGCATTGATTAAGAGCCAGGATGGTTTTTGGCTCGCCATCCCGACAGAAAACGCTCCCAAGAGAGGCGTTGATAGGAAACGGATCACTCCTTCCAACTTTCCAGAGTCGCGTTGGGGACCACTACGATTTGTCTATCGTAAGAATGGGCCTTCGCTGTTGGTGGTCGATAGTGTGCGCATCAACAAAACAGGTCGAGTTGGTCGCCGTGCCAAAGGGGGAGCTTACACCAAAACTGGTCGTATGAAAAAAGGTATGACTACCGCGATCATGTTTATTTTGGTGCCACAAGTGAAAATGCCAAAGAAGCTGGATGTGGCGAGAGCCGCAGAGTATTGGGTGCGACAACTTCCAAGGTTGATTGAACGTCAGATGGAGAAACCATGAACTCAAATGAGCCTGTTTTGCAAGCGCTATTCAGGCAACTGAAAGCCGTTGAAAATGAACCTGTGGATGGTGCAACAGTTACTGTTGAACGCAATCTTGCTGTGCCGACAAAGATCCCAGACGGTGGCTTGATTATTCTCTCTGATGGCGATCCGGGAGAACCTGACACAACGCTGGGAAACTTTACCAATCAGTTTTATAGCCATGAAGCGATGGTTTCGATCTTCACCCAACAGAGTGATCAAGAGAAACGGGACCAGCGATTTTCTGAAATAATCGGGTGGGTTCTGGACGCCTTAGAAAAGGATCGGTCGTTGGGTGGAACTGTTTTAGGAATAGGCTGGCGCCTTCCCGATGTTGAGTTGAATTATCAACCAGGGACCGTTCCCATTAAACATGGGACCATGACGGTACTATTGGAATACGAGGTCACCTGATTATGGCAGCGTTACCGGACTTTTATCGAGGAGATACCCAGGTTTACAACCTATCCTTCACAGATAACAGTAGCGGGTCTGCTGTCGATATCACTGGTAACGATCTGTGGATTACGTTGAAAGTCTCTTTGAACGATTCTGACGAAGATGCTGCTTTTCAAAAACAAATCACATTTCCACCGGACAGTAATTCAGCACAAGGTGTCGGCCAGATAATTTTGGAATCCAGTGAAACCAAGGTAATCACTCCAGGAACGTATTTCTATGATTTTCAATACGTTGTTCCCGGTTCCCCACCGCATGTAACCACGCTGACATCTGGAAAAGTAACTGTGCTTCCCGATATCACCCTTCGCGATACGGCATCCTGATGGCTGAAACTAAGATCGATCTTCAGATTCGCCCTGTGCAAGTTGAGTTTACGCACCAGGAGCAGCGAATTGATGTCTCTTTGAACCAGCAAGCTCCTGGCTGGCCGTTCGGTGAAAACCCTGTCCGATCTTTGCTGGATACGCTCGATACACCAATCATCGTCGATACTGTGGTCATGCCACAACGTTACCGAGTTGTAAAATGGCTGTTTTTACTCAGTGATGAGACCAGCAATCTGGAGGTGACCGGGGAGATAAAAGCGTATCGCAAAGGGGATGATGTTTTCTTCTCAGAATATGGAATCATGGGCGATACACCTGCACTCTCATATGCTGTTGATCTGGAGATTGACGGGTCGAATGTCCATCTCTTGATTACTAATCAACAAAGCAACCCGATTACAGTCCGGTTATGCCGTATTGGTATTTTTAATTAATTTTCCTTTCTATTTTCAACAACCTAATCAAAAGGAGTCCCTTTACCATGGGTACACCGATCCCTTTTCGTGTCCAGAATGGTCTGGATATCGGCACACATCTGATTACTGGCGGTGGTGCACCTGGAGGCACCAGTCAGACTGATAATGCACCACAGACATCGGTTTATTTCGATACAGTCAACGGCTTGATGTATACCAAAAAGTATGCAGGCTCTGGCACCGATAAATGGGTGCAGAATACCGACAGTGAAACGCTGCAGGCCGCTGTTCAATCGATGCCCTGGCGCGATCCGGCGAAAGTGTTTGACTCTACCAGTTATGCCAATCTGGCCGCAGCCGAAACCGCAGTTAATAGCGGTACCATTGATGGTGAATCGGTTTCCGAAGGGGACCGCATTCTCTTCACAGGTATTACTGGTGCCAATAAAAACGTCTTTATTATTACTGGAACAGTTGGCGCTGATGCCACGTTAACGGAAGATCCTGATAACACGGCCACTCAGGGTGATGTGATTTACATCGGATCTGGCACATCAGCCGGACGCCGTTATCACTTTAACAGTATCGACTGGGTGCAGATTGGCGCGGCTGAACGCGATGAGTTGGGTTTCCTGCGCAGCTTCGTTGGAAAAACTGGCGAAGGTTCCGAAACACCCACTTATGTCTCAACCCATGTGGTAACGGATGGTGATACTCTGGAAACGGGTATCAGTAAGCTGGATGCGGAAATCGGAAGCGCTGTCACCTCCACCGCGCATGTTTCCTCCACAGCTACGGTCAATGAAAATATCAGTACGCTCGACGATCTGTTATCCCGCACGCGGGTAGAAGCGACTGCTAACAGTGTTACAACTCAAACCGTGGTTGATACGGTTTCTGTTGATGATGTTGCCGCTGTGGAATACACCATTCACGCTCGTCATGTTGCGACACCCAGTCGAGTGCAAACCTCTAAAGTGCTGGTAGCCCATGACGGAACTGCGGCGGCCGATGCAACGGATATCGATTTTTCTCAGTTCGGTATTCTTGAACTGGGGGCTGCAATTCCTGGGTTAACTGTGGATATCGATCTGAACGGTACTGATACCAGCCAGGTGATGCGGTTGAATGTGTCCAGCAGTGAGGCGGTTAATGTCACCGTAAATCGCACTGTGATCGCATAATCGAGGTATCCAATAGATGAATTTTAAGCGAGCATATCGAACCAATGGTTTATCTTTATGCGATAAGGTGGGACTTTTTAGCGGCGATACCGATCCTTCTTTAGGAGATTCCCAAAATGTCCCAGTCGGGTCGCTTTATCTGCGAACCAATGGAATGGTCTATCGAAAGAGAGCCCTAACGGAATGGGAGCCGTTATCACCCACAGATAAGATCGGTTTTCATGCTCGTCATATTCGTCGTCTGGACTATTTACCCCTACTGGGAACAGTGGGGGTTTTTTATTGGCATGCAGTCCGGTCAGGGCAGATCTTTGCTTTGGCCGGACAAGCCAATAAAGTGACTGGAGAATCCCTTTCATTTTCGGTTGAGGTGAACGGTACCATACCACCAGATGCTGCGCTTTCTCTGCCTGTAAGCATTGATGTTAGTACAGGTATCGACCTGGATATCACCATCAACCCAGGGGATCGTGTACGCATCCAGACAAATGATTCATCTGGCAGAGCAAAACATGTTCTTCTCTCACTGTACGCGAGGTACGTATGATCCAAGCCTATCTAAAAAACGTAACGACAACGCATATTCTTCTCTCTGATATAGGAATCGTTGTTGTTCCTGGCGAACTCTATGACTTAAGAGGGAAGGACGTCGAGTTGATACAGGACAGTGTGACACTTCCTAATGCACTGAATGCAGGTACGTTAACGGTCTTGGCGTTGGATGGTGAGACTGAAATAGCACGGACTGATTTTTTTGCCATTATTGCTGGGGATGATCCAGATCAGACGCGCTCTACGCCATGGGTGATCTCTACAGATCAGTTTCGGGATCGATTTACTACATCAGAGCGTCAAGCGATCTATCAATCGTCTATCTCTGATGTGGTGTTGGCGCGTAACGACATGATGACTCAGCGTCGCATCGATCTGACTTCACAGTCTACGTCGGATTTACTTGATCTATTAATTACAAACAACCTGTTCGGTGCTGACCGAAAACCAGAACTACTGGCCTATTGAGGATGTAACCATGGCACGTGCATACGGATCAAACACAGAGCTTCTTTTGAAAAAAGAGTCCACTTACGGTGTGAAGCCCGATGGTGACTTTATCCGCATTCCATTCACCAGATGCTCGCTCTCCAGTGAACAAAACCTAATCGATGATAGCGTTCTAGGCCAAGGGCGCGATCCTGTGGCTCCACTACAGGACGTCATCAATGATGAAGGTGATATTGTCATCCCTGTCGATCCGCGTTTCTTCGGCCTCTGGCTGACAGCAATCTTAGGTACACCAACCACAACTGGTACAGGCCCATACGTTCACAATTTTGTCTCTGGAGCAACAGATATTCCCAGCTACAGCATGGAAGTGGGTATGCCCCAAGTTCCTGCTTTTTTCTTACATACAGGCGTCAAAGCTAACTCTCTGGCTTTGGAATTTCAACGTTCTGGTGCGGCTACCGCAACCATCAACTGTATCGCCCAGAACGAAACCCGAAATAACAGTACCCAAGGAGGTACGCCTTCCACATTAACGCTTTCCCGTATCTCTCAGTTCCAAGGATCGATCAAACGCAGTGGCAGTTCGATTGCCAATTTAACCGGTGGCACACTGACCTATTCAAACAACCTGGAGAAGATTGAAACCATCCGTGATGACGGTCTGATTGATGGCGCTGATCCCACAGTGGCTGCACTCACTGGTCGCATTGATGTGCGTTTTTCTGATACCACTTTAATTGATCTGGCCAGCAACGGTACACCAGTAGACCTTGAGTTTGCCTATACCCTGGATGCCGACAATAAGATCATCTTTACCGCATACGAGGTCTATCTGCCTAAACCAAAAATTGATGTTGAAGGTCCAGGAGGCATTCAGTGTTCTTTTGATTTTCAAGGAGCGAAGAATGAGACCGCTGGAGTGATGCTCACTGTATCTTTGACTAATGACCAGGATGGGACTGTCTACCAATGATCAGTTTAAGCACCTGTAAAGAACCTTATGAAATTGAACTCCCATATGAAACCACGGTCACCGTTCGCCCGCTCACCTCTAACGACATGATCACGGCACAATCCGCTGCACGCCAGCGGCTGGAGAGCATCGAAAAGAGCCGGGATGACGAGAGCAAAGCGGGGTTTAAGCCCGAAAGTGGTTTTCCAGACCTCAAAAAGCCAGAAGAGCGAGAAAGTTTCTTCCAATCATTGCTGACTAAAGAATTGGCCATGCGCCATATCATCAGTTGGGATGGTGTCATCGGTCCCGATGGGCGCAGTAACGCCACCATCAACGAACAGAACATTGCTACTTTAATGGATATCTATCCAATCGGGGAGCGATTCTTTGAAGCATTCACCATGAAGCAAGTTCTTTTAAACGCTGCAAAAAACTGTTTAGGATTCTCTGCCGAAAGCTCTTTAAGCGGGGTAGAAATCCGGGATATTGCCGACGGTGTGAAGCGGATGGTTCCTCGTGCACATCTGGACTTACTGTAGGTTTGCACTTTTCCGCTTTTTTAAAACAAACCAATAATCTCAATTGGATACGATATCAATGATTACGCTCTCTACTGCACAAGATAAGCCTTTCACGATTGACCTTCCTTTCGATATCAAATTGTCCGTCAAACCGATTACCACCACCAGCTACAGTATTTGTCAGGCGATTGCACGCCAGGAGCTGCAAAAGATTATCGATTGCCAAGAACCGATTAAGTCCGATGCCCAACGTGATGGGCTTTATAAAGCGTTTTTGATCTATGAGTTGGCGGCACAGCATGTCACATCCTGGGAAGGGGTGACCCTGGATGGTAAAACAACAGCCCCTTTGAACAGAGATAATCTGATTGCGCTAATGGATCGACACCCCTTCGGCGAACGCTTTTATGAACAGATTATCTTGGCACAAATGCTTCTGGAGAAAGCAAAAAACGGATCTACTCCCTCGCAAAATGGCTCTTCGGAGACGGGGGAGAATACTGCAAAGTCTGTGTAGAGCTAAGTGGAACCCCATGCCGTGAATGTCCCCAACGTATTAATCAGGCGAGTTGTATTGAAGAAATTGTTGCCTGGCAGATTTTAAGCACCACGCCAACAATATTTACCGGCTCTGGTTGGGGAGGAGTTCAGCTTGAGGGCGTGTTGCTTGAAAAAATCATGGATCGAGAAGCTGTAGAAAACGAAATCAATCCTGATATCTTACGTGCTCTGGCTTATGCGGGAGCCCTAGGCGCCTTAAAAAGCTTGAATAAGAGAGAAGAATCCGATGAGCCGTCAGCATAAATTCTCTATCCGTCTTGCAGTCTCCAATGGCGGGCGTGTTCGCGCCGAATTGATGCAGACAGGGGAAGCAGGGGATGCGGCTTTTAAAAAGATTCATTTTGGCGCAACACGGGCAAGTAGCGCGTTGGAGTCTCTTACAGCCCGTGCAGAGATGCTTTCTCAACAACTTGGTGCCTTCGACGCAGTAACAGACCTTTTAGCTCAACTGGGGGGAATCAAGGAAGGTTTGCTGCAACTTCTTCAAGCCTACGGAGATTTTGAGCAGGCACTGGTTGGTGTGGGAAAAACCGCCGATCTCTCAGGCCAGGCGCTTGAGGATATGGGTGGTGACATTGAATCACTTTCCCACCGTGTGCCTGTTGCGGCGGTTGAGCTATTAAAGATTGGCCAGACAGCCGCACAGCTTGGCGTGAAAGGCCGTAAGAACATTTTAGTCTTCACTGAAACCATTGCACGCATGCAGAGTGCTTCCAACCTGGCAGGTGAGGAAGGTGCAACCGTTTTGGCGCGTCTGCTCAATGCCACAAATGAAGCAACGGATTCTGTCGGTACATTAGGCTCTGTAATTGTTCGATTAGGCAATAACTCTGCGGCAACAGAGATAGAGATCGCACTGATTGCCAATGAAGTAGCCAGGGCAACCAATACTTTTAATGTATCCAGTGCCAGAGCATCATCTTTGGCGGCGGTGATGGCAGAGTTGGGTATTCAAGCAGAGTTGGGCGGCTCTGAGGTGGGTAAAGCATTTCGTTCTATTGATGATGCACTACGCAATGGTGGTGAGAAGTTAGAGAAATTACAAAAGTTCACAGGTCAGACACCTGAGCAGCTAAGATCCGCATTCAAGGTGGATGCAACCGGTGTCTTTAAAGATTTCTTAAGGGGCGTTGATGAGTTTAAAAAAGCGGGCGGCGATGTAGTCCGATTGCTAGAAACATTTGAATTAACGGGGGAACAAGCGCTTAAAGTAATCCCTGTAATGGCTTCGCGTACAGATAAGCTGACCAGAGCTATTCAGATGGCCAATGATGAATTACAGAACACTACTGCACTGCAAAAAGAGTCAGATAAAGCATTCGCCACATATAACAGCCAGGTACAGATTTTGGCAAACACTTTTGAATCCATTGCGGTGGCGGCAGGAAAAGAGGTTGCGCCAGCAGTTGGTGAAATGGCGGTGGGCTTAAGTCATCTGTTGAGTGATTCTGAGAAGGTGATTGAAGTCCTTAAAGATATCGGTATCGTTCTCTCCACCGTATTAATTGCACGTTTCGCAGGCGCGGTTACGTCTACAATAGCTTTTCGCCATGCGATGGTTGGCCTGTTGATGTTGATCAGAGTGGCGCCAACTTATCTTAAGAGTACCGCAGCCGGATTACTCTCTGTAGGAACAGCAGCGCGTACAGGTGCAGCGGGATTAGGTGTTCTGCGAGGCGCCATGGGTATGCTGGGTGGCCCTGTTGGAACTCTGATTACAGCAATCGGTACGCTCTATATGCTCTTTCCTGAAGGAGAGAAGAAACATAAAGCGATTGCCGAAGCGGCGGATCAACATACTGATGCAATTAAGCAGCTTCGCGAGGCATCCGGGCATTACATTGATACGATCAATGAGGAGAAAAAAGCGCTTCAAGAGAAAGCCAGAGCTTATGGGGAGGTTCGACTAGAAGCTGAATTGGCGCAACAAGCTGAGTATCAATCTCAGCAGAAAAAGACTCTCCGTGCTTCTGGCCTATCCCATACCGATGTAGAGATGGTAATGAGTGGGAATCTTCAGCCTGAACAAGCCGATATGTCACGGCTTGTTGAAGAAACCTCTCTAAGATTCAAATTGTTAAACAACCGAATCAGCGCCTCAAGAAAGCGAGCAACAGAACTCAGAAAAGAGTTGGCCAGACTTCGAAATACAGCCGCTAAAAAAGTCTCTCCATCATCGGCTGCGCTCATGGGAGCCGAAGACAAAGCGTTAGGAAAGATGCTTGAAGAGGCCAAACTCATTGCGCAAACGGTTAAGGCTCCTGCTGAAAAACTGGCAGAGGAGCGCGCCAGGTTGAATGAACTATTCAAGGCTGGTGCATTTAAAAAATTTGGTGGAGAAGAAACTTATCGAAGAGCTTTAGCAGCGCTTAAGGCAAAACATCGTACACCAAAGTCTTCTTCATCTGGAAAATCGCAATCCCAGCAAGACGAACAAGCCGATAATGGTGTTTTAAAATCTCTCGAACAAGAGATTAAACTGCTAGGCATGAGTGATCGACAGCGCCAGATTACTTTGGCCACACGTCGCCTTTCTGCCCAAGCCACCCTTGGACAGCGTGAAGAGGTGAAACGACTGGCAGGAGTATTGTTCGATGAACAAAAGGCGATTGAATCAAGAAACAAGGCCGAAGAAAAACAGTTGGAGCTGAAAAGACAAGGCGAAGAATTAAAAAGGCGCTTCCAAACACCCCGGGAGAGATATGAATCTGGTGTTGCATCACTCCAAGGACTGCGAGAACAGGAGCATATCGATCCAAAAACCTATGTAAGAGCTAAAGCCGAACTCGATAACAGTCTCTTAGACCAGAGCACACATTGGGTTGATGGCGCTAAACGAGCCTTTCGGGATTATGTGAACGAAGGTGAAAATGCCGCACAAACCACAAAAAGAGCATTTGGTACTGCGTTACAGGGCATGGAAGATGGTCTGACAGAGTTTGTGATGACAGGTAAGTTTTCATTCGGGAATTTCACCAATGCGATTCTAAGCGATCTGGCACGTATCGCGGTCAGAAGAGCGATTGTTGCACCACTGGCAGAGGGGTTCAATTCAATACTCAAAGGTATTTCCCCATCACCAGGAAGTGGAAATGTAACGGCCAACGCGCACGGGAATGTGATCTCTAATGGTCGGGTGGTCCCTTTTGCCAAGGGCGGCATAGTAACAATGCCGACCTATTTTCCCATGCATAACGGTGCAGGATTAATGGGAGAAGCAGGGGAAGAAGCTATCGTGCCTTTATCCCGTATGGCGAACGGAAATTTAGGTGTGCAAGGGGTTCCTTCCAATGTTCAGGTTAACATTGTAGTAGAGAATAATGCAGGGCCTAATGTCCAGGCATCAGCACGATCTGAAAGAGATGGCAACGGCAATCAGATGATACGGATATTGGTTGAGCAAGTAGAACATACGATGGGTGCTAATATCGCCCGTGGAGAAGGGATTGCGCCCCTTCTTGAAAGTCAGTACGGGATAAGTAGAGCCCGTGGGGGGTATTGATGTCTCAGAATGTGCAATGGCCGGTAACACTGCCTCTTCCCACCACATCTGGTTATGGCGTTGTGCCACAAGAGGCGGTTTTGCGTACTGATATGGAAGCAGGGCCAGCCAGACAACGACGACGTTTTACTCAGACATCAACTGAGATCTCAGTACGTTGGCGATTTACGAAGCAACAGTATGCACTCTTTGAAGCATGGTACAAACATCGAGCTCAAGAAGGTGGTACTTGGTTCAATATGGCTCTTAAAGGCGGTATCGGGATTACAGACCATGATTGTCGATTTAAGGAGCCGTTTACTGCCTCACTCGAAAATAACCTTGTTTGGATTGTTACGTCTAAGCTTGAGACCAGAGAGCGTCCAACGCTGAATGAAGATGCATTGGTAATCTATGAATCCAATAATATGGATCTATTTTATCCAAATATGGAAACATTCCATAAGCTTGTCCATAGTACGATACCTGTAAGAATATGATCGATTAAGGAGCAAGGGTAATGACGCTTCAAACAGATCTGGAAAGCGCCGTTAATCAGACGACTGCGGATTCGGCGTTGTTCCATCAGATTGTTCACGGTGATGCAAATGTTGAAGTGATAACTGAGGGTGGGGTAGTCCCAAGCGTTGCTAAACGAATTGGTGAGATAGATTCTCAGGCATCGGCCAGCGCAACGGCGGCTGCATCCAGTGCTACGGCTGCGGATGGTAGCGCTACGGACTCAGCTAACAGCGCAACGGCGGCTGCATCCAGTGCCACAGCCGCAAGTGATAGCGCAACAGCGGCTGCATCCAGTGCTACGGACTCAGCTAACAGCGCAACGGCTGCTGCATCCAGTGCCACAGCCGCAAGTGATAGCGCAACGGCTGCTGCATCCAGTGCTACGGATTCCGCCAATAGCGCAACGGCTGCTGCATCCAATGCTACGGATTCCGCCAATAGCGCTACAACTGCTGCATCCAGTGCGACAGTCGCAAGTGATAGTGCGACGGCTGCGGCATCCAGCGAAACGGCGGCTGCATCCAGTGCCACAGCCGCAAGTGATAGTGCTACGGCGGCTGCATCCAGTGCTACGGCTGCGGATGGTAGCGCTACGGACTCAGCTAACAGCGCAACGGCT